>NZ_JBFUJV010000049.1:0-790 GCF_056401175.1 Nocardioides sp. P4_G10 | reverse complement strand
AGGGCGAGCCTCGAGACGGTGCGGCTGGTGGGCTACCGGGTGGTCGACGACCGGTGAGTCGCCTCGACGCCCTCTCCCTCCGCAGCCGTACGACCTTCACGGCAGTCGCGACCGTCGCCCTGCTCCTGGCTGCCGGCGCCTGGGTGCTCCTGACCACACTGGACCGGCAGCTGATCGCCAGCGCCGACAAAGCCTCACAAGCCACCGCCCACGACCTGGTCGCGATGGTGCAGAGCAACCGGCTGCCGGACGTGCTGACGCAGGTCGGCGACGACGGCGTCGCCCAGGTCTTCACCGCGGACGGCACAGTCCTCGCCGCCTCCGCCAACATCACCGGCCGCGGACCCATCACGCGACCGGCCGGCTCCTCCTCGGCACGGCAGCGCACGTTCGACGGCCCCGACGACCAGGAGACCGAGACCTACCGGGCATGGGTCGTGTCGGGCGCCTCTCCTAGTGGTGAGGTGACCGTGGTGGTCGGCAGCAGCCTCGAGGCGGCCCACGAGGCCTCTCGGCGCCTGCGGACGCTGCTGCTCATCGGCGTTCCGCTGGCCGTACTCACGCTCGGCGCCGTGGTCTGGCTGCTGGTCGGGCGCGCCCTCGGACGACTCGATCGCATCCGTGCCGAGGTCGACGCCATCGGCCCCCACCAGCTCGACCGGAGGCTGGTCGTGACCGGACCGCGCGACGAGGTCAGGCGGCTCGCCGCGACGATGAACCGGATGCTGGACAGGGTCGAGTCGGCCGTGACCAGGCAGCGCCAGCTCGTCGCCGACGTCTCCCACGACCT
>NZ_JBFUJV010000048.1:0-1369 GCF_056401175.1 Nocardioides sp. P4_G10 | reverse complement strand
AGGTAGAGCCGCGCCCCGTTGCGCAGGAACACGTTGGACGAGCGGCCCCAGCTGACGACCTTGCGGAAGAGGTAGCGGGCGACCTCGTCGGGGCTCAGCCGGCGCTGCCCCTTGAACGTGCACGTGACGCCGTACTCGTTCTCGATGCCGAAGATCCGCCGGTCCATGGACCCACCCTAGGACCGCGGACCACGTCGGGACCCCCACTCCGCGCCGAAACTTGCCTCGGCTGCCTAGGTTGCGGGCATGGATGAGCAGGCTCCTGACTCCCGTCCCGACGTCCGACCCGACCGTCGGCTCGAGTCGTGGCCCGCGCAGGTCGTGACCGCTGTGCTCACCGGCGTCGCCACGACCTACATGCCGGTGCAGCGCTGGTCGCGTCCGACCCGCTGGGCGCTGCACGGTGGGATGGGAGCGCTCGCCGCCGGCACCGTCGGCCTCTTCCTGCACACACCCGGCAAGCTCGTCGACCGGGAGAAGCGGGATGCGCCTCCGTTCACGCTGGGTCCTGCGGCGAAGGCCGGGATCGCCGTCGGGTTGGGCGCCGCGGTCGCCGGGATGAGCCGTGGCGGTCAGTCGGCCGACGCGTGGGCCGAGGGCGCCCTCACCAGGCGGGGCGTACGCCGTCCACGACTGTGGATGGGCGTCGCCGCGGCAGGTGCCTCGCTGGCCACGAGCGCCATCGACAAGCGGCAGGCGACGAGGAGGACGGCGACGTCGACTTCCTGACAGGTCGCCCTTGACGGCCGGCCGTCACTCGGGCGAGCGTTCCCCCATGGGACCTCGCCACCTCGTCGCGACCGTGCTGGTCGCTCCGGACGTCGTCCAGGACCTGGAGCTGAGGGTCATGACCGACGACATGTGGCTGTGGCCCGTGCGCACGGCACCCGTCGTCGTCGACGGGCCGCGGATGGAGTTCCAGCTCCGCAGGCGGCTCATCGAGCAGCGGCAAGGTGCCTGGGACGACGCCTTCGACTGGACGCCCGCCTGGATCGGCTTCGGCGCCGCCTGGCACGAGTTCGGTCCGGAGGGCAACGCGCGTCCCTCGGGCCCCCTCCCCTGGGCCGCGCACCAGCGGTTGTGGAGCGCGCTGGCCGAGTTCGACTCGTCCGTGCGCTACCGCCGGCGCCTCAACGGCATCCCCACCGAACCGACGGCCGAGTGGCCGGGACTCAACCTGCGCTGAGGCTCGCCGAGGACCGCTGGGGCCTCGGGTCGCTCAGACCTGACCCGGCTCCGTCGGCGGCGGCGGTGTGCCCGGCGTCGGGGGCTTCCTCGGGGGCTGCGTCGGGGGCTGCGTCGGCCCGGGGGCGGGCTGGCCCGGCTCGGGGGCCGGCGGGGGCGGTGCGACCGGGGGTGCGACCGGGGG
>NZ_JBFUJV010000047.1:0-1507 GCF_056401175.1 Nocardioides sp. P4_G10 | reverse complement strand
GGCCTTCACCGCCCCCGTGGTGGTGGGCCTGGCCGCGGGCCTGCTGGCGACCGCGGTGGTGCGGCTGGTCGCGAGCCGGCTCGCCCGGCGTCCCGGCCTCGGGCCGTCGCTCGCCGGCCACCGCCTCGCGCTGCCGCGGGCCGCGACCGGTCTCCCCGTCCTGGTCGGCTCGGCCGTGCTCCTCGGCTGCGCCGCCAACACGGCGCTGGCCGTCCACGACTGGACGCGCGACACCTCGCTCGTGACGTCCGCGACGCCCCTGGTGGTGTCGTACGACGGCCCTGCCGACGGACTGCTCGAGGCGACCCGCAAGGCCGACCCGGACGGCCAGTGGCTGATGGCCGCGATCCGGGTCCTGGAGGACGACCGGCCGATCTCGCGTCGGGTCTACCTCGACAGCGCCCGCTACGAGCGGGTCGTGGGTGACCGGCTGGCGGGGACCGCCGCCGCCGACGGCTCCGCCGAGGTGTCCGACCTCGGCGACGCTGCCGCCGCGACCGATCCCGAACCGACCACCACCGGACGCCGCATGACCGTCCGCCTCGACCTCGCCGGCTCCCGCCCGCGCCCCCTGCGCCTCGACGTGCTGACGGTGAGCCCGTCCGGCTCGGGCCGCCAGACCGTCTTCGCCCGGCCGACGCCGGGGACGCCGACGACCGTGTCCGCCGACCTCGTCCGGTGCGAGACCGGCTGCCGGGTGACCGGCATGGAGGTCGCCATCGGCGCCCCCTGCAACGACGACACCTGGGCCCAGCCCTTCTGCCAGCGGCCGGCCCTCACCCTGACCGAGCTCGACCTCGGCGGTCTCGACCTGCTGGCCCGCCCGTGGGTGCTGGCCGAGCCCGACGAGCGACCCCCGGGCGAGGTCGCGGCCACGCCCGGACGGCTCCGGGTCCGGCCGAGCAGCGCCGGCACCAGCTACCTCACCACCGACAGGTCGCCCTGGGCCACCCCGATCCTCGCCACGAGCAGCGTGGAGTGGCCTGACGCGCCGGAGGCCCCGACCACCGGTGGCATGGCCCGCCCGGCCCGCGTCCTGGCGACCGCCGACGCCCTGCCCGTGGTCGGCGCGGCGGGCACCGTGCTCGACCTGCCGACCTCCGTGGTCCCGGGCACCGGTGCCGTGGCGCGCGCCGAGCCGCTGGTCCTCGCTCGTGCGGACACTCCCGAGAGCGTGCTGACCCAGGTCGGCACGCCCCGTCAGGGCCCCGAGCTCTCGCGCGAGGTCGTCGAGGCCGCCGACGACGGGGTCGCGAGGCGGTTCGCGCTGCTCGCTGCCGGGGGCGCGCTGCTCGGGCTGCTGGCCGTCGTGCTGCCGGCCGCGAGGCTGCGACGCGAGCGCACCCACGAGCGCGCGGTGCTGCGTCTCGTCGGCGTACGCCGGTCCGACCAGCACGCCGCCGGCCGCCTGCAGGTCGTGGTRATGGCGCTCGCGGCCGGCCTGGCGAGCGTCGCTGCCACGCTGCTGGTCGTCTCGACCCTCTCCGACGCCCTGCCGGTGCTGGCC
>NZ_JBFUJV010000046.1:0-1617 GCF_056401175.1 Nocardioides sp. P4_G10 | reverse complement strand
GGCGAGCCCCATGACGGCGGCGATCAGCAGCGGCAGCACGAGGTCGGCGGCGTCGGTGGCGCCGCCGGCCGGCCGGGTGAGGGCGGCGACCACGAGGACGAGGGTCAGCGCTACGAGCGCCAGGGCGACCAGCACGGCGAGCCGACCCGCCGGGCGGGGCCGGGCCTGGCCGCTCAGCTGGTCGGCGAGGCTGCGGGCGAGCACCGCCCGGGTCGAGACGACGCAGACCGCGATGGCACATGCGACGACGGCGACGGACGCGAGCACGGCGTACGCCGGCACCGGGACCGGCAGCCCGGCGGGCAACCACGCGCGCACGAGTGCCCAGGTGAGGGCCGCGCCGCCCGCGACGCCGACCGGCACCGCCAGGGCGACGAGGAGAAGCGGCTCGCTCAGCGCCAGCAGCCAGGTCCGCCGGCGGTCGGCGCCGCGGAGCGAGGCCAGGGCCAGGTCGGGGACCCGCAGCTCGCCCGCTGCCGAGGTCAGGCGACTCAGCAGGGCGAGGGCGACGAGGACGAGGGAGACCACGGCCGGCGTGACCGCGAGGAGCGCGGAGCGCCGCTCCCTCTCGACGTCGGCGACGATGCCGTCGAGGTCGTTGTTGGAGATCTCGGCGGCGGTGCCCACCGCGAGCTGCTGCGGCGCCGGGTCGGCGGCGGCACGCTCGGCCAGCGCCGGCAGGTCGGCGGCGTCGAGGTCCGTCGGTACGTCGATGCGGCTGTCGACCCGGACCAGGAGCAGGCTCGGCGCCAGCCCGGTGAGCTGGTCGGGAGCGACGAGGTAGGGCGCCGGCTGCCGGGCGATGTCGGTGACCTGGCGTCCCGGGCGCACCGTGGCCGGGACCGACGCCAGGCGACCGGGCTCGAACCAGAAGTCCTCGAGCGCCTCGCGCCGCTCGGGCGAGACCCTCGGGCCCGAGGGATAGGCGTAGGTGCCGACGAGGGTGAGCGTGCCGAACGGCTCGCCCAGCTCGATCCGGTCGCCGATCTCGTGGCCGTCCTCCTCCGCGTCCCCGGCCAGCACGGCCACCTCGCCCGGCGCGGCCGGGCAGCGGCCCTCGAGGTCGAGGTGCGCGCACGCGTCGGGCTTCGCCATGAGCATCACCTCGCCGAGGGCACCCGGGGCGAGCACCCGGCTGGTCTCCAGCTGGGCGGTGGCCGCGTGCTGGTCCTCCGGCAGGACGAGCTGGGCGAGCGTGTCGTCGAGCAGGGCGCCGGGGTCGTCGACGGCGCTGCTCGGCCGGACCTGCCACGTGCGCCCGGTCAGGACGTTGCGCTCCTCCTCGAGGCGGGTGACGGCGTACGCGTTGCCGACGGCGGCGGCAAAGGACGGGCCGAGCACCGCCGAGCCCAGCGCCACCACCAGCAGGAGCAGGGTGCCGAGCGAGAGCAGGGAGCGCGACCGCAGGCCGTCGAGCGCCACCCGGATCACGTGGTCACCTCCTCACGCAGCCGGGCCGGGAGGCTGGCGCGGTCCGGGACGTGGCCGGTCCACCAGGTGGTGAGCCCTGCGAGCCCGGTCGCGACGGTGCCCGCCAGGACGAGCGCGAGGACACGGGGCCCGGTGTCGAGGGGGAGCTGGCCCGGGCCGGCGGCCAGCACCGGCAGGGCGTCGGAG
>NZ_JBFUJV010000045.1:0-3766 GCF_056401175.1 Nocardioides sp. P4_G10 | reverse complement strand
GCCGTCTCGTCGACGACCAGGCCGGCGCCCTGGCGCTGGAGCTGACCCGCACCCTGGTCGGCGCGGCACACCCCGACCCTGCGCACGTCCTCGAGCGGGTGACCGGGCTGGTGCCGGAGCACCCGGTGCTGTCGGTCCGCCTGCACCCCGACGTCGCCGCCCTCGCTGGGGACCTGCGTGAGCTGTCGATCGCGGTGGTCGCGGACCCCACGCTGGGTCGCGCGGACGCGGTCGCCCACGCCGACGACCACGTCGTCGACCTCCGCGTCGACGAGGCGCTCGACCGACTCTCCCGGGTGCTGGGATGACCGTCCTCACGCCCGAGCTGCGGGCCCGCGCCCTCGGCGCCGTCGCCCCGTTGCGCCTGGGCCGGGTGGCCGAGCTGCTCGGCCTCCAGGTCCGGATCACCGGCCTGCCCGCTGCCGTCGGCGACCTCGTCTCGGTCGAGGGCCGCACGAGCGTCCTCGCGGAGGTGGCCGCCAGCGGCCCGGGCGGCCTCACCTGCCTGCCCCTCGGCAGCACCACCGGCCTGCAGGTGGGCGACGTCGTACGCCACACGGGCGGGCCGCTGCTGGTGGGCGTCGGTGACGAGCTGCGCGGGCGGGTCCTGGACGGCCTCGGCCGTCCCGTGGACGGCGGCCCCTCGCTCGACCACCTGCCGCAGGTCGGGGTCGGCCAGGTCGCTCCGGCGGCGATGAGCCGCCCCCGCATCGACCAGCAGGTCGGCCTCGGCGTGCGCGCCCTCGACGCCCTCACCCCGTGTGGACGCGGTCAGCGCATCGGCATCATGGCCGGCTCCGGCGTCGGCAAGTCGAGCCTGCTGTCGATGGTCGCTCGCGGCACCGACGCTGAGGTCTCGGTCATCGCGCTGGTCGGGGAGCGCGGTCGCGAGGTGCGCGAGTTCATCGAGAACGACCTCGGGGCCGAGGGGCTGGCCCGCTCGGTGGTGGTCGTCGCCACGTCCGACGCGCCACCGGTCGAGCGGTTGCGGGCGGCGAGCGTCGCCACGCGCATCGCCGAGCACTTCCGCGACAGCGGCAAGCACGTGGTGCTGATGATGGACAGCCTCACCCGCGTCGCGATGGCGCAGCGGGAGATCGGCCTGTCGGCCGGCGAGCCGCCCGCCACCCGCGGCTACCCGCCGAGCGTGTTCACCCTGCTCCCGCAGCTCCTCGAGCGCGCGGGCACCTCGCCCGCAGGCAGCATCACCGGGCTCTACACGGTGCTCGTCGAGGGCGACGACATGCAGGACCCCATCGGCGACACCGCCCGGTCCATCCTCGACGGCCACGTCGTCCTGTCCCGCCGTCTCGCGACGGCCGGGCACTTCCCCAGCATCGACGTGCTCGAGTCGATCTCCCGCGTCTCCGGCGCGGTGACCGTGCCCGAGCAGCGGGCCGACGCGACCCGTCTCCGCCGCCTGCTCGCCGCCCACCGCTCGGTGCGCGAGCTCGTCGAGATCGGCGCCTACGTCGCCGGCGCCGACCCCGACGCGGACGTGGCGCTGGCCCGGATGCCCGCCATCGACGCCTTCCTGCAGCAGGACATGGACGACAGCACCCCGACGTCCGAGACCTGGCAGCGACTCCGGGAGCTGGTGGCCTGATGGCACGCACCCCCGACCCGGACGCCGGCATGCGGGCCGTCGCCCGCGTGCGCGGCGTCCGCGAGCAGGACAGCCGGCTCGGCCTCGCCCGGGCCGCTGCGGACGAGCGCGAGGCCGTACGTCGCCTCGACGCGGTGGTCGCGCTCCTGGCCGCGACCCCGGACCCGCGCGACGCCGACCCGGCGTCCTTCGGCGCGGCCCGCCACGCCGCGGCCGCGGTCGCGGCCGACGTCACGGCCTCCCGCGCCGCGCTCACCTCGGCGACGACCCTCACCGCGATGGCACGCGAGCACTGGCAGCTGGACCGCACCCGGCTGTCGGCCGTCGAGCTGCTGCTCGAGCGACGCGAGGAGCGCCGTCGTGCCGAGCGCCAGCGCCGCGAGCGGGTCGAGGTCGACGACCTCGTCTCGGCGCGCTGGCTGCGCACCCGCTCGGGGTCTGAGGGGACCCCGAGATGAGCATCGCCGACGTCACTGCCCGGATCTCGCAGATCCAGGCGCAGCTGGCCATGCTGCCGGTCACGCGTGCCGGCACGAGCCCTGGCGGGTTCACCGACGTGCTGTCCCGCACGACCGGCCCGGGGGCGACCACCAGTGCGTACGCTCCGGGCGGCACACCCGCCACGGTCGGTCCGGCGGGATCGGTCAGGGGCGACGCGGTGGTGACCCGTGCCCTCGAGATGGTCGGGCTCCCCTACGTCTGGGGCGGCACCGACCCCGAGCGCGGCGTCGACTGCTCCGGACTGGTGCAGGCGACCTACTCGACCTTCGGGATCGACCTGCCGCGACTGTCCGCCGACCAGGCCCGCGCCGGCTCGCCGGTGGCGAGCATGTCCGAGGCCCTGCCGGGCGACCTCATCGCCTGGGACAACTCCAGCCGCAACGTCGGGGCGGACCACATCGCGATCTACATCGGCAACGGGATGATGATCGAGGCGCCCCGCCCCGGTGGTGAGGTGCAGGTGGTGCCGGTGACGACGCCGCCCGACTACATCCGTCGCATCCTCACCGACCCCGCGCCGTTCGCGACCGCACCGGCGGGTACGACGCCGCTCGCCCGCACGTCCTCGACCACCGCACCACCGGTCGCACCGGCCGGGACCGTCGCAGCCACCGGCTCCACGGTGCCGGCCGGCACCCCCTTCGCCGACCTCTTCCAGCGCGCCGGCACCACCCACGGGGTCGACCCGGCCCTGCTGGCGGCGGTCGCGCGGCAGGAGTCGGGCTTCGACCCTCGTGCCGTGAGCCCCGCCGGCGCCCAGGGGCTGATGCAGCTCATGCCCGCCACCGCCCGGGGGCTCGGTGTCGCCGACTCCTTCGACCCGGTCCAGGCCGTCGACGGGGCCGCCCGCCTCCTGGACGACCTGATGTCCCGATTCGGCTCCGTCGAGCTGGCGCTCGCTGCCTACAACGCCGGGCCGGGTGCGGTCCTGCGCTACGACGGGATCCCGCCCTACCCCGAGACGCGCGCCTACGTGCAGTCCGTCATGACCAGCTGGCAGGGAGCCGCATGACCATCACCTCGTCCACCGCACCGGGACCCACGACCTCGGCCGTGCTGCCCGCAGCTGGGGTCGCCCCCGTCGACGCCGCGGCGCCGGCCGGCTTCGCCGCGCTGGTCGCACGGCTCCTCGACGACGCGTCCGGCGGGGACCCCACCGCCGAGGTCCTCGCCGGAGCGGCGACGACCGACGTCACCGCGGCAGGCCCTGCGGCGGACCCTGCGGCGGACCCGGTGGCGGACCCTGCGGCGGACGCTGCGGGGGAGGAGGCGGTGGACCCCGCGGCGGAGGACGGAGTCCCGGCCGAGGGGGCTACGACTGCAGATGCCGTCCCCTACGTCTCGCCACCGCCCGCGATCCTGCTCCTGGCCGCGCCGGTCGACCTGGTCAGCGGAGCGACGCACGGTGTCGACGGCCCGGTCGACGGCGCAGGTGCCGACGGCCCGGTCGACGGCGTCGGACCGACGGCGACCGCCGGCGCGCCAACCACCGACACGGCCGCCGGCACGTCCCCGAGCCCATCCGTCGACGCGCCGCCCGCCGCCCAGCCCGCGGGGGAGCCCACGGGCCAGGCCGCCGGTCAGACCGCGGGCCAGCCCGGGAGCCAGTCGCCCGCAGGGGCCGTCGCCACCGCGGGCGCGACGACGGCGGTGCAGCCG
>NZ_JBFUJV010000044.1:0-4648 GCF_056401175.1 Nocardioides sp. P4_G10 | reverse complement strand
GCCGGGCGGCGGCCGCGGCGGGCGCGGGCCCGCTGCAGGTCGGGGCGGCTCACGCGGACCGTGCCGTCGGCGGCCTCGACGACCGGAGCGGCCCCCAGTTCGCGGAGCCGGGGGAGCAGGACGTCGAGGGGGGAGGTGGCGATCGCGACCGTCGGGGCGAGCAGGCGAAGGCCGAGGCTGCGCCCCCGCGGGTCGTGCACCAGCGCGGCGAGCGCGGCCTCGTCGTCGGCCCGCAGGAACGCCTCGGCGTGCCCGACCCGCACGGTGCCGAAGGTGCGGGCGACGTCCTCGACGAGGAACTCCAGGGGCTGGGGGACCGGCGTCTGCGAGACCGTCGTGAGGAAGTCGCGCACCTCGCCGCTGGACCACCCCGCGTCGAAGCCGCGGCGCAGCGACCCGGAGGTGAAGCGGTAGACCGTCGCACCGCCGCGCGACTCCACGTCGGCGAGCAGGTGCAGGCGGCGCGCCACCTCTGTCTCGAGCGGTCCGGGGGCGACGGCCGTGAGGTCGGCCTGCAGGAGGACGTGGTCGACCGGTCGGGGGAGGTCCGCGGCGATCGCCTCCGCGGCGGCCGGGAGGTCGCCGCCCGCGACGTGCCGTCCGCTGGGCGGCAGGCCCCCGGCGCCGGTGACGCCCAGCGCGGCCGCCTCGGCCAGCGCGGCCGTGACCAGGTCGGCGAAGATCGTGGGTCGACGCGGGCGCAGCCAGGCGATGCGCTGCACCAGCGAGGCGATGCCGGTGCCGATCGCGAGCACCTCGCCCTCGGGCACCTCGGCCAGCACCTGCAGCGCCAGCCGACGGGCCTCCTCGGCGAGCCCGCTCGACAGCTCGGGGGCGAGCGCGTTCCAGGACTTGCCCGCCGGGTCGCGCGAGCCGACCAGCGACGGCACCCGGCTGCTGGCGAGCCACCCGCCCACCAGGCGCGTCCACCGCTCGGCGAGCGGCAGGCCCGACCAGAGGTCGAACTCGTCGGTGGGCAGCCACGAGGGCGTCCCGTCGGCGGCGGCCGCCTCGGCGATCAGGCCGGACGTCAGCGCCACCTCCACCACCAGCGCCGCTCCGGGCTCGTCGACGTGCAGCTCGCGTGCCACCGCCTTGAGGTCGCGCACGGCGAGGCCGCCGCTGCGCAGGACGCTCGGCGGCTGCACGCCCCAGTGGTCGAGCAGCAGCTCCACCCGGCGTACGACGTCGAAGGCCGCCCCCGCGGCTGTCCGGGCGACGAGTGCGGCGTCGCGCGACGACGTCGCCAGCGGCGGCACCTCGTCGACCGGCTCCCGGGTCGTCCGGCCACCACGGAGCGCCAGGCCGACCTCGCCGGGCAGCACGACGGCGTCACCCTCGCGGGGGACGAGCAGGCGCCGGCTGATCAGCTCCTCGGCCGGCGTGCGTGCTTCGGCCGGCGACACGGTGCGCCGGGCCGATCCCGTCGTGCCTTCGCCGCCGTGGTCGTCGACGTGGCGCAGCAGCGCGGTCGCGGCCGGGGACAGCTCGGCGATCCGCGCCGCCAGCGCGTCCGGGCTCGCGGCCTCGGGGCTGGCCGGGCGCAACCCGCTGACGAGGCCGGGCATGCCGCGCATCGCGTCCGCCACGCCGGTGAGGGCTCGGACGCCGCCGGGGGCCTCCCAGGCCAGTGCCAGGTCGAGCAGCCGCTGCAGCGCCGCCGTCGTACGCGTCCTGTCGGCGTGGACGATCGAGATCAGGTCCGCAGAAGTGGTTTGACCTGCAACCAGGAGGGCATCAAGCACGGAAAGCTCGAGGCGGTCCAGTCCGTCGAGGGCCCGGTGGATCGACGAACGCGTCGCGGCCCGCGAGGCGAGCTGCGAGGAATCTTGAGGGGCGGGTGTGGCGAGATCTGGACGGGCCCTGAGCAGCGCCACGAGCCGGTCGTCCGGCCAGCTGCGCAGCTGGTCGGCGAGGGTGCGTGCGGGTGTCGTCCGCCCTGAACTGGACATCCCTCTTACGCTACTCGCCGGGCCGGCACCGCGGCCCCACATCTCGACACGGGGCGAAGAGGGCCGACATGCTGGACGTTGATCTGCACCACGGGGCGTCGACGGACGTCGGTCTGGTGCGGAAGGTCAACGAGGACTCCTACCTCGTGGCGCCTCCCGTCTTCGTCGTCGCCGACGGCATGGGCGGCCACTCCGGCGGCGACGTCGCGAGCCAGATGGTGGTCGAGGAGTTCCAGCGCCTCGCCGAGTCCTACGACCCGCGCCGCGGGGCCGAGCTCGTCGCCGACGCCTTCACCCGGGCACAGGCGCGCATCGTCGACTACGGCGACGCCCACCGGGCCATGCAGCCCGGCTGGCACGCCGGCACGACCGCCGTGGTGGCGGTCCTGGTCGTCGTCGACGGCGTCACCAAGTGGCTCCTGGCCAACCTCGGCGACTCCCGGATCTACCGCATCGTCGAGCGCCGGCTCGAGCAGGTGAGCGTCGACCACTCCGTCGTCCAGGAGCTCATCGACGCCGGCCGCATCACCGTCGAGGAAGCCTCGGTCCACCCCGAGCGGCACGTCATCACCCGCGCGCTCGGCAGCCCTGAGGGGATCCGCCCCGACTTCTTCCTCCTGCCCCTCGGCTCGGTCGAGCGCCTCCTGCTGTGCAGTGACGGCGTGACCGGGATGATCGGTGACAAGGAGATCGAGGAGATCCTCGAGTCCGTCGCCGACCCCCGCGACGCCGCCGACGCGCTGGTGCGGGCCGCGGTCGCGGCCGGTGGTCGCGACAACGCCACGGCGGTGGTGGTCGATGTGGTGGGATTGGTGAAGGACGCGACCTATGACTCCCGGCGCCAGCAGGAGAGTCTCGAATCGAAGCTGGGGGGACGACTGTGAGCACTGAGGCGAGGTTCGCGCCGGGGGACTGGTACGCCGTCGTCGGCGACGGGGTGACGGTCCTGCTGCCCGTCAGCCAGCGCGGTCGGGTGGCCACGCTGTGGGACCTCGCCGACTCCGGTGCCGCGGCCGACGCCCTGCTCGATGCCCTGCTCGCAGGCGGGCTGTCCTCGCTCGACCACTTCGCCCTCGTCGCCCACGACGACGACGCGACCCGCCTCATCGTGCGGGGTGCGCCCACCGCGACCGTGTCCTCGACCGGTGGCGAGGAGATCCTCAGCGCGTCCCCGGGCGCCACCTGGGCCGAGCAGGTCCTCACGGGCGTGACCACCGTCCGGGTGACGCTCACCGGCGAGGGCTCCGCCGACCACCCCCTCACCGCCGGCCTGGCCCGCGTCTCGGTCGTGGAGTTCGGTACGCCGTCCGCGTCCGCCTCGGGCGCCGCGGCCGACGAGCCCCCGCCCGTCGTCGTTCCCGAGGCCGCTCCGGAGCCGGACCCCGAGCCCGCCCTCGAGGCGGCCCCGGAGCCCGAGCCCGACCCCGAGCCCACCCCGGAGCCCCAGGCGGCCCCCGCGCCGCCCGCCGCGCCGATGCAGTTCGGCGCGCCCGGCGACGACCCGACGCCGACCGGCGAGACCCCCGTCGTCGAGGACGAGTGGCCCGACCGTGACGGCCAGACCCAGGTCGGCCCCTCGCACGCCGACTTCGAGCGCCCGCCCATCCCCGGCCAGGAGATCGCGCCGGACGTGGTCTCGCAGCCGGTCGCGTCCCTCGTCTTCTCCACCGGCGACGTGGTCGCCGTCGACCGCACCGTGCTGGTGGGCCGCGCGCCCGAGGCGGGCCGCTTCGCCTCCCACGACCAGCCCCACGTCGTGACGGTGCCCAGCCCGCACCAGGAGATCTCCTCGACCCACCTCGAGATCCGCCCGGGCGCGGGGGCCGACCACGGGTCGGCCATCGCGACCGACCTCGGCTCCACCAACGGCACCGTCCTGGCCCAACCGGGTCTCGACGCCGAGGACCTCAAGCCCGGCATCGCCGTCAGCCTGATCCCCGGCGCCGTCCTCGACCTCGGCGACGGCGTGACCATCCAGGTCACCAACCCCTGATCAACACCCACCGAGACCCCCCCGTGACCCAGCACCCCCAGGCCATGACCTACCCCATCGCCCAGCTCGAACGTCGCTTCGCCGCCCTCGTCATCGACCGCCTCCTCGCCTGGACCGTCATCGCCGGCGTCGGCGTGGCGACCGCGCTGCTCGTCTCCGACGACGTGTGGACAGTGGTCGGCGCGGTCGCCGGTGCGACGGTGCTCCTCTGGCTGGTGCTGTCCGTCGTGGTCGGCCTCACCGGCATGTCGCCCGGCAAGGCGGTGACCGGCCTGCGCGTGGTGCACCACGGCACCGGCACCCCCATCGGGGTCGGCCCGGCGCTGCTCCGGTCGCTCGTGCTGGGCGTGGCGGGACTACCCACCTTCGGCATCGGCCTGGCCACCCTGGCCTGGACGGCCGTGGAGGACCGCGGCCGCCAGCGCCGCGGCTGGCACGACCACCTGACCAACACCGTCGTGGTCGACGTACGCCCGGTCGTCGAGGTCGCCGACACCGCCGTCGACGACGGCCCGCGCCACATCGTCAACCTCACCGCGATGCGGCTCGTCCCGGCGCCGCCCGTCGAGCAGGTGCGGACCCCCGAGCGCACCGAGCACTCCATGCGCCGCCAGCCGCTGCCCGCCGACCTCGCTCGACCCGCGGCGACCCCGCCGCCCGCCCAAGCGCCCGCCCAGGCGCCCCGGCCCGCGCCCGCTCAGGC
>NZ_JBFUJV010000043.1:0-7371 GCF_056401175.1 Nocardioides sp. P4_G10 | reverse complement strand
CTCCCGGGCCCACGCTTGTTCCTTGCGTCTCAGCGGCGGCCGCTCACCCGCTTTGCCGCTGAGGTCGCCTTGCCGTCCGCGTGGCCGGCAAGTTGTGCGGTCACCGTGACGGTGATCTTCTTGCCGCGGTCCTTGGCCTTGACCTTGTAGGTCTTGCCCGTGGCCCCCTTGATGACCTTGCCGCTCGCCTTCCACACGTACGTGTAGGAGGTAGCGTCCGGCGCCCACTGGCCGTGGCGAGCCTTGAGCTTGCTCCCCACGTGCGCCTTGCCGACGAGCTTCGGCTTCTTCGTAGCCTTCAGCGCGTCACCCTGGGCGACCTTGACCGCGGCGGACGTTGCCGTGGCGGTGCCGCCGGGGCCGGTGGCGACCACTGTGCAGGCGACGGTCTTGTCCACCAGCGCCGCGTCGAGGGCCAGGTTCTGGCCGGTGGTGCCGGCGATGGCGGTGCCGTTGGCGGTCCAGCTGTAGGCGAACGAGGTGGCGTTCGTCCACGTGCCGGGCTCGCAGCGGAGGGTGGAGCCGACCTTCGCGGTTCCGGTGATGGTCGGGGTTGCGGTGTTGGCCGGGACTGCGGTGCCGGGGTTGCCGGTGCCGGGTGCGGTGGCCTCGGCCTGGGCGGTCGGGGTGAGGGTGACCGGGCCGACGATGCCGTACTCCTGGGTGACGCCGCGGGTGGCGACGGCCGGCAGGACGGTGGCGAGCTGGTTGTTCAGCGTCGTCGAGACCCGGACGGTGACCGCGTTGGTGCCGGTCTTGAGGTAGTCGCCGACGTCAGCCTTCGCCGAGAGCGGGTCGATGGAGACCGACTGTCCGTTGACGGTGAGCGCCATCGTGTCGACGACCTGCCCGAGCGACAGGACGGCCGAGCTGCCCTGCTGCCAGGTCGACGGCATGTCGACGTTGATGGAGTAGGTGCCCACACCGGACACGCCAGCCAGCTCAGGGACGTCCGGCCACGCCTTGAGACCGTTCATCGTCACATCGACGACGTTCTTGGCGATCTCCGCGCCAGCGGCACCGGTGGTGCCGACCGGGTTGGCGTTGGTCCACTTCTCGACCGACACGTTCCACGTCTTGTCGGTGAGGTCGACCGCAGGGGTCGCTGCACCGATGGTGCCGCTGACGGTGCTGCCGTCGGAGAGCTCTGCGGTGTACGTGCCGGGCTCGGTGTCACGCAGGACGACCTGGTCGCCGGACACGACGGCCTGGTCGGCGGTGGTGGACACGACGTGCCGCTTGAGGGCGCTCACGCCGAACTTAGCGGGGTCCTTGGTGAGGGCCACGATGGTGGACTCGTCACGACCGAGCGCGACGTTGACCGTGACCGTGCCGTTGCCGACCGTGTACTTGCTGATGGGCGTGATGGTGCCGTCGACGGTGTCGAGCAGGTACGGCGCGCCTTCGCCGGTGAGGGTGACGTCGAGGTCGACGGCTTCGCCCTTCTGGCGGCACGGGGTGAGGGTGCCGGTGTAGCGGCAGGCCTCGGGCTCCTCGTAGACCATGTCGCGAGAGGCCCAGTCGAGGCGCTCCTCGCCCTGGTTGTAGAGGAAGTAGTAGTCCGTGCCGGCGGCGCGGTCCTTGAGGTGGCGGCCGAACATGGTGGAGCGCTCGGACGGCTTCATGTCGGGCTGGACGCCCCACGCGGCGAGCTTGGCGGGCACGCCGGCCTCGGAGGCGACGCGTCGCACGGTGGGCTGCTCGAGGATGTCGGACCACACGGCGCGCAGCTCGGCGTCGTCGCCGTTGTCACCGGGGGTGGTGTCCGGGGCGGCGCCGACGAGGAGGATCTTCATCCCGTCCTCTGCGAGCTCGAGCATCTTCTTGGCGGTCGCGACCGGCATGGCGGACTTCAGCGGGTGCCACGGGGTCTGCATGCCGGTGTTGACGATGAGCGTCTTGTACGACGGGCCGGCGGCGTTGAGGACTCCGCCGGTGACCTTGGCGTCCTTGGACGCGAGCAGGGTCGGGTTCACGTAGTCCCAGCTGTACCCGGCCCGCTGCATGGCCTGGTCTTCCCACATGCGGTTCTTGAACGGGGAGCCGTCGGTGTTGACCAGCGAGCCGGCCGGCCACTCGAAGGAGTGCAGGTACACGGCGACGTCGATGTCGGAGCGACCCTGAGTGACGACCTGTTGGTTGCGGGCCATCCACGTGTTGAACTCTGGGGCGTCGGACTCCCAGTTGGGGTTGCGCGGGCCCCACGAGCCGCTGAAGCTGGTCGGCCCGAAGTTGCCGTAGCCGGGCCAGGTGCTCGTCGGCGAGTAGCCGGTCGGGTACACGTGGTAGACGTTCTTGGTGATGCCCGCGGCGAACGACTTGTTCATGCGAGCCTGGACGTCCTGAAGCGTCTCGACGTAGTTCTGGCTGCCGACGGCGCAGCACTCCTCGGAGTACCACGGGTTGCCGGTCCAGCTGTTCGCCGAGGCGATGGCACGCCAGATGTCGATGTTGTCACCCACGAGCGACTCGTGCTCGGGGCGCTGGAGGTTGTACGCCATGTCGATCTGGTCCTGGTACGGGGCGTCGGCGCCACCGATGTTCGGGTCCTCCGGCTGCAGCCGCAGCGTCATCCCGTGCGTGTTGGACCACGCGGTGAACGGCTTGATGCGGTTCTCGATGTAGAGGTCGTTGCGGACCTGGTAGAAGTCGCTGCGCACGCGCTGGTCGCGCCCGTTGCTGTAGCGGAAGTCGGCGTAGAACAGCGCCGCGAGGTCCGGGACGAGGTTGTAGCCGGCACGCGACTGGAAGTCGGTGGCCATGCTGCTGCTCCACAGCTCGGTGACGTTCGCCCACGGGTCGGTGGGGTGGGAGTCGACGAAGATGTCGGCACGGTTGGCCTTCAGCTTCGCCTTCAGCTCCGGCGTCCACAGGGCCTCGTAGCCGTCCATCATCGCCTGAGTGCCCTGCTTGGTGAGGGTCTCGGGGGCGTTCTGGAATGCCGAGGTGCGGAACGTGACGAGCTGCCACTGCGCGCCAGCCGGGGTGGCGGGGGCGGTCCAGTTGATGTTCCCGACCGTGGAGCCGCCGAAGAAGCCGGCCGTGTTCTTGTCGGTGATGCTCGCGGTCAGGTTGATCGCCGAGCTCCGGTCGAGCTGACGCGGACCGGTGGTCTCACATGTGGCGCTCGAGCAGCGGTAGGCGATGACGGCGACCAGGGTGCCGGTACCGGGCAGGGCGCCGGTGAAGTTCTCGCCGGCGTTGACCGTGGTGCGGTTGTTCGTCAGCGTCTTGCGGGTGTAGTCGTTCGTGTTCACCCACGTGCCGGTGACGGGCGCGCCGCCGGAGTACTTGATGCCGACCTTGATGCCGAGCTCGTTGGCCTTGTCGAGGATGACGGACAGCTGCTCGTTGGTCGGGTTGCCACCCTGACCGATCTCCACACCCGCAATGTTCGCCTCGGCCATGTCCTGCAGGTCGCTCAGGAGCTGCTCGTTCGTGGTGGTCGCGGGAACCCAGTTCCAGCGCACCCAGGCCTTGTCGTTGGACGGCGGGTTCGCGAACGTGTCGCCCGTGAGCTCGGTGACGGGGTTGACCCCGTTCCAGTAGTTGACCTTGGCCGGTGCCGCGGCGGCTGGAGCCGCTGGTGCTGCGGAGGCGGTCACCGCGGGCGCGGCGACGGAGCCGGCGGCGGCAGATACGGCGAGCACGGCGAGCGCGCTCGCCATCACTCCCCTAAGTCGCCGAGGCGACGCAGCGCGTGGACGCTGGGACATGCGTTCTCCTTCTTCGTAGCCCGTTGAGGCGGGCGTGACGACGGTCGACATCCCGGTGGGGTCGACGGACCAGCCGGAGCTGGTGGGCGGAGATCGCGCGGACGCCTGGGGCGGCCACTGCCTTCGGCGGCTCCCACGCGATCTCCGTTCCCGCGTTGGCCGTCCGGCTCGGGGGAACCAGACTCGCGGGCTTCTGAAACGCTTCACGTGGCGTGAGTCACAAGTTTGCGACGTCGTCTGTGACGACCGCAACAGCGCAGACCAACTACGGCATTCACGGTTCGTATGCTGCGTATGCACGTTCTTGGAAGTCACCAATGTGAGTCTCGTGGAGCCCTGTAAGCAGGGGTCTCGAGCGCTACCGTGAAGGTCCGCGCGCCACCTCTGCAGGGCGCAACGCTCTGAACGTTTCAAGAGGATGTCGATGACGAACCGGTCCACCCAGGGACGTGTCCCGCGGCCCGCGAAGCAGCTGGTGCCCGGCGTGGTTGTTCAGTCCGCGCTGGGTCGCGCCCCGCGCATGGATGACGTCGCGACCCTGGCGGGGGTGTCGCTGGGCACGGTGTCGAACGTCCTCAACCGGCCCCACCGGGTGACGGCTGCGAACGTCGCTCGGGTGCAGGACGCGATGGCGCAGCTGGGGTTCGTTCGCAACGAGTCCGCCCGCCACCTGCGTGCTGGCCGCTCCAGCACTGTGGGGTACGTCATGCTCGATGCCACGAACCCCTTCTTCACCGACGTGTCGTCAGGCATCGAGTCCACAGCCGAGGCCGAGAGCCTGTCGCTGTTCTTGTGCAACAGCAGCAACAGGGCCGAGCGGGAGGTGGCGCACCTCGAGCGTCTGCGGGAGATGCGAGTCGCCGGCATCCTGGTCACCCCGCTGGACCCCTCAGCCGGACACCTGGCCGAGATCGCCGCATCGGTCCCGTTGGTGGTCGTGGGTGCGCGCACGAGCCACGAGATCTGCAGCGTGTCGGTCGATGACGTCCTGGGTGGGCAGCTGGCCATCCAGCACCTGGTCGACCTCGGTCACGAGAGGGCCGCGTTCGTCGGTGGTCCCAGCGACCTCACCCAGGTAAAGGACCGGATCGAGGGCGCCCGTCAGGCCTGGCGGGAGGCCGGACTCGACGGCGCCAACCTGACGGTGCTCGGCACCGAAGGGCTGGACGTCGACCAAGGCCGAGCGGCCGGCGAACGCCTCGCCGGACTGCCGAAGCGGCGGCGTCCCACCGCGGTGTTCTGCGCCAACGACCTATTAGCGCTGGGGATGCTGCAGCATGCCATCGCGACGGGGTGCCAGGTGCCCGGCGACCTGGCGATCGTCGGCTACGACGACATCGACTTCGCACGTGCCGCAGCCATCCCCGTCACCTCGGTCAGCCAGCCCAGAGCCGAGCTCGGACGCGCAGCGGGGCGCCTGCTCATCGAGGAGTCGAACACCTCAGGGCACGTTCACCACAACCAGGTGTTCAAGCCCGAGCTCGTGGCGCGCCAGTCGACGTTGTAGCCCCGGTCGACGCTGTAGCCCACCGGGACACCTCGAACGCACACCGCAGCCCGCCATGGTGAAGCTCACCACGCCGGCGGGCGATGGTGACGGTCCAGACGCGGTATCCACCAGGTCGCGATCGCGGTCGACAGCGCACTGAGGACGAACAGGGTGACGAAGAGCGAGCGCGGGCTCTCGAGCGCCACGGCCGGGGTGAAGACGGCGGCTGCGGCTGCGACGACGCGCGCTACCGCCAGCGCGGTTCCTTGCACGGCCGCACGGTGCAGGGTGGGTAGGAGCTGCTGGGTCCAGAGCTTGAAGGCGGTCTCGCCGGAGAACGGTGCCCCGGCGGCAAAACAGACGACCAGGATGATGAACCCCTGGGGGGTCGGCCAGATCGCGACCGCGAGCCAGCCGGCGGTCGAGATCAGCGCACCGGAGACGATCCAGCGATGTCGCCGCCGGCCATCGGCCAGGAGCGCGAAGACGACCGATAGACTCAGCCCGACTGGGATGCCGAGCAGGATGAGGACTGCGGCCCCTCGCTCGGTGCCGTCCATGGCCTTGATCCACAGGTAGGTCTTGAACTGCCCCAATGTGTTCGCGCCCAGGTTCCATGCGGTGTAGTACACAGCCAGGGAGATGGCGCTCAGTCYGGTCGCAGAGGCGAGCAGGTCGAGGCGAATGAGCGGCCCGGTCCCTCTGGTGGGCGTGGGTGCGGCGTTACGGAGTCGTTGCATCTCGCGGGCCCATTCGGGCGACTCTTTCAGCTCCATCCGGAAGGCGAGCACGACCACGGCCACCACGAGCAGGTGCAAGTAGATGAGGCGGCCAGCAGTGGCGCCTAASTCAGCCAGAAGCACTCCCAGGAGGCCCGTCGCTGCGATGCCCACGACCCAGAGCGCCTGAGTGAAGGCGATGGCCCTGCCCTTGGCGCCGGCCGGGGCGCTCTCGCCGACCATCGCGAGCGAGGTGGGCAGGTCGGCGCCGATGGCCAACCCTGAGATGACCAGGCCGAGGGCGAGGCTGCTCACGCTCCACGCAGACGCCAGGAGGGCCACCCCCGCCGCGTACAGAACGAGCGATGCGACCAGGACGCGTCGGCGGCCCAGTCGATCGCCTGCGCGGCCGCCCGCGATGGCACCTGTTGCGAAGGCGAAGGTGTGGGCGCCGAGCAGCAGCCCGGTGCCCGCGGCGTTGAGGTTGAGCGCGTCAGCGTAGAACCCGCCGACGACCAGTCCTGAGGCAATGATGGCGCCGGCATCGAGGTACGACGCCATGCCAGCCACCAAGACCGTGCGCCACACCCCGCTCGAGGAGCGGGACGCTCGGTGTACGTGCATCACAGGATGTGGGCGCGCAGGGCGAGGACGACGGCGTGCGTGTTGTTCCGGGCATTCAGCTTGCTGCGCACCGCCTTCACATCATTTCTGACCCGGCGCACGGGTGCTCCCAACTCGGTGGCGATTCGCTGACTCGTCCAACCTTGGGACAAGAACCCCAGCAGGGCAACGTCGGCCTCCGTCAGATCATGGTCTGGCATGGATGGTCCTTTCTCGGGGTTCACCTCGGCCAATCCTGTGTATCCGCGCGATCCCTCGAGGCGGCGCCATTCCTGCGTGGACGAGCCCGCTGACGGACGCACGTACGAACGCACGTCTAGGGAGATGGCTGGCGACGCAGACGCGGAGGCTGACAAGCACGGTCGACATTCGCGCCGGACAGGAGACGGGTCCCCAGGTGCACTGGCGAGTCGGTGCATGAAGCTGGTGCTTCCCGGGTCCGGCCGGAGGATCGTTCGACCGGACCCGGGAGTTGGAGGTGGCGCAGCCGACCTAGGACCGGCCGGTCAGAAGTCGAAGTCGGCGATGTTGTCGGCGTTGAAGGTGAACGGCTCACCGAGCAGGACGACGCCGTCGGCGCCGACCTCGAACTCGCCGAGGTCGCCCGCCTCGAAGGAGTCGCCCTCCTCGCCCGAGATGTCGCCGTTGGCCAGGGCGGCCGCGGCGTATGTGGCGAGGGCGCCGAGGTCGCTCGGGTTCCACAGTGCGAAGGACTCGACGGTGCCGTTCTCGACGTACTCACGCATCTGGTTGGGGGTGCCCAGACCGGTCAGCGCGACCTTGCCCTTGGAGGAGGAGTCCGACAGGTAGCGGGCCGCGGCCG
>NZ_JBFUJV010000042.1:0-8381 GCF_056401175.1 Nocardioides sp. P4_G10 | reverse complement strand
CCCCACGCCCATGCGCTCGACAGCCACGAACAAGCGCCCCCCGAAGAGCAGCCCCCAACCCTTCGACCCCCACCCCCGGACACCAGTCCGGGCGACCGAGGTTCGGGCCGAGGTCGGGAACGGACGTGTGCACAATCTGAGATGGGGGGAAGCTGCCCCGCCACGACGTCCGCACGTCATGATGAAGTGCGGACGATGACGCAAGTCCGAGCTGGGCTGCCAGCCGCACGTGTCAGCCAGTCGAAGTCCAGCTCAGGCCCGTCTCACCACCACATGCGCTGCCGCCGACGGTCCCGCGCGGGCGCCAGAACCGGACGGAGCACACCCAGTTGTGGACCTGAACCTGATCCCCACCCTCGAGGCGCTCCTCGCCGAACGAAGCGTTTCTCGGGCAGCACGCCGGCTCGGGATGAGCCAGCCCGCGGTCAGCAACGCCCTCGCCCGCCTCCGACGACAGTTCGACGACGAACTGCTTGTGCGGCGCGGGAACACCTACGAGCTCACCCCGCTCGCAGAGCACCTCGCCATCACAACCCGCCAGGCCATCGAGGCCGTGTCAGCACTCGCGTCGGCCTCGACCGACTTCGACCCGGCCACCAGCACCCGCATGTTCCGCATCGTCGCCAGCGACTACCTGCAAATGGCCTTCGCGCCCCGGCTCCTCACCGAGATCGCCCATCACGCACCCGGGGTACGCGTGCTATTCCTCGCCCCCTTCAGCTCCCAGTTCAACAGCGAGGACGAGCTCGTCGAAGCCACCGACGGCTGGCTGGCACCCCGGGAAGTGCTGCCCGGTCACGAGCACCTCGGTTCCGCGCCCGATCGCTGGGTTTGCGTCGTCGACAAAGACCATCCAGGCATCGGCGAGGCCCTCACCCTGCAGGACGCCGAGACGTACCCCTGGGTCGTGGGAGCCGTACGCGGAGAGACGCTTCGCGTCCTCACCGACGGCCTCACCACCCACGGAGTCGAGCCCTACGTCGCGGTCAGCACTGAGACCTTCTCTTCTGTGCCGTTCCTCGTCGCTGGTTCCGAGCGCATCGGACTGGTCCAGCGCTCGGTCGCACAGCGTCTCGCCGCGTCCGCCGGCGTCCGGGTGCTCGACTGCCCCTGGTTCGTGCAACCCCTGCACATCACGTTCTGGTGGAACCCGAAGAAGGAGAGCGACCTGGGCCACGCCTGGCTGCGCGACGTCCTCGAAGCCCTCCTGGCCAGCGCCATCGACCACCGCTGATCCTGACTCGACGCGGCACAGTCCGCCCCCCACGCCAGCCGCCCTCACGCCAGCCGTCACCATCCGAGCCGCCACCACCCCACGGGCCCCATCTCAGCCGCCTGCATCCCGGCCGCGTTCACCACGTCTGTATCTGTTTCGTCGATACCGCTTCATCAGCAGGTGTAGACCATCGACGGCTTGTGGCGGGAGGCGGCGACCGACAGGATGAGACCGTCGTCACAGTGAAACGATTCACAGAAGGGCGGTCGTGCGGTAGCTAGCTGCACCGTGACGGCGACCTTCGGTCTTGTTCGCCGACCAGCTCATCGGCGGGTGCGCCCGCACAGCCGCATCCCGGGAGCGCGTTAGCGAAGTAGGACAACCTCGATGAAGCCTCCACGCGCTCACCCGCACTCGGACGTCTCACCGCGGTGCGCCCACGTTTCGATGACGCGGTCTCGCTTCGGGGGTCTGCTCATTCCTTTATGCCCGTCCCGCCCTCGCGGGGGGACCTTTTCAAGAGGAAGCACATGACTTCGACAACCTCCTGGCGCCGGCGCGTGGCGCCATCTCTGGCGCTGTCCATCGCCGCAGCCGGTCTGCTCGGGGCCGGCGTGTCCGCGCCTGCCACCGCGGAACCGAGCGGAACGAGCTCCGCTGTGGCGCCGGATCGCTGGTCGATGAATCCAGTGACCGACCTGACCGCTGAGACGTTCGCGGCGCCACCCGACCACGACATGCCCTGGGTGCGGTGGAACGTTCCGACGACTGCGGACAACGCGGTGCTCGTCGCCCAGCTCGACGAGATGTACGGCAAAGGCATCCGCGGCGTCGAGATCGGCCAGGGCGGCTTCCCGAACAACAGCCAGCTCGAGGCCATCTACACCAAGGCCAACGCCCTCGGCATCAAGGTGAGCCTCAGCCACGGACCCACCAAAGGCACCATCGGCTACACCTTCAACCAAGACCACGTCCGCAAGACCCTCTTTGTTGGGCGCGCGAATGTCGAAGCCGGTACGGCCTTCAGTGGACCCGTGCCGCGACCTGCCGCTGCAGCTGGACGCAACGACACGCTGATCGCGGTGCAGGCCTACCGGTGCACCACGCCCACGTGCGCGATCACCGGCCAGGTCGAGCTCGATCCCGCGTCGGTCATCGACCTGACCTCCACGGTGACCGGCAAGAACACCGCCGGTTTCGTGGGCGGCTCCACCGCCGGCGACCTGGCGTGGACAGCCCCGGCCGCCCCGGCCGGCGCGCGCTGGCAGCTGGTCGGGTTCTGGGCTCGCGGTACGTCCGCGCAGGCCGACCCACTCAGCGCCGCGGGCCACGACGAGGTCGTGGCCGCGATGCGCAGCTACTTCACCCCGCGCGTGGCGAGCATGATGCGACGCAACGGCGGCGACATCTTCTACGACTCGCACTCCAGCGACCGTGGCGCGCCCAAGGAGGTGTGGACGAACACCTTCGCTGCTGACTTCCAGGAGCGGGCCGGCTACGACCTGATGCCGAAGCTGGCCGCGGCGATGCGGGGCACGTTCACGTTCTCCGACGGCAGCCACGCGCGTATTCACGACGACATCACCCAGGCCCGCACCGAGCTGTGGAAGGACGTCCACCTGCTCCCGATGCAGGAGTTCGTGCACGACGAGTACAATTTGTCGCTGCGCATCCAGCCCGAAGGCGAGAACGCCGCCCCCATCTTCGACATGGCAGCGGTGGCCTCGGTCCTGGACCGCCCAGAGCACGAGAACCTGTTCGGCTCCGACGAGATCGACAACTACCTGCCCATCGCGTCGGCCAACCACATGACCGGCAACACCTGGTACTCAACCGAGTGTTGCGCACTCGCGGCCGGCAACTACCTCGGCACGTTCGAGGACTTCCGCATCCGTATGGAGAAGAGCTACGCCGGCGGCATCAAGAAGCTCGTGTACCACACCTACGCCTACCGTGACAGCCCGACCGCCCAGTGGCCGGGCTACGCCAACTTCGGCATCACTAGCTTCGGAACCGCCTGGGGTCCCCGCACACCGAACTGGTCCGACGCGCTCGCCTACAACGAGTACTTCGCCCGCAACGAGCAGGTCCTGACCCAAGGCGCAGCCAAGGTCGACGTCGCGGTGTTCTACCAGAACTTCCTCTACCCCGAGGCATGGAGCACCACCGGTGGGTTCCGCACGTGGCGAGACATGGGCCTGCAGAACGCCGGCTACACACGCGACTACCTCAGCCCGGAGCTGATGAAGCTGCCCAACGCCGTGGTGAGCAACAACCGCCTCGCCGAGGACGGCCCCTCCTACAAGGCCCTGATCGTCGACACGACCCTCGAGCCCGCCAGCGACCCGGTCAAGACGTCGATGCCGCTCGGTACCGCGGAGAAGATCCTCGGCTACGCCCGCGCCGGTCTGCCGGTCCTGATGGTCGGCGCCCTGCCCGACCGCACGACCGGCAACAGCCCCGCCGACGACGCCACTCTGCGGCGGGTCGTGGCACAGATCGCCGCTGAGCCGAGCGTTCACCGCGTCGCCAACCAGGCCGCCGTGCCTGCGAAGCTCGTCGAGCTCGGCATCACCCCGGCCGCCAAGCCGTCGGCTCCGACCACGCTGGTCAGCCAGCGGCGCGTCGACGCCGACACGACCACGTCGTACTTCTACCTCTACAACGAGGGACGAGTCGGCGCGGACGGACGCCCCGAGCAGTCGATCTTCGAGCCGCCGCAGGTCTGCGCCGGCACCGGAGGCCACGTCTGCGTCGGCACCGGCAACGGCCTGACCACCGAGGTCGCGCTCGAGGGAACCGGCCGGCCGTACCTCCTCGACGCGACGACCGGTGAGATCACGCCGATCGCCGAGTACCGCACGTCGCAGGGACGCGTTCACGTGAACGTCTCCCTGGACCGGGATGAGTCGATGATCGTGGCTCTCGCGGGCGACGACCGGTTCGGTGGCGTCGAGGCGAAGGTGCATGCTGACAGCACCACCGCCGACCACGGCGTGGCGTACGAGGGCGACCGGATCGTCGCACGCTCGACGACCGCAGGCACCGCCAAGACCGAGCTCAGCGACGGAACCTCCGTCACGACGACGTTCGGTGACGTCCCTGCGCCAATCGACCTGACCGGCAGCAGCTGGAACCTCAAGGCCGAAGACTGGCGACCGCAGTCGGACTACGCCACCACGTTCGGGCCGGCAGCCTCAGCGACAAGTAAGTCCGTCGTCGACGTCTCGATGACCGGTCTCAAGTCGTGGCGCCAGATCCCCGAGCTCCGCGACGCGTCCGGAGTCGGCCGATACACCACGACCCTCACCCTGCCGCCGACATGGTCGGCCGAGCACGGGGCGACGCTGGACCTAGGCACCGTGGTCGACAGCTTCCAGCTGAAGATCAACGACAAGGACGTCCCGATCAGTCAGGCCACGGGCTCGGCAGACGTGAGCGACTACGTGCAAGCCGGCTCGAACACGATCGAGGTGCGCGTGTCCACCACGCTCATCAACCGGCTGAGCACCCTCGCCCCCACGGTCGCAGCCCGCGGTCACCTGCAGAACTACGGTCTGCTCGGCCCGGTCGTACTCACCCCGTACGCCGAGAAGACCGTGCTCGAGCCGGCCGGCCCGACCACCCCGCCCACGACCCCGCCCACGACCCCGCCGACGACCCCGCCGACGACGCCTCCGACGACGACGCCGCCCGCCGGCCCGGTCACGCTCCGTGCCGACGCCGCCAAGGGAACCTACGGTCGTCCGACGAGCCTGGTCGCTCGAGTCGACGGTGCCACGACGGGAACCGTGACCGCTTCTGCCGATGGGCGCAGCCTGGCTGAGTCGACAGTCGCAGCTGACGGCACCGCGACGCTGAGCATCGCGGGCCGCAAGCTGAAGGCCGGAAAGCAGGCAGTCACGCTCACGTACACGGGCGCCGCAGGGAAGGCCGCCACGGTCTCCTCGACGGTGACCATTCGGAAGGCAACCACGAAGGTGCGCGCCAACTTCGCCTCGCGTCAGGTCCGTCCCGGCATGCGTGCGAACGTGAAGGTCCGCGTCACCGCCGACGGGGTCACCCCCCGAGGCAAGGTCCTGGTTCGCAGCGGCGGCAAGGTCGTCGCTCAGGGCAAGGTCGACGCACGCGGTCGCGTGACACTCACCCTGCCCAAGGCGACGAGTGGCACGAGCACCTACCGAGTCGTGTTCCCGAGCCGGAAGAACTTCACGGCCGGCTCCACCACTGTGAAGGTCAACGCCGCGCGCTGACGACGCGACACTCCAAGACGGGGTGGGTCCGAGGTAAAGCCTCGGGCCCACCCCGCACCGCGACCACGGCGCGTGGGGCTTCTCGCATACGGCCGACAGCCGTCAGCGACAGCGCACGACCGACGACCAACTGCCACTTCCACCCCTATCCTCGATTACCCGCCCAACTGCCCGGGCCTACCCGCCAGTGCAACAAGGAGCCGCGACAGTGCGTGATCTGAACCGGCTCGACTGGAACCTCATCCCAGCTCTCGACGCGCTACTGTCCGAACGCAACGTGAGTCGCGCCGCTGTACGACTTGGCGTCACCCAGCCGTCGGCAAGCGCCTCCCTGGCACGCCTGCGCCGCATGTTCGGCGACCAGCTCATGGTCCGCTCCAGTGGCGGCTACACGCTCACACCACTGGGCGAGCAGCTGGCACGGTCCGCACGCTCCGCGGTCGAGACAGCCGCAGGCGTCCTCGACACACAAAGCGCGTTCGCTGCCACCACCTCGACCCGCGAGTTCACCATCGCCGCCAGTGATTACGTCCAGCTCACGCTCGGAACCGAGCTACAACAGGCCGTCGCGGCACAAGCCCCTTCGGCGCGCGTGCAGCTCGTCTCACCGTTCTCCCTAGCCAAGGCGCACAAGGACGTCCTGCCCGCCGCTGACGGGTGGATCGCGCCCAGAGAGATGCTCACGGGCGAGAACCACAGCGGGACGCTTACTGACCGTTGGGTCTGCGTCGTCGACGAAGCCGCCGGCTTCGGCGACCACCTGACGTTGGACGACCTGCGCGACGCCGAATGGGTCGCCCCCACGGTGCGCGGCGAGGTGCTCAGGCTGCTGACCGACGGGCTGAACTCCCAGGGCCTCGAGGTGCGCGTCACCACCACGACGGACACCTTCGCGGCCGTCCCGTTCCTGGTCCGAAGGACCCGACGCGTCGGGCTCGTCCAGGAGCGGCTGGCCATGGAGCTGTCGGAGGCGACCAACACGCGTCTCCTGTCCTGCCCGTGGCCGGTGCAAGCCCTGCAGCTCACGTTGTGGTGGGACCGGCAGTGGGCGACCGACGGCGGCCACGTCTGGCTTCGAGCCGTTGTCGCCGACATCCTCGACCGGCGACGCGTCTGACGCTGTCCCGGGAGCCCGCGCAGGCGTGTCCCAGGTCACCCCAATCCAAACTCGCGTGCGGTCCATGTGCGGCGTCTCTACGGACATGAGCAACAGCAACGACCCCCAGCACATCCAGCACCGTCCGGCAGCCGGTCTGCTCAACGCACCGCAGGCTCATGTCCACTTGCCCGCCCCGTCGGTTGCGGAACTGTTGTGCCTCGTGGCCACTGGTGTTTGCGGGACCGTTCCCGAAGCGGCGCAGCGCGTCTCGGTCACCTACGTGACCGACCCGATCTGCTCAGCCTGCTGGGCCATGGAGCCCGCCTGGCGTGCAGTCGAGTACACCTACGGCGACCGCCTCGACGTACGCCACGTGTACGGGGGACTGCTGCCCAGCGGGGAAGGATTTCTCCGACGCCGGCAACGGCATCCACGGCTTCGACGACGTCGCCCACCACTAGCGTGAGATGGCCGGGCACACCGGCCAGGCGATGAGCGTGAGCGTGTGGAAGAACGACCCCATCACCTCCTCCTACCCGCCGTCCATGGTCCTCGCCGCCGCCCGCGACGTCGCCCCCGAGAGCGACACGCGGATGCTTCGCCGGCTCCGCGAAGAGCTCTTCGTCCGGGGCCGCAACATCACCCGGTCCCGCGTGTGGACCGACGCAGCCACCAAGGCCGACGTCGACGTCGACGCCATCCAGCAGCGACTCGACGACGGCCGCGCCTAGGAGTTGTTCGTCGCAGACCTCCGGGCCGCCTACACCCTCGGAGCCACCGCGTTCCCCACCCTGCTCATCGAAGCAGGCGGCGAACGCCGGCCCCAGCGCGGCGTTCAGCGACCCGAGCACTTCATGCGCGTCATCACCGATGCGACCGGACTGCCGGCCCCGACGGCTGGTGCGACACTGGAAAAAGTGCGACAGCGGTCAGAGCGCCGGCCTTCGGAGAAACCGCATCCTGAACGACCACCTCGCTGCGCTGCCTGAAGACTTTGTCAGCATTCGATGGTGTCCAGAAACAGGCCATTAGCTCCGTCAGAGGCTGGAAACGATTGGCAGGGAAGCTCAATAGTTCGAGGAGTTTGCGTAGGTCGGGCGCGCATTCGTCGCAACCATCGTCAAATCGCGTCCAACCCTCGGGCACCCGGAGCGGCATCGGAGGGTTGCTGGTTCGGGTCGAGGCTCGGTTGCCCTGAAGCACCTGTGGACGTAGCCGTCGAACAAGCCAGGAGAACTCGCTGAAGTGACTGCTGCACACATCTCTCACCCCGTCGTGCAGCTGTGCTGGGTGCAGACAGGACCTCAAGGTCCGATGCTGTGGGTTCAGAGCCAACCGACCGCGGCTATGAACGGGCGTCAGATCGCGCGTCGAGTTGACCACGGTCGTAGCCCTCGATCCCGCCTTCAAACCAGCAGTGCGTCGCGAGGTGCAGCATCGCAATGTCCGTCGTCATGCCGGCGGCGATGTTCTTGCGGGCGTCGTGGAGTAGAGCAATGAGCATGGGGTTGTCGGGGCTCGGCCATGGAGGGTCTGCATCCAGGAAGTGCGCTTGGTCGGCCAACCCCCGCGCCTCATGTCCTGCTCCCAGGTGTAAGTCTCCTTGGCGTCAGGGGATTGTTGCAACGCCTGATGTTTGGAGGGTGTTGTGGCTGGACTGAAGTTGGCTGAGTCGCGTCGGTTGGAGGTGATCGGGCTGCTGCGTTCGGGGCTGAACCCGATGCAGGCTGCCCGGGTCAGCGGCGTGTCGAAGTCCTACATCTACGACCTGCATCAGAGCCTCGGTGGCGTGTATCGACCACAGAGTATTGAG
>NZ_JBFUJV010000041.1:0-10891 GCF_056401175.1 Nocardioides sp. P4_G10 | reverse complement strand
GGCCAGCACGCCGGCGATCGGCGTCCGCGGGCCGAGCCGCGCGCGGGCCGTGCGGGGACCCTGCCACTGCACGCCGTGCGGCGAGCCGCCCCACGCCTCGACGAGGTCGGCCGGCGTGCGGTCGACGCGGGCGACGACCTGTCTGCGGACGTCGAGGCCGTGGCGCGCCAGCGCCGTCAGGACGTCCTCCGCGATGAGGCCGCGTGCCAGCACCGTCCACGCCGCCGCACCGTCGGGCGCCCGGCCACCCGTGCGCACCACCAGCAGCGGGTCTCCGTGAAGCACCACCTCGTGGGGCAGGTCGGGCACTTCGCCCTCGAGCCCCACGTGGCACACGACCGGCGGGAAGGCAGGCATCGTGCGCCGGACGTACGACGCGAGGGCGGGCAGCCGCCGCGGGTCGATCGCGACGACCACGTGGTCGGTGTCGACCTCGCCGACCGCGGTCCGGACCGCCGCGACCCGGCCGTCGCGCACGACGAGGTCGGTCGCCGGAGTGCCGGTCAGCACGGTGACGCCCCGCAGCGCGAGGCGGTCGGCCATCGCCACGCCGAGGGCGGCGAGCCCGCCGGGGACGGTCCACGACCCGAAGCGCTGCTCGAGGTAGACGTCGACGCCGGCGAGCACCGGCGCCCGGCGCAGGTCGTGGCCGTCCATGACGACCCGGTGGCCGGCGAGCAGCCGCAGCCGCTCGTCGTCGAGCGACCGACGAAGCCGCTTGTGCAGCGACTCGCGCCGGTCGAGCATCGCCACGAGCTCGCGTGGCGCGACGTCGGGGTCGTAGGGCCGCTCGTACCACTCCTTGCGCAGCAGCTCCCACAGCTCGCCGTACGACGCCACGTGGTCGACCCACTGCCGGCCGAGGCCCTCGCCGAGGGACTCGACGGCCGCGAGCTGGGCGGCTCGCGAGCCGCCGGGCAGCCGTACCGTCGAGCCGTCGGCGAAGCGGTGCTCGCGGACCAGGTCGAGCGGCTGGAGGTCGAGCTCGCGCTCGAGCGGGCGGCCCGACTTCCGGAACAGGTCGCGCACGACCGCCGGCAGGAGCGTCGTGGTCGGCCCGGCGTCCCACGCGAAGCCGTCGTGCTCGACCGTGGTCAGCGCGCCCCCGAGATGCTCGGCACGCTCGAGGATCGTGACCGCGTGCCCCAGCTTGGCCAGCCGGGCAGCGGCCGCCATGCCGCTGAAGCCACCTCCGACCACCACCACACGAGCCACGGGGGAACCCTAGGCGTCCGCTAGGTCGCCCGCTCGACGGGTTCCTTGTTCTTCCAGCGCCGCCAGCCGCGGCGCACCAGCCGGGTGAGGACCAGCAGCAGGCCCAGGCCGGTGAGGAGCAGGACACCGGCGATCGCGGCGGCTGCCTGCGGGTGCTCGAGCGAGAACCACACCACCCCGAGCACGGCGGCGTCCTCGGTGAGGCTGGCCCCGATGTTGGTCACCGGCTCGGGGGAGGAGTTGATGGCCAGCCGGCCGCCGGCCTTGGCCAGGTGGCTCAGGAGCGCGGTGCCGCCGCCGACGACGCCGAGCACGGCCTGGTCCAGCGAGGCGGCGTCGCCGGCGAGCAGCACGCCGATGACCGCGCCGACGGTCGGCCGGATCGCGGTGGAGATGGCGTCCCAGGTCGAGTCGATGTAGGGGATCTTGTCGGCGACGAACTCCATCGCGAACATGAAGCCGGCCGCGGCCAGCACGTCCCAGCGGCCGAGGGCGTCGGGGATGTCGGCGTAGGAGCCGACCCGGTCGGCGATGCCCAGCACCAGCACGACGAGGTAGGCGTTGATGCCACTTGCCCACCCGCTGGAGAAGGTGAGGGCCAGGGCGTCCATCAGCGGGTCCCCATCAGTCCACCTCGACCTCGACCGCGCCGGTCATCGCCACCAGCTCGTCGTACGACGTCGAGAACACCGCGGCGGGGTGGCCGGCCGCAGCCCACACGACGTCGTGCCGACGCAGCCACGGGTCGATCCAGGTGCGGATCGGCGCCGGGTGGTCGATGGGGGAGACGCCGCCGATCACCTGACCGGTGTGGCGGCGCACGAAGTCGGGGTCGGCACGCTTGAGCCGGGTCACGCCGATGCGGTCGGCGACCGACGCCGTGTCGACGCGGTGGGCACCGGAGGTGAGGATGAGGACGGGCTCGCCGTCACCGTCGAAGAGCAGGCTGTTGGCGATGGCGCCGACCTCGCACCCGAGCGCCGCCGCGGCGAGTGCCGCAGTGTGGGCGCTGTCGGGCAGGATGACCACGTCACCGGCGCCGCCGCGCCGGGTGAGGTCGCCTCGAAATGAGGTGATCGATGCGTGCTCGGTCGACATGATGCGAGCCTAGCGACGAACGACGACGAGCCTCAGGGGGACTTCAAGATGGCGCGCGACCTGCCGGGATCCGTGGTCAACAGCATGCGAGTGCTCGGACTGATCGTGGCCACGTCCGGCGTGATCACGCTGCTGATCTGGCTGATGCGCGACGACGTCATCCTCGGCTGGGCCAAGGGCAACCCGTCGGCGCAGGAGATCCTCTCCCAGGGCGGCATCGAGCTGCTGCGCGACAGCCCCATCGTGCCGGGGTTCGTCGCCCTCTCGGTCGTCGCGTTCGTCGGCTTCACCCTGCTGGTGCTCGTGCTCGGCTCCTTCTTCGTCGGCGGCTACGGCTGGACCCGCCCGGTCCTCACCGCCACCGCCGGCGTCGGCGTGCTGGTCGGCGTGGTCGGCCTCGACAACAACCTCCCGGTCATCTTCGTGGTGCTGTCGGCCCTGGTGATCGTCGAGGGCCTGGTGCTGTCGTTCTTCCTCTGGCAGCGCGAGACGACGGCCTACCTGCGTCGGGTCTGACGTCCGCCCGGCGCGTCCGCCGCGCGGTCCACTCCCGTCGTCCTCGGGCTCCGTCCTCGGGCTCCTTCCTCGGGAGTCGCGTCAGCCCTTGACGGGCTGTCGGTGGGGGGGAGTACCGTTCTGGTTGTTCGAACATGTGTTCGATGCGACCCGGGTGGCGGTGACCTCGACCCCCACCGTCCCCCGGGTCGGCCCCGGGGTCGACGGATGTGCGAGGAGGCGCGATGAGGCAGTACGACGACCCCGTCGAGGTGCGACGAGGCGAGGCGGAGGACCCCGACCAGTTCCTGTGGCGGGGCAGGTTGTGGAAGGTTCGCGCCGTCGTCGCGCACTGGGTGGAGACCGGTCCCTGGTGGCAGGGGGCGTCGGACGGCGGGTCCGACGGCGGGCACGACGCCGCGGAGTCGAGGACGATCACCGACCTCGTCGCCGAGCGCGAGCTGTGGCGGGTGGAGGCCGGCCGCGGGATCCAGGGCGGGCAGCAGCAGTCCGGCGACCAGCAGTCCTACGGCGTCTTCGACCTCTCCTTCGACTGGACCGAGGGGCGCTGGCAGCTCGTCGGGTGCCTGGACTGAGGGCCGGCGATGACCTCGACGACCAGCCCCGGGCCCTCCGTCGGACCCCACATGCTCCCCGCCACCTCGCACTCCTACCTCGAGCGGTCCGCGACGTCGCTGCGCGACTCCATCACGGCGCGCGACGTGCCGACTCGTTATGCCTGCGCCCACGTCGCGGCGCTCTGCGCCGCGGCCGCCCTGCTCGCTGCCCGGGCCCGCCCGGCTCCGCGGGGCCGCCGGCAGAAGAACGCGTGGGTCCTGCTCGCCGAGGTGGCTCCCGAGCTGACCGAGTGGGCGAGCTTCTTCGCCGCCGGTGCCGGCAAGCGCGCCGCCGCCGAGGCCGGGTCCACCCGGGCCGTGACCGAGCGGGAGGCCGACGACCTGGTGCGCGACGCCGACCGGTTCCTCGCCGTGGTCGAGCAGGCGCTCGGCCTGGTCCCGCACGCCAGCGTCGCCTGAGGGCGGGGCGAGGTGTCGTCAGACCCGTTCGTCCACCTCCACGTCGCCTCCGGGTTCTCCCTGCGATACGGCGCGTCCCACCCCCACGTGCTCGTCCAGCGGGCGGTCGAGCACGGCATGGACACGCTTGCCCTCACCGATCGTGACGGCACCTACGGCGCGGTGAAGTTCGTGGGCGCCGCCCGCCGGGCCGGCGTCCGGCCGGTGCTCGGGGTCGACCTCGCGGTCGCCCCGACCACCGACATGGCGATCGGGGGCGCGCCGACCGGGGGAGGTGGGCGCCCGCCCCGACGTCGTACGCCGGTGCGCGGGGGCGTGTCCCGCGACCCGTCACCACAGCAGGGGGGCGGCGCCCGCGTCACCTTCCTGGCCATGGGCCGGGCCGGCTGGGCGGCCCTGTGCCGGATGGTGTCCTCGGTCCACCTGTCCGGGGAGCGCGGGCGACCGGTCGCAACGCTCGACCTGCTGGCCCCCCACCTCGCGGGCGGTGACGTGCTCGTGCTGCTCGGGCCGTCCTCGGAGCTGGGCGCGGTCGCCACCCGGCGCCGCGACGACCTCGGCCCGACGGTGCTGGCGCCGTGGCTCGCGGTGGTGCCCCGCCCCAACCTGGTCGTCGAGCTGGTGTCCCACCGGCTCGGCGGCCGCGGGGGCGCCTGGGGACCGGGCACGTCGGCCCACGCCGCGCGGATGGCCGGCCTCGCCCGCCGCGCCGGCCTCACGACGGTGCTGACCAACGCGGTGCGCTACACCGACCGGCTCGACGCGCCGACGGTCGACGTGCTCGACGCGGCCCGACGACTGGTGCCGTTGGGCTCGGCCGGGCTGCGCGACGTCGGTCCCGACGGCGCTCGCGGCAACGCCGAGGGGTTCCTCAAGTCCGGCAAGCAGATGCACGAGGTGGCCGACGAGATCTGCCGCCTCGCCGGGCTGGGCGACAGCGAGCAGGAGGCGAGGCGGTTGCTCGCCCGCACGCGGGCGGTCGCCGACCGGTGCGCGCTCGACCCGCGCACCGACCTCGGCATCGGCGAGGTGCACTTCCCGGAGCTCGAGCTCCCCGACGCGGGCCCGCACCGCACGGCAGACGCGCTGCTGCGCGCCCGCTGCGAGGCGGCGATCGGCTGGCGCTACGGCACCGGCCCGAGGATGCGGGTCTGGAAGCGGCTCGACGACGAGCTCGAGACCATCCGGACCCTGGGCTACGCGTCCTACTTCCTGACCGTCGCCGACGTCACCGACCTGATCGGCGAGATGGGTGTCCGTCGTGCCGCGCGCGGGTCCGGCGCCGGCAGCCTCGTCAACTACCTGCTCGGCATCTCCGGGGTCGACCCGATCCGCCACGGCCTGCTGATGGAGCGGTTCCTGTCGCCGCTGCGTGCCTCGCTGCCCGACATCGACGTCGATGTGGAGTCCGCCCGGCGCGAGGAGGTCTACCGCGCGATCCTCGACCGCTTCGGCGGCGAGCGGTGCGTCACCGTCTCGATGATGGACACCTACCGGGTCCGCCACGCGGTACGTGACGTCGGCGCCGCCCTCGGCATGCCGCCGGGGGAGGTGGACGCGATCGCCAAGGCGTTCCCCCACGTCCGTGCCCGCGACGCCCGCTCGGCGCTCCGCGACCTGCCCGAGCTGCGGGCCAGCGGGCTCGGCGACGGCGCGCTCGACCGCTTCTTCGGACTGGTCGAGCGGCTCGACGGGCTGCCGCGCCACATCGCGATGCATCCCTGCGGGGTGCTGCTCTCCGACGTGACGCTGCTCGACCGCACGCCCGTCGAGGCGTCCCACGCCGGGTTCCCGATGAGCCAGTTCGACAAGGACGACGTCGAGGAGCTCGGCCTGCTCAAGCTCGACGTGCTCGGCATCCGGATGCAGTCGGCGATGGCCCACGCGGTCGCCGAGGTGCGCCGCGTCGACGGGGTGCACGTCGACCTCGACGACGAGGCGCAGGTGCCGTTCGACGACGCCACGACCTACGACCTCATCAGCAGCGCCAAGACCCTGGGCGTCTTCCAGATCGAGTCACCCGGACAGCGCGAGCTCGTCGGCAAGTCCGGCATCGAGACCTTCGACGACATCATCACCGACATCTCGCTGTTCCGCCCCGGGCCGGTCAAGAGCGACATGATCACGCCCTACCTCGAGGCCAAGCACGGGTGGCGGGACGTCCACTACCTCCACGACGACCTGCGCCCGATCCTCGAGGGCACCCGCGGCGTGGTGGTCTTCCACGAGCAGGTGATCGAGATCATCGCGACGTTCGGTGGTGTCTCCTACGCCGAGGCCGACGAGAAGCGCCGTGCACTCGGGAGCACCGACGGGATGGCCGCGACGAGGACGTGGTTCCTCCCGCGCGCCCTGGGCCAGGGCTACGACCTCGCGCTGGTCGAGCGCATCTGGACGGTCCTCGAGGCGTTCGCGTCGTTCGGCTTCTGCAAGGCCCACGCCGCCGCGTTCGCCCTGCCGACCTACCAGTCGGCGTGGCTCAAGGCCCATTGGCCGGCGCACTTCCTCGCCGGGGTGCTGACCCACGACCCGGGCATGTACCCCAAGCGCCTGATCCTCGACGACGCGCGCCAGGTCGGGGTCGGCGTGCGGGGGCTCGACGTCAACGCCAGCGCATCGGCCTACGTCGTGGAGCGCGCCGACGACGACGCCGACGGACCCCGGAGCCATGCGATCCGGCTCTCCCTCACCGACGTCAAGGGCATCAGCGCCGCCGAGGTGGCCCGCATCGTCGAGGCACGCGGGGGCGGCCGCTACGCCTCGCTGTCCGACTTCTTCCACCGAGCCCGGGTCTCCCGGCCGACCCTCGAGCGGCTGGTGCTGGCCGGCGGGTTCGACGGGGTCTACGGCATCGCGACGGGCGAGCAGGCCCTCGACCGGCGTGGTCGGATCACGCGGCGCGACCTGCTGCTGCAGGTCGCCGAGCTCGACCTCCATGCGCGTCTGGTCGACCGGGCCTCGCGGGCGCGCGGTCGGGGCCTGACCAGGCGGAGCGCGCCGTCGACGGCTGCCACTGCTGCGACCGACGCCGCTGCCCGCAACAGCACCGACCCCGCGGTGCGGGACGGCTCAGGGTCGACGGAGCGGCACGCGCTGGCCGAGGCCGGCGTCTGGGCGCGTGCCTCCGCGCAGTCGCGGGCGACGCGGCCGGTGGTCGAGGCCGAGTCGGTCCAGCTCACGCTGGAGCTCGGTGACGAGCCGGGCCGGCCGGGGGAGCGGACGACCGGGTTGCCGGAGATGACCACGTGGGAGCGGATGCGCGCCGAGCTGGAGATCCTGGGTCTCGACGTCAGCCAGCACGCGGTCACTCCCTACGCCTCGCTCCTCGATGCGCTCGAGGTGACCCGCAGCCGCGACCTGCTCCGCCGGCGCAGCCGGTCCGAGCTGCTCGTGGCGGGGGTGAAGGTCGCGACCCAGACGCCGCCGATCAGGTCGGGGCGGCGCGTGGTGTTCCTGACCCTCGACGACAGCACCGGCCCGGTCGACGCGACCTTCTTCGAGGACGCCCAGGGGCCCTACGCCGCGACCGTGTTCTCTTCCTGGTTGCTGCTCGTGCGCGGCGAGCTGCGGCGCACCGGCCGCCGGGGCGTCTCGCTGCGCGCCACCGGTGCCTGGGACCTCCCCGCGCTGCACGCCCTCTGGCAGCGTGCCCGCACCACCGACGAGGCGCTCGAGCAGGTGCGCGTCGAGCTGGCCCGACGACCCGACCCCATCCAGGAGGGCGCGGGCGAACCCGCCGAGCGGCGGACCCTCCTCCACTCCAGCGGCTTCCGGCTCTCGCCCTACGCCGACGTCGCGCCGGCCGGTGACCCCGCCCGCGACGTCGGGCGCAAGCTCGGGGCGGCCCCCGGCGCCGACCCCCGGGTCGGAGACCAGGCCCCGTCGCGCACCCTGTGGCATCGGAGTCCCGGGAGCCCCGGATGAACGCCGCCGGCGCTACGACACGCCGCCCGTTCTGCGCGTGCGGCCGCAGCGGGGCCCCGCACGCCGAGCCACTAGGGTTGCGTGCATGGCCCAGCCGACCGCGAGCTCCTCTGCCAGCGAGCGCCGCCAGTCCGTCCGCACCGGCGTGGTCTGGGAGGGCGTACGCCGCCTCCTCGAGTCCGGCGACGCGACCGACGGGCGCCAGGCCCGCATCGTCGACATCGGCGGAGGCACCGGCGGGTTCGCCGTCCCGCTCGCCGAGCTGGGCCACACCGTGCAGGTCATCGACCCCAGCCCCGACGCCCTCGCCTCCCTCGACCGGCGCGCCCGCGAGGCCGGCGTCGCCGACCGGGTCACGGGCCAGCAGGGCGACCTGTCCGACCTGCCCGACCTCGCCGACGAGGCCGACCTGGTCCTGTGCCACGGCGTCCTCGAGATGGTCGACGACCCCGCGGCCTCCCTCGCCTCGATCGCCGACGTGCTGCGTCCCGGCGGCCACCTCAGCCTGCTCGTCGCCCAGCGGCACGCCGCCGTCGTGGCGCGCGCCATGGCCGGCCACTTCCAGGCCGCCCGCGAGCTCCTCGAGGACGCGCCCGGCGGCTCGGCCGGTCCCGCGTCCGGCGGCTCGTTCGGGCGCGGCGGGCGCCGGCTCACCCACGACGAGGTCGTCGACCTCCTGGCCGGCGCCGGTCTGCACCCCGAGTGGGTCCACGCCGTCCGGGTCTTCGCCGACCTGGTGCCGGGCAGCCTCCTCGACCTCGAGCCCGGCGCCACGGCGGCGCTGGTCGAGCTCGAGAAGGCCGTGGCCACCCGCCCCGAGTACCTCCCGCTCGCTGCCCAGCTCCACGTGGTCGCGCGCCGCTGACCGTCGCCCCGACGGGGGCGGGCGATGACCGAGACCCCGCTGCTCCACGTCGACATGGACGCGTTCTACGCCTCCGTCGCGCTCCGCGAGCGCCCTGACCTGGTCGACCAGCCGGTCGTGGTGGGCGGCAGCGGTCGAGGCGTGGTGCTGGCCGCCAACTACGTCGCCCGCCGCTACGGCATCCGGTCGGCGCTGCCGATGACCCGCGTCCGCCGCCTCTGCCCGCACGTCGTGGTGCTCCCGCCCGACTACTCCACCTTCACCAGCGTCTCCGCCTCGGTGATGGAGACGTTCCGCGACGTCACCCCGGTGGTGGAGGCGATGTCGCTCGACGAGGCGTTCCTCGACGTCAGGGGGTCGACGCGACGCCTCGGCACCCCTGCCGAGATCGCCGAGCACCTGCGCGCGACGATCCACGACGAGCAGGGCATCACCTGCTCCGTCGGGGTGGCGGCGTCGGTGTCGGTGGCCAAGGTAGCGAGCCGGCGTGCGAAGCCCGACGGCGTGGTGGTGGTGCCTCCGGCGGAGGTCACCTCGTTCCTGCATCCCCTGGAGGTCGGCGAGCTCTACGGCGTGGGGGAGAAGACGCAGGCACTCCTGAACCGCTTCGGCCTGGTCACGGTCGGCGACGTCGCCCACACCCCGCTCCAGACCCTCCAGCGTGCGCTCGGCGACCACCTCGGTCGCCAGCTCCACCACCTGGCCTGGGGCACCGACCGCAGCGACCTCACCCCGACGGCGGGTCCGCACGAGCCCGAGCGGTCCATGGGGGCCGACGAGACCTTCGCGCGCGACACCGACGACCGCGACGTGATCGTCCGCGAGCTGCTGCGCCTCTCGGCCCGCGTCGCCGGACGGATGCGCGCGGCGGGAGTGGCCGGCCGCACCGTCACCCTCAAGGTGCGGTTCGCCGACTTCACCACCATCACCCGTTCGCGCACGATGGCGGAGGCCACCGACGTCACCGTAGAGGTGCACCGCGCGGTGACCCGTCTCTACGACGCGCTCGGGCTCCAGCGTGCGCGCCTGCGACTGGTCGGCGTACGGGTGGAGGGACTGGTGCCGCGGGCGACGGTCCACCGGCAGCTCGTCCTCGGCGAGCCGGAGCACGGATGGGCCGAGGCCGACCGTGCAGTGGACCGCGCGACACGGCGGTTCGGGGCGGCGGCAGTCCGTCCGGCGAGCCTGGTGTGACGTCCCGCTCCTTCCCCGGGGGTGAATTTTCCGGGGACGCCTACCGTAGGTGGTGGCGGGTGCCTAGACTTGCCCCAGAGGTGAGGAGGAAACGTGGAGCTCTCCGAAGAAGAACTGCGAATGCTCGAGCAGATGGAGCGCGCCCTCGTCGAAGAGGACCCCAAGCTCGCCTCGACCTTGCGCGGCACCTCCTTCCAACGAGCGGCACGCCGCCGGATGATCCTCGGCGGGGTGATCCTCGTCGTCGGCATCGGCCTCCTCATCGTCGCGGTCCTGCTCGACCTGACCGCCGTCCTCCAGACGATCACCGGCGTCCTCGGCTTCGTGGTGATGCTCGCCGGCGCCATCCTGGCCCTCACCTCCGCGCGCAGTCCCGGTCGCGCGACGCCCAAGGTTCGCGCCTCGGGCCGCACCGGGTTCGGCGTCGTCGACGGCGGTCGCCCGCACCGCCCCAGCCGCCAGCGCTCCGGGGGCCACTTCATGGAGCGCATGGAGGAGCGGTGGCGCCGTCGCCGCGAGCGCGGCCTCTGACCACCTGATCGCACCCCGTCGCCCGGTCCTCGGACCGGGCGTTCGTGCGTCCGCAGCGCGTCACGCGCCGTCGGGGCTCGCCGTACGAGCGGTGGCTGAGCCACGTTCCGGGCGAGCCGAATGTGGGTGGCGCACCGCCCACGGGCGTGTCGTCCGGTGGCTCGCCGTACGGGGCGGTGGCTGAGCCACGTTCCGGGCGAGCCGAATGTGGGTGGCGCACCGCCCACGGGCGTGTCGTCGAGGGCTCGCCGTACGAGCGGTGGCTGAGCCACGTTCCGGGCGAGGCGGATTCAAGCGGTGGATGCAACACCGGTTGGTTTTGGTGGGTTCGACAGTAGTTCGTCGAGTGCCTGTGCCGGTGTCTTCCAGCCGAGGGTCTTGCGGGGTCTGCGGTTGAGCTTGGCGGCGACGTGGTCGAGGTAGTCGAGCTGGTAGACCGACAGGTCGGTGCTTTTGGGGAAGTACTGGCGCAGCAGGCCGTTGGTGTTTTCGTTGCTGCCGCGCTGCCAGGGCGAGTGGGGGTCGCAGAAGT
>NZ_JBFUJV010000040.1:0-11310 GCF_056401175.1 Nocardioides sp. P4_G10 | reverse complement strand
GTCCTCCTTGTGGGCGTTGATGAAGACGACCGACACGACCAGGGCGACTGCGAAGAAGGCGGCGCCCCAGTAGAAGGCCACGTGGTAGCCGTGGATGAACGCGAGGGGCAGGGTCTGCTGTCCCTGCCCGGGGCTGGCCGGCGGGTTGTCGGTGAAGTACGCCGTCACCGCCCCGGCGAAGATCGTGTTCAGGAGCGCGGTGCCGAGCGAACCGCCGATCTGCTGCGAGGTGTTGAGCACGGCGGAGGCGACGCCCGCGTCGTGGCTGCCGACACCGACGAGTGACGTACTGGCTGCTGGGATGAACACGCCGGCCAGGCCCACCGACATGATCACCATCGCCGGGAAGACCAGCGCCCAGTACGACGAGTCCTGGTCGATCCGGGTCAGGAGCAGCATCCCGACGACTGCCATGGCGAGTCCCGGAACCATCAACGCCCGCGGGCCGAGTCGGGGGAGCAGCTGGGCCACCACGCCCGCGGCCAGGATGATGCCGAGGCTGAACGGCAGGAACGCGAAGCCGGCCTCGAGCGGTGTGTAGCCGAGGTTGACCTGGAAGTAGTAGGTGAGGAACAGGAACATGGCGAAGAGCCCGGCGCCCACCAGCAGGAACACCAGGAACGACCCGCCGCGGTTGCGGTCCAGGACGACGCGCAGCGGCAGCAGCGGGTTGCGGGCCCGTTGCTCCCACAACACGAACCCGACCAGCAGGACCACCGCGGCGATCAGGAAGGTCACCGTGCTCGGATCGGCCCAGCCCTGCACCTCGGTCGAATTGGGGTCGTCGGGATTCTTGACCCGGGCGGCCTCGGTGAAGCCGTAGACGAGGCAGAACAGGCCACTGGTCGCGAGCAGGAGGCCCGGGACGTCGTACCTGGTGTCGCCGTGGGCCTTGCTCTCGCGGACCAGGGGGACCGCCGCGGCAGCGACGATCAGGGCCACGGGCACGTTGACGCCGAGGCACCAGCGCCAGGAGGCGTACTCCGTGAGCACGCCGCCGACGATCAGGCCGATCGCGGCCCCGCCGCCCGCGAGCGCCCCGAACACGCCGAACGCCTGTGCCCGCTCCTTCGGCTCGGTGAACGTGACCGTCACGATGGACAGGGACGCAGGCGCCATCAGCGCTGCGAAGCCCCCTTGCAGGGCGCGGGCGGCGAACAGCAGTTCCTGGTTGGGTGCGAGCCCGCCCAGCGCGGACGCAGCGGCGAAGCCGAGGAGGCCGATGATGAAGGTGCGCTTGCGGCCGGTGTAGTCGGCGATCCGGCCACCCAGCAGGAGCAGCGCGCCGAAGGCCAGGGTGTACGCCGTGACCATCCATTGCCGGTCCGCGTTGCTGATGTCGAGGTCCGCCTGCGCCGACGGCAGGGCGATGTTCACGATCGAGGCGTCCAGGATGATCATGAGCTGGGCGGCCGCCAGGACGGCGAGCGCCCACCAGCGACCCGGGTCAGGGCCGTCATGCTCCGACGGGTTGTCGCCAGGGCGGGCAGGGGGTTCGCTCACGACACCTCATCTCACGATCGATCCGCGTCGGTCGGGTGCCGGCTGACCCTGATGAGTGGCCACACTGCCGTTGGTGGACCCGACCCAACTTTCATGGAAGGCCCGACCCGAAGCCCCGGTCAAGCCACAAATCGACGATGTTGGCCCGCGCCGGACTCCTACACTTGCCTGATGGTGGACCTCGACGCCGTCGAAGCGCGGATCTGGGCGCTCCTCGATCCGTATCGGGACGAGCTCGAGGACGCGACCATCTACGGCATGCCGTCGCTGCGCTGGCCGGGATCCGGCGCTCACGACTACTTCGCAGCAGTGAAGCGGAGCGCGCGGAAGGTCAGCCTGTACGCGATCGCCGTGGACACGTGGCCGGAGGCGCTCGAGGCCTCCTCCGAGGACCTCCGCGCCCGACGCACGGGGAAGGCGACCTTCTCGTTCCCGTCGCTGGACGAGGAGCTCGCGTCCGAGCTCGAGAGGTTCCTCGGGCGGCTGTACCAGCCATATCGCGAGCACCACGCGAGCCGCCCCAGTTCGTAGCGGATGCCCCGGTAACGTCCGGGGGTGGCCAGCTCCCGTCTATCCAGCGCTCGTCGACGCAGCGCGTCCCCGCGCCGGAGCGGCACGCGCAAGCAGCAGCGGCCGTTGCCGGTCGCCGGGCCGGGCGAGCGGCTGTGGGTGCTCGACGTCCCGTACGGGACGCAGGTCGACGGCGCCACCTGGCACCCTGCCGTCAAGACCCACCTGTACGTCGGGCGCGTCCTGCCCGCGCACCTCGCCCCGTACGCTCCCGGCCCCTACACGCTCGGTCGGTTCATCGAGAACACCCTCAACCCGGATGATCCGACACCCAGCCCCGAGCCGACCGACGACCTCGAGCCCCGGCGGATCCAGTTCGAGGCGGCCGATGCGATCGCGGCGCGCGCCGAAGCGGGAGGACGGCAGTTCCTGCTCGCCGACGAGCCCGGGGTGGGCAAGACGATCTCCGCGGTCCTCGGGGCGACGGCGGTGGGAGACCTCCGCGGGGCGCAACGGGTGCTCGTCGTGGCCGACCGGCCAGCCGCGATCACGATCGGCCACTGGTGCCGCACGATCACGGCCCTGGGGGACGGCGGCCTGGAGTGGGTCGTGATCACGTGGGACCGGCTCGAGAAGGTCAAGGACCACACCTGGGACGTGATCATCGCGGACGAGGCGCACGCCCTGCGGCGTACGACGACGAAGCGGTGGAAGCTGTGGGCGCGGATCTCCGGTCACGGGAAGCCGCACGACAAGGCGCCGTTCGTCATCGCGACCACGGCGACGCCCGGCCACACCCCGCTCGAGCTGCCGTACCTCGCTCCGGCGTACGCGCAGGTGCTGGGCGAGTCGATGCGGGAGTGGACCTCGGCGACGCAAGCAGGGGACACGTTCGCCGCCGCGCTCGAGCGCCACGGCGTCGGGGTCGACCGGGGACGCTACGGCGCGACGTGGACCACCGACCCGGCGCGGCGCGCAGCGGACCTCAAGCTCGTGCGGGGCTGGCTCGACGAGGAGCGGCCACCGGCCATGCTGCACCGGGCCGCGCCGTGGGGGCCGGTGCCGATCTCCGGCATGCCCGTGACGCTCACGCCGGCGGAGCGGTCGGCGTACGAGGCCGAGTGGGGGGAGTTCTGCCGCGAGATGGACATCGCCCGGCGCGGCCGAAACGTCGCGAAGGGCCGGGCCGCGCTCCTGCGGTTCCGCCAGAAGGCCGGGCTCATCCGTGTCGACTCGACGGTCGCCTGGATCGCCCAGCAGGTCGAGGCCGAGCGACAGGTGGCCTGCTCGGTCGAGTTCGTCGCCACCGCCGCTGACCCGATCGCCGACCGGCTGCGGGACTCCGGCATCGAGGTCGCATCGATCTACGGCCGCGACCGGTTCGACCCGGAGGCCGAGCGGCTGCGGTTCCAGACCGGGCAGGCGAAGGTCTGCGTCTTCACCACGGTCGCCTCGATCAGCCTGCACGCCGGGGAGACGCTTGCCGACGGCCGCAGTGCGAGCACGGAGCCTCGGGTCGGTGTCTTCCACCAGGCCCGCTTCTCGGGCATCGCCGGAAGGCAGGTGACCGGCCGCACCCACCGTGACCACCAGGTCTCGCCGTGGCACATCGCCTATGCCGAACGGACCGTCGAGGAGCAGGTCGGCAAGGTGATGGTGGAGCGGATCGCCGCGGCTTCCGACACGGTGGGCAGCGACACCACCGGCCTCGCCGACCTCGCCCAGCTCCTCGGAGCCGACTGGCTGCCGGTGACGAGCCTGACCGAGGACGGCGCCTGAGCGTGCGGCTGGTCGCCGCCCTGCTCGCGGTGCTCGGCGTCTCGGTCGGCTGCACAGCGACGTCGTCGGGTCCGGGACCGGACGGCGACCGGCCCGGCTGCGGGCCGGTGTCGTACGCCGACGTCCGCGGCGAGCAGCCGACGTACGGGCCGGACGAGCTCGCCCGCTTCCCGAACGACCACGCGATGTGCGCAGGTCGGTGGGTGCCGGACGCGAGCGAGTGGCTGGTGCCGCAGGGGATGACGGTGAAGGACGGGACGGCGTACGTCGCGAGCTTCGACGGGACCCAGGTGGGCGGTCAGCGCCTCTGCACGATGCAGTCGGTGGACCTGAGGTCCGGCGAGATCATCGAGTCCCGCTACCCGGTGCGCGGTCGGGTCGGGCCACGGCAGCCGACCGAGTGCCGGCACGGCGGAGGCGTCGTCGCCGACGAGCACGGCGTGTGGCTCGCCGAGACGCAGCGGCTGTGGCTGCTCGACCCCGACACCCTCGAAGTGGAGCGGGGCTGGGCATTGGCGGAGCCGGTGCGCGGTTCGTTCGCGGTGTGGGGCGAGGACGGTGAGCTCGGGCTGGGGAGGTTCCGGGCGGAGAACCCGGCCCGGCTCTGGTGGTTCGACACAGATCAGCTGCTCGACTCGTCGTCGTACGAGCTCAGCCAGGCGGACGCGATCGGTGAGGTGAGGGTGCCGTCGGACACCCAGGGTGCGATCTGGGCCGAGCTCGGGGGAGTGGGGCCGGGGCTGTGGTTCGCGCGGTCCAACACGACGTGCGGCGTGCTCGTCGGTCCGGACGGGAAGAGCCGGTCGTTCGTGCCCGGCGCGGAGGGGATGGCGCTCACCGCGCCCGACCAGCTGTGGGTGGTCAGCGAGTCGGGGTCGCGGCTCTACCAGGAGAAGGGGCGGCCGATGACGCCCATGCTGGCCCGCTTCGACACCTCCGACCTCGGGTCGTGGACGGCGCCGGCCTGCAACCCCTGACGCCGGTCAGAGGCGCAGTACCCGGCCGGCGACGACGAGGTGCACCTCGTCGCAGGCGGCGGCGACGCGCTGGTTGACGAGACCGAGCAGGTCACGGAACAGCCGGCCGGAGCGGTGCTCGGGCACGACGCCGAGGCCGACCTCGTTGGTGACGAGCACGACGTCGTGCTCGCAGCGGTCCAGCGCCTCGACCACCTCGTCGGTGCGGGCGAGGACGAGGGCGTGGACGGCGTCGGAGTCGTGCTCCCAGGCGTCGTCCGCGTCGATGATCGCGGTGAGCCAGGTGCCGAGGCAGTCGACGAGCAGCGGATCGCCGGCCCCTGCGATCACGCCCGCGAGGTCCTGCGTCTCGAGCGTGCCCCAGGCGGCGGGCCGGCGGTCGCGGTGGGCGTCGATCCGGGCCGCCCAGTCGGGGTCCTGCTCGCGGTCGGGCGGCGTGCCGGTGGCGACGTACGTCGCGGGGGCACCGCCGATGAGGTCCTCGGCGTGGGTGGACTTGCCCGACCGCACTCCGCCGGTGACCAGGATCCGCATGGCGCGCATCCTGTCAGAACCCGCGGTCAGGCGGTGGCTGCCGCCAGCACCAGCACGGCGAACGAGACCTCCACCGCCGCGCCCAGCACGTCGCCCGTGATCCCGCCGAGGCGTCGTACGCACCGCAGCAGCAGGGCGAGCACGACGGCCACCATGGCCAGCACCCCGAACACCGTGGACCACGCCGACCCCAGGCCGTGGCCGGCCAGCCCCACGACGACGGCGACCACCACCAGCGACGCGGCAGCGGCCACGACCGGCACCGACCCCACGTGGGTGACGCCGAGCCCGTCGGCGCGGGCGGCGGGCACGCCGCGCACGCAGGCGAGCGTCAGCGCGGCCCGGGACGCGCAGACCAGGACCCCGACCACCCACCAGCCGTGGTCGTGTCGCACCACGGCCGTCAGCCCGGCCGCCTGCAGCCCCGCGACGAGCACCACCGCGACGACGCCCGCCGGCCCGACGGGGCCGGTGCGCATCACCTCGAGCGAGCGTGCGGGGGAGTACGACGCGGTCAGGCCGTCGGCGGTGTCGGCCAGGCCGTCCCAGTGGAAGGCGCGGGTGCCGAGCGCGAGCACCAGCAGCACGACGTACGCCGTCGCGAGCGCCGGGAGCCCGACCCAGCCGGCCACCAGGACCACCATCGCTGCGGCCAGCCCGAGGGGGATCACCGCCAGCGGGGCGAGGACCATCGCGAGGCCGGCGACCCCACGGTCGACCCGGCTCGGCGGCGGGACGCGGACGGCGGTGAGCGTGCCGGTGGCGAGCAGCCACGCGTCGCGGACGGTCACGAAGGCAGGATCTCCGAGAGCAGCGCCACGTCACGCAGCACCGCGACCCCGGAGCGCAGCAGCGGCAACGCGGTGACGGCGCCCGAGCCCTCGCCCAGGCGCATCCCGAGGTCGAGGAGCGGCTCGAGGCCGAGGGACTTCAGCGCGTGGGCCTGGGCGGGCTCGGTGGAGCGGTGGCCGGCCAGCCACCAGGCGGCCGCTCCCGGCGCGTGGGCCTCGGCCACGACCGCGCAGGCGACCGACATGAGGCCGTCGAGCAGGACCGGCACCCCGCGGGTGGAGGCCTCGACCAGGAACCCGACGGTGGCCGCGAGGTCGGCGCTGCCCAGGGCGGCGAGCAGCTCGATCGGATCGGAGGTGCGGCCCTCGACCCGCGCGAGGGCCTGCACGACGACGTCCCGCTTGCGGGTCCAGCCGTCGTCGTCGATGCCGGTGCCGCGACCGGTCACCTCGTCGGCCGGCAGGCCGAGGGTCGCGGCGACGAGCGCGGCGGCGACGGTGGTGTTGCCGATGCCGAGGTCGCCGGTCATCAGCAGCTGAGCGCCGTCGTCGACGAGCTCCCCGGCCAGCTCGGCACCGAGGGCGATCGACCGCTCGGCCTCCTCGCGGGTCAGCGCGTCGGTCAGGTGGATGGCGCCGGAGCCGCGCCGGACCTTGCGGGCGGTGACCTCGGCCGGGAGGTCGTCGAGGTCGGCGTCGACGGCCACGTCCAGCACGATGACGGCGACACCGTGCTCGCGCGCCAGCGCGCTGACGCCCGCACGGCCCGCGACGAGCGTGCGCACCATGGCCTCGGTGATCGCCGCGGGATAGGCCGACACCCCGTGCGCGGCGACGCCGTGGTCGCCGGCCAGCACCACGAGGCGTACGTCGGTGAGCCGACGCGGCGGCACCACGCCCTGGGCCGCCGACAGCCAGACGCCGAGCTCGCCGACCCGGCCGAGTGCCCCCGGCGGGGTGGCCAGACCGGCGAGGCGCTCGCGGGCGAGGGCGGCGGTCTCGGGGGAGGGCGGGGCGACGCGGGACGACTCGTTCATGGCGGCAGCAGCCTAGTGACGGCTCCGCCGGCGTCGCCTGCCAGTCTTGCCCGCGTGACCGGCCACTCCGTCCTGCAGCTCCCGGTGCCGCCGCTGGAGGGATGGGTGCGTGAGCGGACCGCGCACTACGACGCCGGCTTCGTCTCGGCCGACCCGCGCTTCGGCCACGCGCACATCACGGCCCTCGGACCCTTCGCCCCGACCCCGGGCACGACGGACCTCGAGACCGTCGCCGGGATCGCGAGCGCGACCCCGCCGGTCCGGGTGCGGCTCGAGCGCCTGGGCCAGTTCCCCAACGGGATCATCCACCTCGTCCCCGACCCCGACGACGCGCTGCGCGACCTGACCGCGCGGCTGGTGGCCGCCTTCCCCGGGTGGCCGCCGTACGGCGGTGAGTTCGGCGCCGACGTGCAGCCCCACCTCACCGTCGACGCGGCGTCCGACGACGTCGACCTCCCCTCGACCGCGGCGCTGCTCGCGGACGTCGTACCCGTCGACGTGGTGCTCGACCGGCTGCAGCTCGCGTGGTGGGAGACCGACCGCTGCCACGTGATGGCGGAGTGGACGCTCGGTCGTTGACCGGCGTGCGGACCGGCATGGCAGGATCACGGCATGGCTTCCTGGGCACACCTCGAGATCACTGTCGACGACCAGGGCAACGTGGAGGTCGGCGGCTACAACGCCGACCCCGAGGCGCTCGTGGAGGGCACCGAGTCGTGGGAGGACCTCCTCTCCACCCTCGGCGTCAACGGCTGGGAGCTGGTGCAGGTCATCCCCGGCGTGGAGACGACCTACTGGTTCAAGCGCCACGCCTGACGTCTGCCTGACGCCGGCATGAGCGACCTCCAAGACCGCTTCCGGGCGGCGTCGGCATCGGCCGACTGGATCTTCCACCGCCCGCCGTCGACGCCCGCGGCGATGCTCCGCGAGCTCGCCGACCACGCCGAGGCCAACGACCTCGCCTGGGACCGCTACGGCGAGCGCGGCGCGGTCGCCCAGCTCGAGGTCGAGGTCGCCGAGCTGCTCGGCAAGCCCGCCGCGGTGATGTTCCCCAGCGGCGTGATGGCCCAGCAGGCGACCCTGCGGGCCTGGTGCGACCGGGCCGGCTCGCGCCGCGTCGCGCTGCCCGACCTGTCGCACCTCGTGCACCACGAGCAGGACGGTCCGCGGCGGGTGCTGGGTCTCGAGCTCGAGTGGCTCACCACCGGCCGGCGCACCGCCACGGCCGACGACCTCGCCGCGGTCGGCGGTCGGCTGGGCGCGGCGATGGTCGAGCTGCCGCTGCGCGACGCCGGCTGCCTGCTGCCGTCGTGGGACGACCTGGTCGCGCTGTCCGAGGCCGCCCGCGAGCGTGACGTGCGCCTGCACGCCGACGGGGCGCGGATCTGGGAGTCGGTGTCCTACTGGGACCGCAGCCTGGCCGAGGTCGCCGCACTGTTCGACTCGGTCTACGTCTCGCTCTACAAGGGACTCGGCGCCTCCAGCGGCGCGCTCGTCGTCTGCCCGGACGACCTCGCCGGGGAGCTGCGCTCGTGGCGGCAGCGCATGGGCGGCACGCTCTTCTCGCTGACCGCGCCGGCGGTGGGCGGGCTGATCGGCCTGCGGGAGCACCTCGGCCGTTTCGGCGACTACCGCGCGTGGGCCGTCGAGCTCGCGGCGGCCCTGCGCGAGCAGGGGTTCCGGACGTTCCCCGACGAGCCGCACATCGGCACGTTCCTGGCCTACGCCCCCGGCACGGCCGACGAGGTCAACGAGCGCGTGGTCGCCTTCGTCGAGGAGCGGGGCGTCGTCGCGTGCGGACTGTGGCGCGACGCCGACGTTCCGGGCTGGGTCGAGACCGAGCTGACCTGCTACGAACCGGCGATCCGCCACGACCCGGCCGAGGTGGCTGGTTTGATGGCGGCGGCCGTCGGGGGGAGTCCACCCGGCACCTAGCGGAGCACGGGGGAGTGGCAGTGACGGTGGGCGGACGCGTACGACGCGGGATGCAGCACGCAGCAGTGGTGGCCGTCCTCGCCGGAGGAGCCTCGTGGGGGCTGGCCTCGCCGGCCGCTGCGGCAGGCGACCTGTGCGACCGCGGTGTCGTCTTCGACGACGCCGACGTCCTCGACGACCGAGTCGTGGCCCGTGCCGCGCGCGGGGCCTTCGACGACGGGCGGGTGACGGTCAAGGTCATCGCCTGGCGTGACACCCCTGGCGCCGGCGACCTCTACGACGCGCTCCTCGCGGCCCGCCGGCAGTGCAACGGGTGGGGCTTCACGGGCGGCGGCCGGCAGTCGCTGCTCGTCCTCGGGGTGTCGGTCGACGGGCGCGAGCTCGGCAGCCACTACGACGGCCGGGCCTTCGGCCGCTTCGACGCGGCTCGCGACGACGTCGAGCTCGACGGGATGGGACCGGCGTTCGGCAACGGCGCGTGGACGGACGGCATGCTCGCCGGCCTCGGCGGCTACGCCGACGCGTACGCCTCGCAGGGGTCCGACAACGACTCGGGTGCCCGACCGGGCAGGCTGCCCGACGGCTACGACCCCTTCCCCGACGACCTCGACGACACGGGATCGAGCGGCGGCTCGGACGTCCCAGGCTGGGCTCTCGGGGTGCCGGTCGGCCTCGCCGCGGTCGGTGGTGCCGGGTGGGGCGCCACACGCGTACGACGCCGCCTCAAGGCACGCGCGGCCGCCCGGGCCGCCCTCGGGACGGCGACGAGCGCGATGGCGCAAGCGTGGTTCGAGCTCGACGAGAGCAACGAGCTCATCGACGCCCGCGTCGCCGCGTTGCCGCGCGTCAGCGACTCGGTCGCCGACGAGATCCGTACCGAGCACGCACAGGCGGTCGCGGTCCGGGATGCCGCCACCGGGACCTACCTGAGGCTCTCCGAGCTGCACACCGACTCCGCCATCGCCGACACCGACACCGACGAGGCGCTCCGCGCGACCCACGACGTCGACGCGGCGACCGGTGGCCTGCGGGAGGCGCAGGCCGCGATGGCCGCGGTCGAGGTGCGGCTCTCCGCCTACGACACGTTGCGCGCCGAGCTGCCTGCCCGGGTCGCCGCGCTGCGCGCCCGGGCGACCGTCGTGTCCGGGCTGATCACCGACCGGCAGGGCGAGGGCTACCGCACCAGCGACAACGACCGCGCCCCGCAGGCCGCCGAGGAGGCGGCCCGGCAGGTCGAGGCGCTGGTCGCCGAGCAGCGCTTCGGAGACGCCGGAGCGGCGGCCGAGCGCGCCGACACCGACCTCGCCGCCCACGAGTCGTGGCTCACCGGCCTCGCGGCGTTCCGGGCCGCGCTGGAGCACGACACCGCCGCGCTGAGGACGCGCACCGCCGAGCTCGACCGGGCGATCGCCGACGCGTACGTCACCACCGAGGTGCTCGAGGGCGACCAGGACCCCAGCTGCGTGGACGGGGTACGCGTCGCCGTGGACCGCGCGGCGGCAGCGCGGAAGGCCCTCGACGGGACGATCCGCACGGTGGAGGCCCACACGTCGATGTCCGACCAGCAGTTCGCGCAGGCCCGCGAGGAGCTGACCGCGGCCCAGCAGTCGGCCGACGCGATCGCGGCCGACGCGGCACTGCCCTCGCAGCGGGTCGAGCAGCTCCGCGCGCTGTCGGTCGACCTGCCGCTGCGGGTGCAGCGCGCCGTCGTCGAGGCCGACGCCGTCCAGGGGCAGGTGACCACCCACCCGGCGGCGATGACGTTCCTCGCCGTGGTACCCGATGTCTCGACCCTGCGGGCCGGCGCGGTCTCCGTCGGCGACGACCTGACGACGCCCCGCCCGCCATACCTCCGCCTCGACGAGGAGCTGGCCCACGTCCAGGCCGGGCTGGTGCGGGCCCGGGCCGAGGTGGACCGGGCGATCGCCGACCACGAGGCGTCGCAGCGAGCGCTCGAGGACGCCGCGTCGGCCATCGCCGCCGCCCGGGGCGAGGTGCGGCACAGCGACGTCTCGCGCGCCGCCCGCGACCTTCTCGAGGAGGCCGCGGCGCTGCTCGCACGCGCGGAGGCCGAGACAGGGTCGCTCGCCGCGATCACGTCCGGAGCCGAGGACGCCAAGGATGCCGCCAACCGGGCAGGCGCCCGGGCCCGCCAGGACCGCCGCGACGCCGAGCAGCGACGCGAGGCTGCGCGCCGGGCGGCGGCCGCCAGCCGGCGCAGCTCCGGCGGGGGCGGTTTCGGTG
>NZ_JBFUJV010000039.1:0-16340 GCF_056401175.1 Nocardioides sp. P4_G10 | reverse complement strand
GAGGTACTCGCGCAAGAGCCCGTTGATGTTCTCGTTGCTGCCGCGCTGCCAGGGCTTGTAGGGGTCGGCGAAGTAGACGTCGATGCCGGTACGGGCGGTGAGGTGGGCGTGGTTGGCCATCTCGATGCCGCGGTCCCAGGTCAGGGTCTTGGTCAATTCGGCCGGGTAGCGACTCATCGCCAACGCGACGGCGTCAATGACGTCCTCGCTCTTGCGGCCGTGGGCGATGTGGCCCAAGACGACGTAGCCGCTGACTCGTTCGACGATGGTCGCGACCGCGGAGTTAGAGCCCTTGGCGCCGATGATCAGGTCGCCTTCGTGGTGTCCGGGCACGAGGCGACCCTCGACCTCCTCGGGCCGTTCGGTGATGCTGACCGCACCCACGATGCGGCTGCCGTTCTTGCGGCGTCCGCGGGGCCGGCGCACCGTGCGGCCGCTGCGCAGGGTGGCTTTGAGCTCACGGGCCATCTCGCCGCGGGGATAGATGTAGATGCTGCGATAGATCGACTCGTGGCTGACCTGCATGCGGTCATTGTCCGGGTGCAGCAGCCTCAGCCGCCCCGCGATCTGGTCGGGTGAGAGCCGCTGGCCCAGCATCTGCTGCACCACCGCGCGCAGCATCGGGTTGCATCCGATCTTCGAGACCTTGGGGCGGCGTTGCCGCTGCCAGGCCATCRTGTGGGCCCGCTCGGGTTGGTACCCGCCGGTGCGTGGGTCGCGGTTACGGGCCAGCTCGCGGCAGATCGTTGAAGGCGACCGGCCCATCCGTCGGGCAGCCTCGCGCTGGGAGCATCCGGACTCGAGCAGCCGCGCGAGCTCGTAGCGTTCATCGCGGTCCAGGTAGCGGCCGCTGTACTCAATACTCTGTGGTCGATACACRCCACCGAGGCTCTGATGCAGGTCGTAGATGTGGGACTTCGACACGCCGCTGACCCGGGCAGCCTGCATCGGGTTCAGCCCCGAACGCAGCAGCCCGATCACCTCCAACCGACGCGACTCAGCCAACTTCAGTCCAGCCACAACACCCTCCAAACATCAGGCGTTGCAACAATCCCCTGACGCCAAGGTCACCTGGTGACGTTGGCGCTCCGCGTTGTCGCCCCGGTTACTCGAGCACCAGCTGCGGGAGCGCCTCGACGATCTCGAGGTCCTGCCCGGCACCCTCGACCGTCAGGGTGTCCGGGATCGACGTCCACTCCCCCTGCCCGATCCGGTACTCACCCGCATACGTCGTGTCGACCCGTACGACGACGCCACCGGTGCGCGCGTATGCGTGGGTGATCTCGAGGTCAGGGTGGGGGCTGCCGGGGCTGGCGGTCGTCGTGCTGTCGCCGTCGCCGAACAGGTAGGCGTACGAGACGGGGACGGCTCGGATCACCACCGACTGGCCGGCGACGGTCACGGACTGGTCGATCGACCGGTGGTCGGGTGTGTAGAAGTTGGTCTCGAAGTTCACCAGGGTGCGCCCACCGCGTGGCTGCACGACCAGCTTGGACGACGGCCAGGCGATCCGCTTGAACTGCCGGATGATCAGCTTTGCCAGGTCGACCTGCTGGACTGCGTCCTGCGGCACGCAGACGTCGCCCACGTCAGTCCCGTCCATGTAGACGTCGTGGACGTAGCCCTCCTGGCCGCCCTCGGTGCACTCGACGTGCTCCACGCAGATGCCGCCGTTGCCGCACTGGATGGAGACCACCCAGGTGTGGCCATCGCCAGAGCCGGAAGAGCTCTGGTAGTCCGAATAGGACCATTGGCACTGAGCATTGACCCCTTGCAGGCCGGCCCTAATGCAGCCTTCTGCGGCTGCCGGCGATGCGCCGATCAGCACCAGTCCGCTCGCTATGCATGCCAGCATCGCGACGATGCGGCACGCAAGTGCCATCAGAGAACCCCGTAGTGAGTGACTGTCCAGCCCCCGGGAGTCTCCTTCAGGGTCACTCGGATGGTCATCTTTCCGGGAGGCAGGGTCTCGGGCTGTCCAGACGATTGCCTGTAAATGCGCGTTTCGGGCAGCCGAAGCCCCACGTCGTAGGTCGGCGGCTTGGACCCCGACTCCTCGAGCTTCACGACGTTCGCACCAGCGAACTCGATGCGCCCACCATCTCCGTAGATGTCGTCAACATTCTTCGCGAGACTCTTGCACGCTGCACAGTTCGGCGAGATGTCCAGATAGTCGGCCGATTCGCCAGTTTGCTGCATCTCGTCGCCAGTGGCCTGCCAGCGCCGGATGAAGTCCTCCGGACTCTCCGCCTCCGGCGTCTCTGACTCGGTGGGAGTCGGCGTCGGCGACGAGCTCGTGGTCTCCGGGATCTTCGGGTCCGGCTCGGGGTCGTCGGAGCACCCGGCCAGCAGGACAGGGACCGCGAGGGTCAGCGCGAGTGCGCGGCGTACGTGCATGAAGTGCCTTCCCGAGAACAACGTCAGCACGCTGAAACTACCCATCCGGGCGACCGCGGAACCAGCCCGAAGGCAAAACTGTGGAGAACGGCCGATGGTGGCGGCAGATGGCATGAATCCAATCGCCGCCGGTGCGATGTGCCGCCACCACACGAGCTGGGCGGCGGATGGTGGCGGCAGATGGCATGAATCCAATCGCCGCCGGTGCGATGTGCCGCCACCCCGGCGAGCGGCAGCGCACGAGCGTGCGATGTGCCGCCACCCTCCCGAGCGCCACCCCGACGACCACACCAGGCACCTGGATCTCGTGACGGTCGCTGCGCGACCTCCTCGATCGACGAGGTGGTCCGAAATGCGCCGAGGGGCGGGCCACTGGGCCCGCCCCTCGGTCTTCCCCTTGGTTCCACCAGCCGGGGTCGAAGCGGCTGATGGAGGCCTCTGCGTCAGTCGGAGACGACTGGGACGCGGAGCTTCTGGCCGGCCGCGAGGCCGGCGGACTCGAGGGCGTTGAGCCGCTCGATCTCGCTCATCATCGAGCGGACGTCGCCGTCGGTGGCGATCTCGCTGGCGATCCCCCACAGGGTGTCGCCCGGCGCGACCTGGACGATCTCGGTGGGGGCCGGCTGGCCGGCCTCGCCGGTGCCGACCGCGCCGCCGGCGAGCATGAACGCCACGCCGAGGACGAGGAACAGCGACGTCAGGAAGACCGCCAGCCGGCCGCGACGGGTCAGACGAACCGTCGAGCGGGCACGCGGGATGGCGGTGAAAGCGGGTGCAAGGCTGAGGGTGCTCATGGTGGCCTCCTGGGGAAGATCAGCCGGTCGTTTTCTGTCGAGCGAATGTCTAGTCGGACCCACCGACAGTGGCTGTGACCACCGGGTGTCGATCAGACGTTCGATCGAACGTGTGTACGACGTTAGAGCACGTGTTCGAACAACTCAAGCACCTTGTCGAACAAATGTTCGGCGTGTTCGAACGGACCTCAGCGGCGCCTCATCGCCCGTCGCCCCTGGGCCGCGAAGAGCCCGGCCGCGTGCTGCATCAGCCCTGGCGCGAGCGCCGAGCCGCGGACGACTCCCCCGCGCCAGCCCGGCACCGCCCGCACGACGCGTCGCGATCCCACAAGCGCGACAGCCGCGGCCGCGACGTCGGAGGCGTCGAGGATCGGGCCACCCGAGTGCACCAGCTGCGAGCCGAGGCCCGACGGGTCCTGGGCGGCGAGCATCGCCGTGTCGACCCCGTCGGGGCACAGGGCGTGCACCCGCACCCCGCGCGGCGCCTCGGCGTTGACGGAGGTGGAGAGGGAGACGACGGCGGCCTTCGTGGCGGCGTACATGCTGTAGCCCGGAACCGGCCCGAGGCCGGCGAGCGAGGCGATGTTGACGACGTCCCCGCCGGCGGCGCCGAACGCCGCGAGCGCCGCGCGGGTGCCCCACGTCGTACCGAGCAGGTTGACCTCGACCAGCCGGCGCACCTGTTCCTCCGACAGGTCGACGAGGGAGCCGTCGTCACCGACCCCGGCGTTGTTGAACCACGCGGTCAGCACGCCGTGTCGCGCGGCCTCCTCTGCCACGAGGCGGTGGGCGTCAGGGTCGCGTACGTCCTGGGTGAGGCCGGCGACGGCGCCGATCTCCGCCGCCGTCGCGGCCGCCGCCCAGCCGTCGACGTCGCCGATGACGACGTGGTGCCCGTGAGCGACCAGGAGCTCGGCGATCCCGCGCCCGATCCCACGGGCCCCACCCGTCACGACGCAGGAGGACGGCGGGCCGGTCAGCTGGCTGGTCGACATGCCCGGACACTAGCGACACGCGGCTTCGAACAGGTGTTTGATCCTGCGGCGTCCCGAGGTCTACGGTGGGCGCACCTGATCCTCCCTGTCCAGCCGCGGACGGAGGGGTCGACGCTAGTGGAGGACGCATGGCCAAGCAGGACGACAAGAACGTCATCGAGATGCCCGACGGCCCCCCGGACGCCACCGGTCTGACCCCGCGCCAGCAGCGGGTGCTCGCCACGATCAAGGACTCGATCGAGACCAAGGGCTACCCGCCCTCGATGCGTGAGATCGGCCAGGCCGTCGGCCTCACCTCGTCGTCCAGCGTCGCCCACCAGCTCCGCGTGCTCGAGGGCAAGGGCTTCCTCAAGCGCGACCCCAACCGTCCCCGCGCCCTCGAGGTGTTCCTGCCCGAGGTGATGGCTGCGCGGCGCAGCATGTCGAGCTCAGAGGAGCCGTCCTACGACGAGACCGGCATCGGCGACGCCAACCCCGTCGCCACCAACGTCCCGGTCGTCGGCCGCATCGCCGCCGGGGGCCCGATCCTCGCCGAGGAGCAGGTCACCGACGTGTTCCCGCTGCCCAAGCAGCTCGTCGGCGAGGGCACCCTCTTCCTCCTCGAGGTCTCCGGTGACTCGATGGTCGACGCGGCCATCTGCAACGGCGACTACGTCGTCATCCGTCAGGAGCAGACCGCCACCAACGGCCAGATCGTCGCGGCGATGATCGAGGGCGAGGCGACGGTCAAGACGTTCCAGCGCAAGGACGGCCACGTGTGGCTGCTCCCCCACAACGACGCCTACGACCCGATCCCGGGCGACAACGCGACGATCCTCGGCGTCGTGACGGCGGTGCTCCGCAGCCTCTGATCGAGCGGCGACAGACACCCCGACCAGCGAGGGTGCACGATGGCGGCATGAGCAACGTCGAGCAGTCCTATGACTACGTCATCGTCGGTGCGGGGGTCGCTGCGGCGAGCGCCGTGAAGGGCATCCGTTCGCAGGACGAGGCCGGCCGCATCGCCGTCCTCGGCTCCGAGCCCGACAAGCCGGTCTACCGGCCCGTGCTGACCAAGGACCTCTGGCTCAAGGACGACGAGACCCTCGAGGGGTCCTCGCTCGCCGGCGACCTCGACGAGGACGACGCCGTCGACCTGGTCACCGACACCACGGTGACCGCGATCGACCCCGGCGCCCACGTCGTACGCCTCGCCGACGGCAGCACGGTCGGCTACGGCAAGCTGCTGCTCGCCACCGGCGCCGAGCCTCGCGTGCTCTCCGTCGACCCGGGCCCGCGGATCATCTACTACCGCACCGCCGCCGACTACCAGCGGCTGCGCGCCGTCGCGACCGAGGGCAGCCACGTTGCCGTCATCGGCGGCGGCTACATCGGCTCGGAGATCACCTCCGCCCTCGTGCAGAACGGCGTCCAGGTCACCCTCGTGCTCGACCTCGAGGACGTGCAGGAGCAGATGTTCCCCCACGCCCTCGCCGCCACCCTGACCAAGGCCTTCGCCGACCGCGGCGTGACCATCGTGCACGGCTCGGTCGAGGGTGGCGAGGAGGACGACGGCGGCGTCCGGATCCGCCTCGGCGACGGCACCTCCATCACCGCCGACGCAGCCGTCATCGGCGTCGGCGTCCTCCCGCGCACCGGGCTCGCCGAGGCCGCCGGCCTCGAGGTCGACAACGGCGTCGTGGTGGACGAGCAACTGCGCACCAGCGACGCGGACGTGTACGCCGCGGGCGACGTCGCGTCGTACCCCGACGCCCTCCTCGGGCGCCGTCGCGTCGAGCACGTCGACCACGCCGAGAAGTCCGGCGAGCACGCCGGCAAGGTGATGGCCGGCGCCGACGAGACGTACGACTACACGCCCTTCTTCTGGTCCGACATCCTCGACTACGGCTTCGAGGCGATCGGCGAGACCAGCAGCCGGCTCGACATGGTGGAGGACTGGAAGGACGGCGAGGTCGGCACCGGCGTCGTCTACTACCTGAAGTCGGGGCAGGTCCGCGGCGTGCTGCTGTGGAACGTGTGGGACAGCGTCGACAAGGCCCGCGCGCTGATCGAGGAGACCACCGAGACCCCCGTGCCCGACCCGGAGTCGTTGCGGGGGCGCATCCCGTTCGGGTGAGTGGGAGGGCGCGGTCCGTGTAGCCTCGCGGCGATGTCTGCCGCCGGCCCCGACGCTCCCTCACCGGAGCTCTTCCGCACCCGTCCGGGCAACCGGCGCCGGCTGACCCCGGACGCACTGGCCGAGGTCGACCGTCTGGCCGCTGCAGGCGAGGCGTCCGCGTGGCTCAGCCCGTTGGCGTACAACCTCACGATCAGCCACAGCCACCGGTTCGTCTGGTACCGCGTGGCCAAGGTCGCGACGCGCACCATCCGCCACCACTGCGAGACGCACGGCGTGAGCATGGACGTCGACCACGCGATGCGGGTCCGCTATCCCTTGGCCAGCTTCGCCGACTACTTCACCTTCGCCTTCGCGCGCGACCCGCTGGACCGCTTCGTCTCCGCGTGGCACGACAAGGTCGTCGACAACAACTACTACGACTTCGACCCCGCCACCCACGAGCAGATGCAGGTGGTCGAGGAGTTCGCCCGCTGGACCGCCGCGCAGGACCTGTCAGCAGTGCCGGGCACCGACCAGCACCTGACCCTGCAGAGCCGGATGATCGACCTCAACCGGGTCGACTTCGTCGGCCGGCTGGAGACGTTCGACCGCGACTTCGCCGAGGTGTGCGAGCGCATCGGCGCGCCCGCCGTGCCCTCAGCGCCGAAGAACCAGACGGCCCCGGGCGGCCGCGACCGGCAGGCCTCCGACGAGCTCCGGGAGCTGGTGGCCACGATGTACCGACGCGACTACCAGGTCTTCGGCTACGAGCCGCCGGCCTGAGTCGACCGGCTAGGACTGCCCCAGGCGCTTGAGCGCCTGGCGGACGAGCGCCGGGTCGGTGGTCGACCACATCGGCGGGAGTGACGCCTTGAGGAAGCGGCCGTAGCGCGCGGTCTCGAGACGCGGGTCGAGCACGGCGACGATGCCGCGGTCGGAGGTCGTTCGGATGAGGCGGCCCGCACCCTGCGCGAGCAGGAGCGCGGCGTGGGTGGCGGCGACCTGCATGAAGCCGTTGCCGCCCGCCTGGTCGGCGGCCCGCTGACGTGCGGACATGAGCGGGTCGTCGGGCCGCGGGAACGGGATCCGGTCGATGATCACCAGCTGGCAGGTGTCGCCCGGGACGTCGAGGCCCTGCCACAGCGAGAGGGTGCCGAAGAGACAGGTGTGGGGGTCCTCGACGAACTGCTTGGCGAGCTCGGGCAGCTGGGCGTCGCCCTGCGCGAGCGTGGTCAGGTGGGGCAGGCGCGTCCGCACGGCCTCGGCCGCGGTCTCCGCAGCGCGCCGGGACGAGAACAGACCGAGCGTGCGGCCGTCGAGGGAATCGACGAGGTCGCAGATCTCGTCGAGCTGCGCGGGGCCGAGGCCGTCGCGGCCGGGCTGCGGCAGGTGGCGGGCGACGTAGAGGATCGACTGCTGGCCGTAGTCGAAGGGCGAGCCGACGTCGATGCCCTTCCACGGCAGCGCGTCGTCGGCGTCGGTGGTGGCGACATGGTGGCCGACCCGCTCGGTGGGCTTGAGGCCGAGCGAGGTGGCGACGGCGCCGAACTCGCCGCCGAGCATCAGCGTCGCGCTGGTGAAGACGACGGTCTTGTCGGTGAGCAGCTTGTCGCGCATCGGGCCCCACACCTGCAGGGGCGCGACGTGGAGGCGGGCCGGGAAGCGGTCGCGGGCCTCGCCCAGCCACAGCACGTCGGCCTGGGAGCCGGCCGCCATCCGCTCGGCGTTGACGAAGACCTCCTGCACCATGCCCTTGGCCTGGGTGCGGCCGGCGTCGGCCTCTCCCTCGCCCCCGGACTCGCGCGGGAACGCCGACAGGCACCCGCGCGCCGCGTCGCGCACGAGCACGAGGGCGTCGGAGAGCTGGACCGACACCTGGTCGATGCGGCCGGGAGGTGTCGCCTCGATCGCCTCGGCGAGCTGCTGCGCGGCGTCCTCGAGGTCGCCGGCCGGGTCGCCGTCACCGTCGGTCCAGCGCATGGCGCGGCGAGCGGCCCGCTCGATGTCGGACACCCCGAGCTCGTCGGTCGCCGCCTGGGTGACGCGCGCGGTCAGCTCGTGGGCCTCGTCGATGACGACCGTGTCGTAGTCGGGGATCATCGGCACGTCCTCGATCGCGTCGATCGCGAGGAGGGAGTGGTTGGTGACGATCAGGTGGCTGCGGTGCGCCTTCTCGCGCGCGAGCTCGGCGAAGCACTCCGCCCCGAAGGGGCACTTGCTGGCACCGAGGCACTCGCGGTGGTTGACCGAGACCTGCCGCCACTCCCGGTCGGTGTGGCGCGGGGCGTTGTCGCGCTCACCGCTTCCGCCCTGCTCGGTCTCCTCCTCGGCCCACGCCCGCAGCTCGAGGACCTTCTCGGCCATCGCCCCGAGAGGAACGTCGACGAGCGTGCCCTGGTCGTCGGGGACGCCGGCGCGGATCCGGTGGAGGCAGGCGTAGTTGGAGCGGCCCTTGAGGACGGCGTACGAAGTGTCGAGGCCGGGCACGTCCTTGACCGCCTCGACCAGCCTGGGCAGGTCGCGCTCGACGAGCTGGTGCTGCAGGGCGAGGGTCGCGGTGGCGACGACGACGCGCTTGTCGTGGAGCATCGCCGGGACGAGGTAGCCCAGCGACTTGCCGGTGCCGGTGCCGGCCTGCACGAGGAGGTGGCGGCCCTCCTGCATCGCCCCGGCGACCTCGGTCGCCATCTCCACCTGGCCGTCGCGCTGCTGCCCGCCGAGGGCGGCGACCGCCGTGCTCAGCACCTCGCTGACGGGCGCGGGGGCAGTGGCGGTCTCGGGCACCAGAGCACCCTACGCGGCGGCGCCGACGCTCCGTCGTACGCCGTCCACAGCGGCCGTCAGAAGTCGGTCAGTAGTTCTTCTTGCGGCCGATCTGGCGCTCGATGCGGCGCTCGGGCTGGCCGAGCACGCGGGCGAGGATCTTGACCCGGTAGCGGTAGGCGACCACGCCCAGGACGACGATCAGCAGGATCCACAACATGCGCCGATCCTACGCGGCACCGACAACGCGTACCTGGAGGCGAAGTCCGACACCTGGAGGGGGTTGCAACCTCCTGCACGCGACGAAGTCCCCGCACGAGCGGGGACTTCGACACGGACAGCCGGGCAGACGGGTCAGACGACCGCGCCGGAGTCCTCGGGCGTCCGCTCGACCTTCTCCTTCTTCACCCGGCTCATCGGCCACTTCTGGTGGAAGTAGGTGAGGAGCGGGGTGGCGACCACGACCGAGGAGAACGTGCCGACCACGAGGCCGACGAGCAGCGCGATCGCGAAGTCCTGGAGCGAGTCGCCGCCGAGGACGACGAGTGCGGCCAGGATGAACATCGAGCCGAGGCCGGTGTTGACCGTGCGCGGGATGGTCTCGACGGCCGCCCGGTTGGAGACCTCCATGAAGTCCTCGTCGGGCTTCGAGCCCCACCAGCGTTCGCGGATGCGGTCGAAGACGACGACGGTGTCGTTGACCGACAGACCGACGATCGTCATCGCCGCTGCCAGGAAGATGCCGTCGATCGGCTTCTGCAGCCACGCGAAGAGACCGACGACCAGGATCACGTCGTGCGCCATCGCCAGCACGGCGGCGACACCGAAGGTCCACTTGAAGCGGATGGCGAGGTAGAGCAGCTGGGCCAGGAACGCGACACCGAAGGCGATGAGCGCGTTGTTGCGCAGCTGGTCACCGAGCGAGGCGCCGATCGTCTGGTCGTCGACCTTGTCGACGGTGCCACCGACGGCCGCGAGCTCCTGCTCGATCTGCTGCTCCTCGTCGTTGGAGATCTCGCCGGTGCGGACGGTGAAGTCGGCGGTGTCGGCGGTCTGCACGACGGCCTCGGGGAAGCCGGCGGCGGCGACGGCCTCGCGCGCCTGGTCGACCGAGATGTCCTTGCTGAGCGAGTAGTCGAGCTGGCGGCCACCGGTGAACTCGACACCGAGCTGGAGGCCCTGGGTGGCGATGCCGGCGATGGCGACGACGAGCGCCGCGGCCGAGATGCCCAGCCAGGTCCTGCGACGCTTCATCAGCTGCGGGTCCTTGCGGTCCAGCCAGAGGCGCACCTTGCCGTGGTGGCTCAGGCCGCTGATGGCGGGACGGCGCGCGACCGGCTTGTTGGACACGGCGAGGTCGCACAGCACACGGGCGACGATCAGCGCCGAGACCATCGAGGCGATGACACCGATCGACAGCGTGACACCGAAGCCCTTGATCGGCCCGGAGCCGAGGAAGAACAGCAGGCCGGCGGCGAGCAGGGTGGTGACGTTGGAGTCGATGATCGCGCTCCACGCCTTGTTGAAGCCGACCGACAGGGCGCGTCTGAGTCCAGCGGATGGGTAGGCGACGTACTCCTCCCTCGCTCTCTCGAAGACGAGCACGTTCGCGTCGATCGCCATGCCGATCGCGAGCACGAATCCCGCGAGTCCGGGCAGCGTCAGCGTCGAGCCGAGCCCGACCAGCATGGCGTAGGCGAGCAGGGCGTACGACGCCAGCGCGAGCGTGGCGGCGAAGCCGACGAGGCGGTAGACGAAGATGATGAAGAGGCCGGTCAGCGCGATGCCGATGATGCCGGCCTCGATCGACGCGTCGATGGCCGCGGCACCCAGCGAGGGGCCGACGAGGCGGTCCGAGATCGCCTTCAGCTCGAGCGGCAGCGCGCCGCCCTCGATCAGCGCGGCCAGGTCCTTGGCCTCTGTCGTGGTGAAGTTGCCGGTGATGTCGGTGGAGCCGCCGCGGATGCCGACGTCACAGCCCACCGTCTCGTTGACCTCGGGCGAGGAGATGACCTCGCCGTCGAGGACGATCGCGATGCGGCGCTTGGGGTCGCCGGACGGGTTGCAGGCGGCCTTGCCGGTGATGTCGGCCCAGGTCTTCCCGCCGGCGCCGTTGAAGTCGATCGACACGACCCACTCGACGCTCTGGTCGCGCTGAACAGCGCTCGCGCCGCTGATCTCCTCGCCCTGGATGACCGTGGGGCCGACCTCGATCGTGTCGCCCTGGTCGGACGGCAGGACCTGGTTGTCCTTCTTGGCGGGCTTGGCGTCCGGCTGGGCGGTGCCGATCACCTCGTGGATGGTCAGCTTGGCGGTGCTGCCGATGCGCTCCTCGGCCTGCTGGGCCTCCTCGTCGTTGGTGACGCCGGGCAGCTCGACGAGGATCCGGTTCTCGCCCTGGCGGGCCAGCGTGGACTCGGCGACACCGAGGGCGTCGACGCGGCCGCGGAGCACCTCGAGGGTCTTGTCGACGTTCTCCGCGCTGGCGGGGGTCTGCTCGGTGCCCTCCGCCTCGAAGATGAACTGCGCTCCACCGCGGAGGTCGAGTCCGAGGTTGGGCTTGACGTTGACGGCGAGCGCCAGACACCCGACCAGGAGTCCGACGACGAGGAAGAAGCGGACCCAGACACCACGTGACATGCGCGACATCCTCCATGACAAGACTTCGAACGCCCGAATCCGGGCACGGACGGGTCAACGGGTGGCCGCAGCGGAAGGTTCCGGAAGGTTCCGTGACACAAAACGCGAGTGACTGTACGCCGTCATGGGTATCGACACGGCAGCAGCCCGCAGTGTTGTGTGGATCACACTCGCGATCCCCCCTCGCGGGACAACCTTCCGGGAGCACACATGTCACCACGCATTCCACTTCCACGCGCCGGCGCCACCAGGCTGGCCACCGTCACCGCCCTCGTCGCCGCAGGACTCGCCGCCACCGCGGCGGGCGCCACGGGCAGCGCCGGGCGCGACGACGCACCACGCGACCTGGCCCGCACCGCTGACAGCGACGCGACCCAGATCGTCATGGTGAAGGCACCAACGGTCGACGACCGCAACGAGGTGATCGGCCTCGGTCTCGACGTGACCGAGCACGCCAACCAGCGCGGCATCGAGGTCGTCCTCCACGACGCGCAGGACGCCCAGACCCTGCGCGACGCGGGCTTCACCTGGCGGGTCACCGTCAAGGACCTCGAGGCGCTGACGAAGAAGAACCGCAAGGCCGACAAGGTGTACGCCGCCTCGGTGGCCGCGTCGGGGCTGCCCAGCGGCCGGACGTCCTACCGCACCTACGCCGACTACCTCAGCGACATGGACAAGCTCGCTCGCGACTACCCGTCCATGACCCGCCCGCTGACGCTGCCCAACAAGACCGTCCTCGGTGAGGACATCCGCGGCATCGAGGTCACCGTCGACGCCGACAACGTCAAGGACGGCAAGCCGACCTTCCTGCTCATGGGCGCCCACCACGCCCGCGAGTGGCCCAGCGCCGAGCACACCATGGAGTTCGCCTTCGACCTCCTGCAGTCCTACAAGGCCGGGGACGCGCGGGCGCGCGACCTGCTGTCCCGCTCGCGCGTCATCCTGGTGCCGGTCGTGAACGTCGACGGCTTCAAGATCTCGCGCGCTGCAGCGCCGCTCGGTGACTTCTCCACCTTCGACTACGAGATGAAGCGCAAGAACTGCTCGATCTCGGCCGCCACCCCGGCCCAGTACACGACCGGGTCGTGCGACAACAACCTCGCCGGCCGCCTGCGCGGCACCGACCTCAACCGCAACTACCCCGGCTTCTGGGGCGGCGGCGGCGCGAGCCCCGTCTGGTCGAGCGACACCTTCCGCGGCGACGGACCCGGCAGCGAGCCGGAGAGCGACGCGGTCCGCAAGCTCATCTCCGAGCGTGCGGTCACGGTGATGATCTCCAACCACACCTTCAGCAACCTGGTGCTGCGTCCCCCGGCCATCGCCGCCACCGGCCTGGCGATCGACGAGCCCGAGCTGAAGGCCCTCGGCGACGCGATGGCGTCGAAGAACGACTACGTCAGCCAGGCGTCGTACCAGCTCTACGACACGTCGGGCTCGACCGAGGACTGGAGCTACTGGATCACCGGTGGCTTCGGCTACACCTTCGAGATCGGTGACGAGGGCTTCCACCCGGCCTACGAGAACGCGGTGGTCGGCGAGTACCTCGGCCTGGCACCCGCTGCCGGCGCCGGGCTCGGCGGCAACCGCGAGGCGTACTGGCTCGCGCTGCAGGCGGCTGCCGACCGCGACCTGCACTCGGTCATCAGCGGCACGGCCCCGGCCAAGCACACGATCAGCGTGTCGAAGACCGTGACGTCGGAGACCTCGCCGGTCATCCAGCTCAACGGCACGACCGGAGCACCGCTGCTCTACACCGACAACCTGCGCACCGACTACACGTCCAAGGGCGGCAGGTTCGACTTCGACGTCAACCCGTCGACCCGGCCGCTCGTGATGGGCCGCTACGGCCGTGAGGCCCAGGCGCCGCCGCAGGCGCCGATCACGCTGACCAACCCGGCCAACGTTCCGCCGGTCGGGAGCAGCGAGTTCGTGACGTTCGACGTGCAGGGCATGCCGGCAGTGGACAACGGGTTCCTCGTGGTGTCCGTCAACTGGCCGGCGACCGCCGACCCGGAGGCCCAGGACTGGGACTTCTTCCTCACCGGCCCTGACGGCGAGCCCGTCGGCTCGGGCGCCACGCTGGCCAACCCCGAGGTGATCCGGATCCCCGACCCGCAGCCGGGGACGTACACCCTCGAGGCCAACAACTACGCCGGCGGCTCGGCGCAGTACGACTGGTCCGGGGCGGTCACCTTCGAGGGACCGACCCCGCCCAGCCCGACCGGCACCAAGGAGGCCTGGCTGCTGAGCTGCGCCGACAAGCGCGGCGACGTGCTGGCGACGCGCGAGGTGGTCGTCGACCGCGGCGAGACCATCGACGTCGGCAACGCCTGCAAGCGGGTCAAGGGCTGAGCCATCGACCTGTTCAGGGATCCCCGGTCAGCCGGGGATCCCTGAGCTTGTCGGCCCGTGCAAGGCCTGACAACGTCAGCGATCCCCGGTCAGCCGGGGATCGCTGAACAGGCGTTTCAGCGGGCGTACGCCTCGAGCTCGCCGGCGAGGTCGGCGTTGGCCCGACCGACCACGAGCGTGCCGTCGCCGGTGTGCTCCATCGAGCCGATCTCGGCCTCCTGGTGGATCCGGTTGACCAGGTCTCCTCGCTCGTAGGGGAGCAGCACGTCGAACTCGACCTGCGGCCGGGGCAGCTCGGACTCGATGGTCCGCAGTGCCTCGTCGATGCCCTCGCCGGTCTTGGCGCTGACGACCACGCTGTGCGGCTCGCGTGCCCGCAGCCGGCTGATCACCATCGGGTCGGCGGCGTCGGCCTTGTTGATCACGATGATCTCGGGGACCTTGTCCGCACCGATCTCGGCGAGCACCTCGCGCACTGCGGCGATCTGGCCCTCGGGGTCGGGGTGCGACCCGTCGACGACGTGCAGGAGCAGGTCGGAGTCGGCGACCTCCTCCAGCGTCGAGCGGAACGCCTCGACCAGGCCGTGGGGCAGGTGGCGCACGAACCCGACCGTGTCGGACATCGTGTAGATGCGGCCGTCACTGGTCGTCGTACGCCGCGTGGTGGGGTCGAGGGTCGCGAACAGGGAGTCCTCCACGAGGACGCCCGCGTCGGTCAACCGGTTGAGGAGCGAGGACTTGCCCGCGTTGGTGTAGCCGGCGATCGCGACGCTGGGGATGTGGTTGCGACGCCGCGACTGGCGCTTGACGTCGCGGGTGCCGCGCATCTCCTTGAGCTCGCGGCGCAGCTTGGCGATCTTGGTGTTGATGCGGCGGCGGTCGGTCTCGATCTTGGTCTCGCCGGGGCCGCGGCCACCGATGCCGTCACCGCCGGCGGCACGGCCACCGGCCTGGCGGGAGAGGTTGCCACCCCAGCCGCGGAGGCGCTGCTTCATGTACTGCAGCTGCGCCAGCTCGACCTGCGCCTGGCCCTCCTTGGACTTCGCGTGCTGGGCAAAGATGTCGAGGATCAGCGCGGTCCGGTCGACGACCTTGACCTTGATCTTGTCCTCGAGGTTGCGGAGCTGGCTGGGCGCGAGCTCGCCGTCGCAGATCACGGTGTCGGCGCCGGTCGCCTGGACGATCTCGCGGATCGCCTCGACCTTGCCGCGACCGATGAAGGTCGCCGGGTCGGGCGACTGGCGGCGCTGGAAGACGGCCTCCAGCACCTCGGAGCCGGCGGTCTCGGCGAGCAGCGCGAGCTCGGCCATCGAGTTCTCGGCGTCGGTCACGGTGCCGCCGGTCCACACGCCGACGAGCACGACCTTCTCCAGGCGGAGCTGGCGGTACTCGACCTCGGTGATGTCCTCGAGCTCGGTGCGCAGGCTCGCCACGCGTCGCAGGGCGTGCCGCTCGGCCAGCTCCTGGGCGCCGACCGTGAGCTCCTCGGGGTCGGCGTCGTCGTAGCCGCCGTCGTCGGCGTAGCCGGACTCGCCGAACTCATCGAAGGGGGCGTCCTCGAGCAGCTCGTCGTCGAGCTGGATCGTGTCGTCGTCCCAGGCGCGGGTGGCGTCGAGGGCGTCACGGAGGTTGAAGTCAGGTGCGTTCGTCATATGCCGACAAGGGTAGGTCGCCCGGGCTCACCTGCGCGAACGGTTTCGCGCAGGGCTGACGCGCGCCCGGTCTCAGGCGCGGTGCCGCCCGGCCGCGACCGAGGGCTCCCCCACGAGCGAGCCCTCGTCCACGAACTCGTCGCACGCCGCCCGTACGTCGTGCGGCGTGTGCCCGGGACCGACCACCACGACGCGTACGCCGGCCGCGTGCAGGCGGTGCAGCAGCGGGAGCATCGAGGTCATGTCACCGGCCAGGACGACCTCGTCGACGGAGGCCTCGCGGGCGATGTCGACGGCGTCGATGGCCAACGCCACGCGCGCCTGCTCGTCGTCGTCGGCGAACTGGTGGAAGGAGTGCAGCCCCTGGCGGCGCAGGTGCTCGACCCACGACCCGAGGTCCGAGGAGGTCCAGTCGGCGTAGGCGCGGCACACCGTGATCGAGCCGCGTCCGGGCAGCCGGTCCAGCAGCCCGGCGGCGGCGTCCGCGGAGATGCGGCGGGCGTCGATGAGCACGGCGAGGCGCCGCGCGTGGTCCGGCTCGMCCCCGGCGGGCCGGCGCGGAAGGGTGCGGACCACGGCGGGGCCGCTCGGTGCGTCAGGCACGACGACCGGCCGCTCGGCTCAGGCACGACGACCGGCCGCTCGGCTC
>NZ_JBFUJV010000038.1:0-28660 GCF_056401175.1 Nocardioides sp. P4_G10 | reverse complement strand
CTTCAATCCAGCGCGGCCGACTCACACCCGCACATCGACACTTCGGATCAGCCACTTCCCGGACCCGCAGATCGGACGCTACGCCGACCATCTCTCGGTCGGAAGACCCTCACTCCAAGCGCTCCTTGACACAGAGGGGTGCCAGATCCGGACGTCTGCAAATCCCAGTACTCGTCCTAGTCGACGGCCATACTCCTGTCGTGAAGTCCTTGGCCGCGATGAGTGCAGTGACGCTGATGGCGTCTGGATGCGCTCATCCATCGGACGCTCATGCGCGCACCGACTTGTGCGACTTCCGCAACGTTAAAGAAGAGGACCGATGACCGAGCGCCCGCCACGGACCCCATCGGCACGTGTCCGCCTGCTCGTCCTGTCGGTGCTGGCCGTGCTGGTCGTCGGCGCCGTCGCCTCGGCCGTGCTTCGTGAACGCCACATGGACATGGCCGAGGAGGCTTTCCTGTCCGACATCGCGGACAGGTTCCCTTCCGCTGACATCTACCCCGACACCCTCGACTGCGGTGAACGCCTCAGCGCGGGTCTATTCAGGGACGAGACCGTTCACTGTGAGATAGGCGGCGCCCACCGTGGACAGCCTGGACGCTTCGAGGCCCACATGCCGCCTGACTTCGAGTGGGTCGATGCCTCGTTTCGCTCCGACACCTGATCGCGCGAGCATGAGATGAGACCATGAGCAGCGACCCCAACCTTAGTGGGTACGCCGCCGACGTCGATCGTCTCGGGCTGGCTCGCGAGTAGTGCTGCTCAGAGCCAGCACCAGGTTCGCTTCCCTGCCGAGCCCTGCGAGCGCCAGCCGTAGTCGCCTCGACCTCGTCACGAGTCAGACCCTTCTCGCATGCACTCAGGACGCCTCCTCATCCGGGCTCGACGTCTTTGATCAAGAGCCCGCCTGGGCGCAGCGCCATGCCGACGAACGGCATGACCCGCTCATCGGCAGATCCGCACGCTGATCGCGGCAGAGCCGGGCGAGCGTAGGCGCCCTCAACGCGACAGATCCGGACGACTTTCGAGGTCTAGGTCTGGTCCGGCTTGTACGCGTACCAGCCCGCACCCGGAAGTCCGTTCGGGTGTTGAGCGGCCAACTCCTGCAACCGAGCAAAGGCCGGATCGACCGGCAGCGATGGGCTGTCACAGGGCACAAGGTTGTACAGGCTGTAGACCAGGTAGCGCTTGTCGCGCGGTAGGTCCTTCACCTGTTGGCGGACGTGCTGTGCTCCCGCATCCATCTCCCAGCCGCCGATGCCGCACATGTCGTCCCACTCGTCTGGCGTCGTGACGATCTCGACGACCCGGGTCGAGCCGCCTTCTCCATCAAGCGCCACGGTGAGACCGCCGGGGTCTCGGTGGGTCACTTCCCCGAGGGTGGCAAGGACGTCGACCAGGTGATCCCACCACGTGTTGACCCCGCGCTCCATCTGCGCAGGATTGCACAACGGGCATCCGCTGCGTCGCTGCAGAGCGCACGGATCTCGGCACGTGCGGATCCCGTGGTCGGCTCGAGGAAGGCGAGCGAGAGCCATGCGCTCGTTGACGAATCCAGGAGGAGGGAGGCGTCGTGGACCGATGGACACCGACACTCTTCCCGCCCTAGCTGACGCCGATGACCCGATGCTCCGCCTTGCCGTCGCCGCCCATCTCGCCCGCTACAAGGGGCAGAGCCGCGCCCACACCGCATCCGACCTGAACGCCTACCTGCGTTGGTGCCTCGAGAAGGACCTCAGGCCGCTCCAAGCGCAGCGAGCTCATGTTGAGCTCTACCTGCGCTGGCTGCAAGAAGTCCGGCGACTGCGACCGTCGACTGTGTCGCGGCGTCTGTCCGTGTTGGCCACGTTCTACCGGACCTGTGTCATCGACCAGATCCTTGAGCACTCACCCGCCGAGTACGTGCGACGACCCCACGTCCCCTCGAATCACCGACACTCGGCCTGAGCCACCTGCAGTTCGAGGCCATCCTCACCGCCGGCCGGGACTCCACCAACGCCAACGATTTCGCCCTCGTCGCGATGCTCGGACTGCTCGGTCTACGCGTGTTCGAGGCGACCGGGTCTAACGTCCAGGCGCTCGGCGAAGCTCGCGGTCACCGCGTCCTCACCGTGCACGGCAAGGGCGACAAGACGGCCGTCGTCCCGCTTCCGCCGGCTGTCGGCCGTGCCATCGACCAGGCGGTCGCCGACCGCACGGCCGGCCTGATCCTGCTCAACCGCTACGCCCGACGCATGGACCGGCACGCCGCCACCCGCCGCCTACGAGCACTCGCCAGATCGGCCAACGTCACGACCGCCCGCATGCACCCGCACATGCTGCGCCACACGTTCGTGACCACGATGCTCGACGCCGGCGTCGACCTCCGCGACGTCCAGATCGCCGCACGTCACGCCGACCCGTGCACGACCATGCGCTACGACCGAGCCCGCAACAACCTCGACCGCCACCCCAACTACATCCTGGCCGCGTTCATGGCCTCAGCAACCTGACGACCGCACATGCCGATGAGCGGATGTAGGCGTAACGCCGGGTGGTCGGCGCACCTTCGCATTGCCGACTGTGAGCAGCGTGCGCACCATCTCCTCGACGGAAGCCGCGTTTCACGACCTTCAGGGCCTTCCCTGGTGTCTGGCTGACTTTGTGTCCGTCGGCTGGGCCGACTCGTCCCCGGGGGGCCTAGTCTCCGTCAGCGGGTCGTGACAACTTTGTGGGCCGATGCCTAGTCATAGTGGTTCGTCAACGATCAAAGGAAGTCATGAGGACCATCAGTCTGACCGCCGTCGCGCTTCTAGGCGCGGCGCTGCTCGCGCCAGTGGGCACGGCCGCCGCAGCGGGCGAGACATGTCAGGGGCAGGCGGCGACCATCGTCGGGACGCCAGGGGGCCAGATCACCGGAACGGAGGGCGCGGACGTCATCGTCACGAACGACGCGATACGTGTCGACGCGCTCGGCGGCGATGACCTCGTGTGCGCGACCGGCGAGGGGGGCGGCTACTACCACTCCGTCACCGCCATCCTCGGCGCGGGGGCCGACACGTTCATCCCGATCGAGCGCGCCGGATCATCCACGATCTACGCGGGCACCGTCGACGGCACTGACACCGAGGCCGACGTCATCCGCTCCACTCGTGGACCCGTCATCTCCGGCATGCCAGGCCAGCCGAACGCCGACATCATCGACCTCGTCAATCAGGGCGGAGTCAGGTGGAGCGGCATCCAAACCGCCCCGGGCGCGGTGTCCGGGGACACGGGCGGCTACGGCATCTTGAGCGTCCGATCCGCCAGCGGCGACGTCACTATGGACGCCAGCGGCACGGTGACGGGGTTCGACACGGCGCTCACCTGGACGGGCCAGTTCGCCGGGCTCGGTTTCACTACGTCGGCCGAGTACGGACGGTTCACGTTCCGCGGCACCGACGGCACCGAGCGCGTCAAGGTCGACGCGCCGACGACGTATGGCCGCGACATCGCGCTCGGCGGCAGCGACGACCTCTACGAGTCGAACAGCCTGGGCGGAAAGGCGACGAGGATCAAGGGCGACGGCGGGTACAACCAACTGCTGCTCGACCTCCATAGCCACGACCGGGTGCGCGCCGACCTGAGCCGTTCCCGGGTGACGGCCACCAAGGCGGGCGTGGAGGAATCGGTCCGCGTCCGCGGCTTCGATGGCCTCACCGTGGCCGCGAAGCGCGCCGACGTCATCGGCGCTGACCGCGCGGACCACATCACCGTCGCCGCGTGCCGGACGACAATCAAGGGAATGAAGGGCCGGGACATCCTCTACGCTGAGGTCAAGTTCAGAAGCACTCGCTTTGACCCTTGGATTAGGCCTGAGTGCTCCAACTACGAGGCCACGATCGACGGCGGCCCTGGCAGCGACCTCATCGGAGGGAGCCCCGGCGATGACCGCCTTATCGGCGGCCCTGGCAACGACGGCATCACCGGGCAGTACGGCGATGACCGCCTCATCGGCGGCCCGGGCAGTGACGGCGTGGACGGTAAGAAAGGGCGCGACGTCTGTCAGGGCGAGCGGGTACGGAACTGCGAGAAGCGCATCTGACCGCGCGCCAAGCGCGTCTTGTATACCCCGCAGTGGGTTAGGTAGCAGTCGGGCCGTCCCCTTCCCGGGGCGGCCCGGCGTCGCGTCCGCGTCTGACCGCGCGGAGCAAGCAGCGACCTCGATGAAGGACGAGGTCGGCTTCTACAAAGCGTCCACTCATGCCGCATTCCGCGCCTTGGCGGAGTGCGTGCTATCGCCTCCTTCCGGGCGCAATCATCAGCCGACAAGCGTGCCCTTCGATGAGCTCAGCCGGCGAGCCCTGACCTAGGCTCGCGTGACGCGGACCTGCTGTCGGGGGCTCTTGTTCAAGAAGGGGCACTGCCGAAGAGCGGCCAGGGTTAGAGACGTCTCCGCCCGGCGAGACGACCATAGGCTGAGGCCATGGCCACCAATTCCACGACCAACACATCCGATTCCGGCTTCTCCGAGGACGAGCTGGCCGCCATGAAGCAGCGCGCCGCGGAGCTACGTGCAGAGAAGAAGGGCGGCGCGAAGAAGGCCGACGAGGCCGAAGCGTGCGTCGAAGCCATCACGGCGCTGCCCCAGCCCGACCGTGGGCTCGCCGAGGCGATCCACCGGATCGTGCTCGAGGTCGCCCCAGGGCTCGACCCCAAGACCTGGTACGGCTTCCCGTCCTACGCCCGCAATGGCAAAGTCGTCGTCTTCTTCAAGCCTGCGACGAAGTTCAAGTCCCGCTACGCCACCATCGGGTTCGAGGAGGCTGCCCAACTGGACGACGGCGCGATGTGGGTGACGTCGTACGCGGTGCTTGCGATCGGCCAGGCCGAGGAGAAGCTGATCCGAAGGCTGGTGAAGAAGGCAGCGGGCTAGGCCCCGCTGGCCACACGTCTGCCTGGGGAAGTGGTCTCCGTAGCCGACCGTGGTGACGAGTGGCGAAGGGCATAGGAGCGACGCCGGTCCGACAGCGCGAGCCGGATGATGAAGTCGATCGTGAACGCCAACCACACCGTCCATGCGGCGGGTCAGGCGAGAGCCTTGGCCTTCAGTGTGTCGAACTCGCTCTGGTCGATGGTGCCGGAGTCGAGCAGCGCCTTGGCGTTGGCGATCTGGTCGGCGGGTGAGGTCGACGTGCCGGCGACCTGTTGGATGTACTGGTCCTGCGCGGCCTGCATCTCCTTTGCCCTGCTGAGCTGCCGTTCGGTCATGCTGCGGCCGCGGGCGATCAGGTAGATCAGGGCGCCCAACCAGGGGACGAAGATGAGGAGCAGCGCCCACCCGGCCTTGCCCCAGCCGCTGAGCGTGTGGTCTCCGAACAGGTCGAACAGGCACCGGAACCACACCATGAGTGCGGCGATCCAGATGAAGAACCAGAAGGACCAGAGGAGCACGTCCCCGAAGTCGTTGGTCATGGAGTCCATGGCAGTGCCCTCTCGCAGGTCCGGTCCGGTCGACCGGTGTGCCGCAGTGTGGCACCGCGGACGGTGGTCGCCGCTCACCCGCGGAGGGTGAGCATCACCCGCGAAGGCAGTCCGACGCTGGTGGCCTCACTCCCCGGACGATCCCCGTCGAGTCGCAGCGCCGGAACTACGCTGCGACACATGGCGGAGTACCAGGTGACCCGGTGGCGCGACCTTCCGTCGATGGTCGCGGCCCGGGCGGACGAGGAAACGGTGAAGTCGCAGCTCGCGCCGCGGTTCCAGGAGGCGATCGACGAGGCTGCGATGCGGCTCGGTGACACCGGGGCCGACGACTACCTGGCGGGCTGGGAACGGTCTCCCTGGACCGAGGCCGACGGCACGCCGAGCAAGGTGCTCGACCGGGTCGTCGCCGAGCTCGACGCGGAATGGCCGGCCGACAGGATCAACCGATACCTCGACGAGCTGGGCCAGTGAACCGGCTCAGGGCGCTGCTGCGCACGGACCGTACGGTCCTGCTCGACGGCGGCATGGGCACGCTGCTCCAGGACAGCGGCCTCGAGGACGGCGTACCCGGAGAGCTCTGGAACCTCGAGAACCCCGACGCGGTGCGCGCGGCGCACGAGGCCTACGCCACGGCGGGGGCCCGGCTGCTGACGACGAACAGCTTCGGTGGCACCCGGCCGCGCTTGGACCTGCACGGGCTCGGCGATCGCGTCGGCGAGGTGAACCGGGCAGCGGCGCAGCTGGCACGATCGGTCGCGGACGAGCACGGACTGCTCGTCGCCGGCGACCTCGGCCCGACCGGCGAGCTGCTGGCGCCGCTCGGGACCCTGACCGGCGAGGAGGCCCAGGCGCTGTTCGCCGAACAGCTCACCGCGCTGGTCGAGGGCGGCATCGACCTGGTGCTGGTCGAGACGCTGAGCGACCTCGGCGAGGCTGACGCGGCACTCGCCGCGGCGCGGGAGGTCGCGCCCGGTCTTCCGGTCGCCGTGACGATGAGCTTCGACACCAACCTGCGCACCATGATGGGCGTCCGCCCGGGCGACGCCGTGGCGCACCTCGCCGCGGCGGGTGCCGACGCCGTGGGGGCCAACTGCGGTCGCGGTCCCGCGGAGATGGAGATCATCGCCGCGGAGATGGCGCAGGCCCGCACCGACGACCTCCTCCTGGTCGCCCAGTCCAACGCCGGGCTTCCGCAGGTGGTGGGAGACCACTTCGAGTACGACGCCACTGCTGGCGACATGGCGTCGCACGCCGCCCGGTTGGCCGAGCTCGGGATCGACCTGGTCGGCGGATGCTGCGGCTCGACGCCCGCACACATCGCCGCCATGGGCGCCACGCTGACCCCTGCCTGAGTCCCCGCCCCACAGGGCGGGTCGAGGCTCGATCACCCGTGGAGCTCGAACTCCTCGAGCGGCAGCCGCGGCACGACCTGCGTGCCGCGCTCGAGCCGCTCGAACGCATCCCGTGCCTGAGCACGTGCGTCGAGCGCGGCTCGACCCGACCGGCCGGAGCTCCGGTTCTCACAGTTCATCACTCGCTCGGCGCCGAGGCAGGTGTCCCTCCCCTGGCGGCCGTTCGCGAAGTCACCGCGTCCCGTGCCCAGGTCCAGGACGTCCGGCCCTCGGGTGGCGACGACGGAGTCGCGACCTCCGCGCATCACGGCCTCCAGGCCGCGTCCTCCCCGCATGATCAGGGCCTCGTTGCGATGGGTGCCACGGACCCGCCAGCCTGCGTCCTCGCCCAGGATGAACAGGACCTCGAGGCTGCGCACCCGACCGGCCCGCGCCTTGGTCCGGAGCACCCCGCGATCCAAGTCCACAGTGATCGGCGCGCCCTTGCCGAAGCCCGCCTTCCGGACGTCGAAGGTGACAAGGTCCCTGGCTCCGCCTCCGTCCACCGACGTCCCGCGCGAGGTGCGGGTGAGCCTGACGTAGATGTCGTCATGACCCTTGCCGGCGTCGACGTCGACGTCCTCCACGGCCTGGACCAGGATCTGGTCGTCCCCGTCCTGGCCGCGCAGGACGGCCGGGGCCGTCTGCGGGTGGGACTCGAGGTGGTCCATGTCGCCCCCGCCACCCGCCGTACCCCCGGCCAGCCCGAGGCGGATCCAGTCCATGCCCGGCCCTCCGTCGATGTCGTCCGGCGCGTCGGTCGCCGGGTCGACGTCCGTGTTCGTGAAGTCGGAGACGAGGGTGTCGTTGCCGCCGGCGCCGTCGATCTGGTCAGCGCCGCCGCGCCCGATCAGCACGTCGAGGTACGGCGAGCCGATCAGGACGTCCGCAGCTCGCGTGCCCACGATGCTCAGGGCCTCCGTCACGACGACCTGGTCGGTGCCCGACGGCTCTGCCACGTAGCCCAGTCCGCCGACGGGAGTGAGGTCGGCCCTGATCCCGCCGGGGAATCCGGCGCCGAGGAGGTCCGAGTAGAGCACCGTGTCCGCGGGGAGGGAGTAGTCGTCGCGCGTCAGGGGATCGAGGCCGGCATCGACAAGGTCGTTGCCCACCCCCGGCCAGATGACGTCGCCGCCGGCATCGCTGTCGAACCCGCCGAAGATGCGGTCGTCGCCCGCGAACCCAGCCAGCCGGTCCGTCCCTTCATCGCCACAGATGACGTCGTTGCCGAGAAAGCCCGAGATCGTGTCGTCACCCCCCAGCCCGACCATCACGTCGTCGCCGTTCGTCCCCGTGAGCACGTCGTCCCCCGGCGTGCCGAGATGGGTCGCGGCCCTGCCGTCGCACGTCCCCGCGGCGGCACTCGCCGGGACGACCGCCATCAGCGGCGCGACGAGCGCGAAGCCGGCCAGGGCCAGACGAGGCGGACTCGTCCGTCCCAGAGTCCGCCTCGATGAACCTGCTGTGCCTCCGTGTGCGTCCATGTCCCCGTCTCCTTCGTGGCATCCGATGCCATCGAGGATGGGCGCCTCTCGGGCTGGACACACGGGACGGGAGTCCCGAACGCCCCGGGAAAAGTGGGACGCGGTCGGCTCGGGGTCAGCCCTTGTCGGGCTCGTCCTCGTGTCGCGGGTCCAGGCTGGGGTAGCCGGCCTTCGGCTCGAGTCCGTCCGGCTGGGGTTCCTCGCCACCGCGGCTCTGCTCCGGCGGCGCATCGGCATCGGAGTCCACGACCGAGGTGTCCCGGAGGCCGTCCGCACCCACCTGTCCGGGCCCTGTGTGGCCGATCCGTTCGCTGCTCGAGCCCGTGCCGCCCGCCGCGCCTTCGGGGCCGGACGCGTTCGGCGTCGACTCCCGCTCCTCGGCTGCGGCGTCTGGTACGTCGTCGTGATGGGTCATGGGCCGGGCCCCCCTCGCTCGTGGTCGATGTGGTCCCGTTCCCGTTGGCACGCCAACCATGAGCCCCGCGGGCTTCCTCGTCGACCTTGATCGATCGGGCGTGTCAGGGGACCTCGACGTACCAGGCTTGGCGGATGGTCTGGCGCCTGAGGGCACGCTCCATGGCCTGGATGGCGATGCCGGCGAGGGCGAGCACCAGCAGGAGCAGGGACCACCCGAAGCTGCTCGAGACGCGGTCGGTGAAGTCGCCCCGGGTGAAGTCGGAGGAGTTCAGTGAGCCCACCAGCAGCATGAGGCCGCCCGTCACGCCGACGGCACCGGCGATGGAGCCGACGATGACGAGCACCATCATCGGCACGTTGGTGAACACCGACAGCAGGCCGAGCACGAGGCCGACGACCAGACCCACCAGGACGGCCACCCAGCTCCAGGAGATCCCGAGGGCGACGATGAGGCCCGAGCCGATCGCGAAGCCGGCCGCGCCCATCGCGAGGACGACGGCGACGTAGTAGTAGAGGTAGGCCAGGACCGCGAAGACCACCGCGAGGACGAAGCCGAGCACCCAGCCGAGCACGGTGCCGAGGAAGCGCTCGTCGGCGAAGCCGGCGACGAGGCCGGCGCCGGCGGCGAAGCCGGCGAAGAAGCCCCAGATGGGGATCACGAGTCGCAGCACGGCCTGGCCTGCGACGAGCATGGCGGCCCCGGCGACGATCGCGAGGACGCCCAGGATGATGTCAGCCATGCCTCAATGTAGGACTCGCGGGCCGACACGTCGCGTAAATCTTTTTCCGCCGCTCCACGCAACGACGAATCAGGGGCGGCCCAGCCGCCGCCAGCCACCCTGCCGGTTGTGCTCGACGATCTCGGCGAGGATGCCGGTGATCGCGTCGCGGTCGATCTCGTCGTCCTCGTAGACCTGGATCGACCGGGCGGTCAGGTTGTCGTGCCCCTGGTTGATCACGCCGGCCGGATCGCTGACCGTCGGGTCGTACAGGAACAGGTTGACGTGGTCCTTCGTCGCCAGGAGAGCGCAGACGTTGCCGCTGAGGACGAAGTAGGGCTGGACCGTCCGCTTGATCGTCTCCTCGATCTCGGGGTCCGTGGCCCAGACGATCTCGCGCAGCTGCTCACAGATCGACTGCTGCCACTCGGGCAGCTTCGCGATGTAGGCGTCGACCCCCGGATGTGCGCGTCCCGTCATGAACAGATTGTGGCAGCGACGGCGCTCACCAGCGAGCGTGGACCTGGTCGCGGATCCGCCGGTCGTAGAGGTGGGCCACGCCGTCGAGGAAGGCGGGCGGCAGCCCGCCGACCAGTCCGGCTGCCGCGTTGGACCGCGCCTGGTCGACGTTCCGCGCGCCCGGGATGACGGTCGAGACGCCCGGCTGCTGCACGATCCACGCAATGGCGGCCTGAGCCGGCGTGACGTCCAGCCCCGAGTCGGACACGAGCGCGGAGAACTCCTGAGCGGCGGAGACACCGGTCTCGTAGTCGACGCCGGAGAACGTCTCGCCGACGTCGAAGGCGCTGCCGTCGCGGTTGTAGGTGCGGTGGTCGTCCTCGGCGAACGTGGTGTCGAGGTCGTACGTGCCGGACAGCAGCCCCGAGGCCAGCGGCACCCGGGCGATGATGCCCACGCCGGCGGAGGCCGCCGCGGGGAGGACCTCGTCGAGCGGCTTCATCCGGAAGGCGTTGAGGATGATCTGCACGCTGGCGACGTGGGGCCGGCCGATCGCGCTGAGCGCCTGCGCGGCGGTCTCGACGCTGACGCCGTACGCCGAGATCACGCCGTCGTCGACGAGCCGGTCGAGGACGTCGTACGTCGCGTCGTCGTCGACGACCTCGCTCGACGGGCAGTGCAGCTGGACCAGCTCGATCGTGTCCACGCCGAGGTTGCGACGGGAGCGGTCGAGCCACTGGCGGAAGCTCTGCTCGACGTAGCTCGCCGGCACCTGCTCGGCGCGGCGGCCCATCTTGGTCGCGACGGTGAAGCCGGCGTCGGGGTGGGCGGCGACGAAGCGGCCGACCAGCTGCTCGCTGCGGCCGTCGCCGTACACGTCGGCGGTGTCGAAGAACGTCACCCCGGCCTCGGCCGAGGCCTCCAGCACGGCCAACGCGTCGGCCTCGCTGACGTCGCCCCAGTCGGCGCCGAGCTGCCACGTGCCGAGACCGACGACCGAGACCTCGCGGCCGGTCCTTCCGAGGGTGCGGTGCTCCATGGGGTGAGTCTCACAGCCCCGGCAAGTCGCGGCCTCGCACGGCGGGGTGACCTCTCGCCCGCAGTGCCGCTCCGCCCCTACCGTGGGATCCCCCGCCGACCGGAGGTGACGCCCGTGGCCCGTCCGATGCCCCTGCCCACGCCGCGGCCGGTGCTCCACCCGCTCCGCACCACCGACTCGGCCCGCAGCACGATCCGCCGGCTCTCCCGACACCGGATGCGGGTCACCATCGACCACCGGCCTCTGGCCGGCATCACGCCGCCGATGCTGCTGTGGTGGTTCCGCCACATCGGCGACGAGATCGAGTACGCCGGCGAGCGGATGTCGGGCTACCTCGCGTGGCACCCGCTCGACCACATCGCGTGGGAGCTGGCCCGACCGGCGCCGGGCGGCGGCGCCGACGAGGGCGCGAGCTATCGCATCGTCGAGGCCTTCGGGCGCGACGAGCGCTTCCGCGTCGACTCCGTCGAGCGCGTCGAGAAGCTCGACGAGACCGGCATCCGGCTCGTGCGCCGGATCGCCGGGGTGCGGATCTTCCAGCTCGAGCACACCTGGTCGTGGGGTCCCGACGGGACGCACTACGTCAGCGTGATGGACCTCGGCTCCCGCCTCCGGGCGGCCACGCCGGTCAACCGCCACCTCACCTCGCGGGTCTTCCCGACGGCCATGGCCGAGGCGTGGGTGAGGCACAACGTCGAGGAGGTCGGCGTCCTCGAGCACCTCCTGCCCGACGTCTACGTATCAAAGTCCTTCCCGCCCCCTCCTGTCTGAGTGGAGGAAAGACTCAGGAGGGCTCATGTACGTGATGTACCGCGTCGCCTACGCGCCCGGGCCGGAGGACTCGCCCGAACGCGACCGCACGCTGCGCGACTTCACCGCCGTGACCGGCCGTGAGGCCGAGAAGGCCGCCCGAGAGTGGGCCGCCAGCCGCAACCAGCAGCGACCGCCGGAGCTCCGCGAGCAGTGGCCGTGGGTGCTGGAGCGGTGGAACGGGCGGATCCGCGACTGGGAGCAGATCAACGCCATCCCGTGACGGCGCAGGGGGCCACGCCTCGCGGCATGGCCCCCTGCTTCACCTAGGAGGGTGTTGGGTTCCGGTCGTCAGGCCGCCTTCCTCTTCAGGACCTTGATGGTGGTCTTGGCGACCACCTCGCCCTTGCGATTCAGGACCCGCAGGACCGACTTGCCGGACAGGTTCTTCGGCGCGATCCTGGTGACCGCGACCTTGCCGTCCTTGACCTTCACCGTCCCGAGCTTCTTGCCGCCCAAGGTGATGGACACCTTGTTGACCGCCAGGTCACGGACACGGATCTTGAAGGCCTTGCCTGCACGGACCTTGCCCTTGACCGTGACCTTCGGCGACACGGCGGGCGTGGGCGTCGGGGTGGTCGTGGGTGTCGGCGCGGTGGGCGTCGGCGTGGTGGTGGGTACCGGCGTGGTGGTCGGGGTCGGGGTCGGCTCCTCGGTGGGCGTGGACCCCTCGTCGACGACCCAGTCGCCGTCCACGGTCACGGCCACGGTGCTGCCGTCGACCTTGAACATGTAGCCACCCGCGCCAAGCGTGAACTTTGCGACGATCTGACCGTTGCGCTTGTCCATGCCCTTGAACGTGGCACCCGGGATGTCGGCAGCGGTAACCTCACCCTCCACCGGGAGGTAGAGCGTGGCGGTCGTGTTGGCCGGCACCGTGGCCGCGTACGAGGTGAGCTTGCCGCTCGACGCGGTCCAGGCCGAGTCGATGAACCCGTAGCTGGACTGGAAGCCGCCCTTGAGCGAGGTGAACTCACCGCCGGGAGTGGGCTGCAGGACGAAGTCGCGGTAGCCCTTCGCGCCGTTGGAGGTGATGCCGAGCTGGTACTCGTACATCCACGCCTGGGAGGCGCCCAGCGCGAAGTGGTTCTGCGAGTTCATCGTGCTGTCGCCGCCTTGACCCAGACCCCTCTCGTAGGAGTTCCACAGCTCCCACATCGAGGTCGCGCCCAGCGTGACCGGGTAGAGCCAGCTGGCGAACTCGTCGTTGCTGAACAGCTTGTAGGCCGTCGCAGCGTCGCCGTTCTTCGTGAGTGCCGGGAGGATGTTCGGCGTGCCGTTGAAGCCCGTGGTGATGGTGTAGGGCTTGTTGCTGGCCTGGCCGCCGGAGAAGTTGCCGGTGCCGGCACGCGGGCCTGCTCCGTCGTTGCTCTTGGCCGGGTCGGCGATGAGCTCGCCCAGGCGCTTGGTGGCGAACTCCTTGTAGGTCAGTCCAGCGTTCGGGCCGGCCTGGACCTTCATGGTGTCGCTGAACAGGTCCAGCGCGAGCGGCGTGGCGTAGGAGGCCTGCGAGTCCTGCAGGGTCCGGCCCGACACCAGGGTGGCACCCGGAGTGGCGTTCAGCGTGTATCCGGTCTGCGGGTCGACGTAGAGCCGGTTGAAGCTGTCCACGCCCTGGTTGTAGCGCTCACGCAGGGTCTGCGCGTACGCGCTGTCGCCGATGATGTCTGCCATCTTGGAGGAGATGTCCAGGTAGTACAGGTACATCGCCTGACCGACCATGTGCGCCTGGGTGTTGGCGTCCATGCTGATGTGGTCGGCGTTGCCCGACGTGCGCGCGGTCAGGCCCGGGTAGTCCGGGCTCAGCGCACCGCCGTTGACGAGGTAGCTGTCGAGCCACTTCTTGATGGTCGGGAAGTTCTCCCGGATCACCTGGGTGTCGCCGTACTGCGTGTAGAGCTGCCACGGCGCCTGGGCGACCGCGCCCTCCCAGGTCGGGGACTGCGGGTAGTTCGTGCCGCGGTCACCGGTCAGGCTGATGATCGGCACGGTGTCGCCGATGCCGCCGTTGACGCCCTGGGCGTCGCGCAGCGCGATGAGCCACTGGCGCAGGAACGCCTGGGTGTCGCTGGAGTTGTACGTCGCCGAGCGGGCGTAGGCCTGCAGATCGCCGGTCCAGCCCATGCGCTCGTTGCGCTGGGGGCAGTCGGTCGGCAGTGAGAAGAAGTTGCCGAGCTGGCTGCGCTGGGCGTTCTTGAAGAACTGGTTGGCCAGCTTGCCGGTGTAGTTGTCGTCGCTGGTGGTCGCCTCGTAGGTGCCCTCCGGGATGTCGATCGACGACAGGACGATGCCCTCGACGTCCTCGAGCGGCAGTGCCGTGGTGCGGCGCGGGACCGTGACCTCGATGTACTGGTAGCCGCGGAACGTGAAGTTCGGCGTGATGGTGACGTCGCGGTTCGCGTCGGCGGCCGAGGCCTTGTAGCGGTCCAGAGCCATCGCGGCGCGGTAGGAGTCGGTCAGGATGCGACCGGCCACGTCGGGGCGGTAGGTACCGTTCTGGCCGTAGATGCTCGAGTACGGGACCATGGTCGGGTTGCGGGGGTCGCCACCGGGCCACATCTGGTTCGGGGAGTCGCTGTTGCCCGGGTAGATCGTCTCGCCGAAGCGGAAGATGACCTCGTCGCCGGCCTGCAGCGTGCCCTTCGGGATGGTGACCGACGGGACGCCGACCATGTTCACGCCCATGTCGTACGTGTAGGTCGTGGAGTCCGCGCTGTGGGTGGCGAGCACCCGCTTGGCGGTCAGTCGCTCGACCTCGCGGACGGGCTGGTCCTGGCGGGCGATGATCTCGGGGTTGAGTCCCGCCTTGAGCGGGATGACGTCGGCCGGAGCCCACTTGCTGAGCTTGGCGTTGGTGTAAGCCGTGGTGGTCCAGCCGGCGGTGTTGGCTTCCTTGCTGGCGTCGTAGGTCACGCCCTGGAAGTTGTCGGCGTACCGGTTGGGCCCGTCGGTGTAGGCCTTCCACGTCGACGGGTCGGTCACGACCGTCTGGGTGGTGCCGTCGTCGTAGGTGACGACCATCTTGGCCAGCAGGGCTTCGTTCTCACCGAACATGTCCTTGTTGTTCGGAGTGAAGGTCATGTGGCCGGTGTAGAACCCGGCACCGAGGAGGGCACCGACGGCGTTGGAGCCGTTGTCGAGCATGTCGGTGACGTCGTAGGTGTTGTAGTTCAGCGTCTTCGCGAAGGTGGACATGCCGGGGTTGAGGTAGTCCTCGCTGACCCGGTCCCCGTTGAGGAACATCTCGTAGGCGCCCTGAGCGGTGACGTACAGGCGGGCCTCGTCGATGTCCTTGCTCGTGCTGAGGCGGAACTCCGAGCGCACCTGGGTCTGGCCGGTGTGGCTGGGGTCGGCGTACTTCGGGCCGAGCTGTGCAGGCGCGGTCGGCTTGACCCGGATGGTGTTGCCGGCGGTCGTGATGCCGGAGTTCGGCACCGAGGAGAAGATGCCGTAGTTCGTCCCCGTGGTGGAGTCGAACAGGGTGCGCTTCGAGCTCTGCGCGACGTCGACGAGCTTGTAGTCGGTGACGGTGACGTCGTCGCCGACGTTCTTCACCGAGAAGCCGATCTCGCCCAGGTGCGGGAAGGTGTTGAAGTTGTTGCCCGTGCGGAACGTGTGCACGCCGGCGGAGTCGATGGTCGAGTTGGGCGTGACGTTCAGGTTGTTGTTCTGCGCCGGTCGCCCAGCGCCGATCGTCATCGTGTTGCCGGTGAACCCGGTCAGCGCCACCCCGTCGATGGAATACGTCATCACGCTGGCATTGCCCTGGATGCGCAGAGCGTGCTCGGCGTTCTTGTTCGCCGGGCTGAAGAGGTTCTTGACCGCTGCAGCAGTGCTGTCGACCAGGCGGACCGACTTGTACGGCATGACGTTGGGGTCGCCGTTGTCGTCGTCCGTGGCGTGGTATCCCTTGCGGTAGATGTTGATGACGCCGCCGGTGTTGGTGGCCGGGTCGCCGGTGACACCCGAGAGGTCGAGCTCGAAGCGGATGAAGTTCTCGCCGCCCGGGCCGCCGTACACGTTGCGGAAGTCGCTGGTCAGGCGGGGGTCGTTGGCGCCGAAGATGAACGAGGCGTTGTCGCCGGTGTTGATGGTGAACTTGGCGTTCACGTCGAACATCATCGTCGACTTCGCGTCCAGGCGGACGTCGTCGTTGCCGACCCACTGGGCACCGTCCCAGGCACCGATCTTGCCGTTCATCAGGCCGGTGGCGAACTTGCCGGTCTTCGAGGTGGTGGGCACCCCCCGGTTGTCGACAGCGGTCACACGCCAGTAGTAGTCGGTCTCCGGCCGCAGCGCCTTGGCGGTGCCGGTGCTGCCGTAGGTGATGTCGGTCGTCTCGTCGGAGTTCACGACGCCGGAGTCCCACACGACCTTGTTGGCGTTGAACGCCGGCGTGGTGGCGACCTCGATGCGGTAGGACGCCTGCTTCGAGCCGACCACGTTGGAGTCGAAACCCCAGCAGAAGACCGGCTTCGGGTCGTCGATGCCGAAGACGCCCTCAGGCTCGACCAGGTGGTTCACCTCCAGACCGCTGATCGACACCTCGGCGGCCGGTGCCGCTTGGGCCGCCCCCATCGACGGGACGATGGCAGCCCCCGTACCGAGCGTCAGGGTGAGCCCCAACGCGGCCACCAGGCTGGTGGTCTTGGTCCTTCTCATGATGTGCCCTTTCGGAGCGTCGATGCGCCTCTGGTGAGCGCGGGGGCACGAAGACGTCGCGCTACTCGGACCCCCGCTGGTATGAAACGTTCCAAACCTCATATGACGAGGGTCACAAAGTCCAGCACTTGGCCGGATCCTGCTCAGGGACTACAACAATCCGCGTCTGATCGCGGTGACCACCGCCGCGATGGTGGTGGGCGCGTCGAGCTCGCGTCGGATACGTATCAATCTCCGGTTCACCACGTGCTCGCTGACCTCGAACACCTCGGCGACCTCGGATGCGGAACGCCCGTCAGCGATTGCCGCAAGCACTGCCAGGTCGACGCTGTCCATGGCGCAGCCCGCTCAACCGACGAGAACCACGTGCAACGTCCGAGGCCCGTGGACGCCCTCGACCCGGTCGAGCTCGATGTCGCTCGTGGCCGACGGTCCGCTGATCCACGTCGTGGGGCGGGCGGGGTCGAGCAGGGCGATCGCGTCGGGTACGTCGGCCACGACCTGCGCCGCGTCGACGATGCAGACGTGCAGGTCCGGCACGAGGCTGATCGCCCGGCGGCCCTGGTCGGGCGCGTGGTCGAGCAAGATGGTGCCGGTCTCGGCGATCCCGACGCGGGCGCGGGTGACGACGGCGTCGATGCGGTCGAGAGCGGCCGCGGCCAGCCCGTCGTCCACGACCGAGCCGGCGACGTCGAGGCCGAGCCCGGGAGGTACGACGCTGGACGCCGACCCAAGCACCTCGGCGACCACCGAGCCCAGGTCCTCCGGGGCGCACCGCGTCACCACCGCCCGGTAGTCCTCGACGCGGTCGACGAACAGCGCGACCAGGTCACCGCGGTCGGGGGCCCGAGGGGCCGGAGGGAGGTCCATCGCGGGCGACACGCCGGACAGGGCCGAGCGGACACGCCCGAGGATCTCGTCGCGCGCGCTGGTTTCGGGGTCCCCGCGGCGTTGTTCGACGGAGGAGCGGAGCGGGGGAGGCGAAGAACGTCGTGGGGTGATCATGAACGGCCCTCCTGCTCGTGGTCAGGACGGTGCCCACCGTCGGTGCGGTCCCACCACTCGCGGAAGGACTCCGCCGGCGGGGCGGGGAGGTCGCGGGCTCCGGTCCAGCCGGCGGCGGGCCCGGGCAGACGACCGGCGGCGGCGCGACCACCGGGCAGCGTCGTACGGGAGAAGCGACCGATGACCCGGCCGGCGAGCCCGGAGGCGCGCTCGGCCCTCGCGAGCCGCTTCGCGGACGAGAACGTCCAGGCGGCAGCCTTCATCGCGACGGCCTCGGGCTTGGGCACCCGGTCGCCGCGGTGCGAGTCGACGACGGCGGCGCGCTGGTCGACGAGCACCGACGGGATGTCGATGCGGACCGGGCAGACCTCGAAGCACGCGCCGCACAGCGACGAGGCGTAGGGCAGGGACGCGGTCTGCTCGTCGGCGACGCCGTTGAGGAGCGGGTTGAGGATCGCGCCGATCGGGCCGGGGTAGACCGAGCCGTAGGCGTGGCCGCCGACCCGCTCGTAGACCGGGCACACGTTGAGGCACGCCGAGCAACGGATGCAGCGCAGGGCCTGCCGGCCGACGTCGTCGGCCAGCGCCCGGGTGCGGCCGTTGTCGAGCAGGACGACGTGCACCTCCTGCGGACCGTCGCCCGGCGTCACACCTGACCAGGTCGAGGTGTAGGGGTTCATGCGCTCCCCCGTCGACGAGCGCGGCAAGAGCCGCAGCATCGGGTCGAGGTCGGACCAGGTGGCGACGACCTTCTCGATGCCGACGACGCTGACGAGCACGTCGGGCAGGGTCAGGCACATCCGACCGTTGCCCTCCGACTCCACGACGACGAGCGTGCCGGTGTCGGCGACGGCGAAGTTGGCTCCGCTGACCGCGACCTTGGCGCGCAGGAACTTCTCGCGCAGGTGTGCGCGCGCCGCCCCTGCCAGCATCGCCGGCTCGTCGGTGAGGTCGTCGGGCGCCGCTCGCCCGACGTCACCCATCCGGCGGCGGAAGATCTCGCGGACCTCGGCCCGGTTGCGGTGGATCGCCGGCACCAGGATGTGGGAGGGCAGGTCGTCGCCGAGCTGGACGATCAGCTCGGCGAGGTCGGTCTCCCAGGCAGCGATGCCCTCGGCCTCGAGCGCCTCGTTGAGGCCGATCTCGGCGGTCGCCATCGACTTGACCTTCACGACCTCGTCGACGCCGTGGGCGTGGGCGACGGACGCGACGATCGCGCACGCCTCCTCGGCGTCGCGGGCCCAGTGCACGGTCGCGCCGGCGCGGACAAGGGACGCCTCAAGGGTCTCGAGGTGGGTGGCGAGGTCGCGCAGCGCGGCCTCCTTCACCGCGGCGCCCGCGACCCGCAGCTCCTCCCAGTCCTCCACCTCGGCGACGACCGCGGCGCGCTTGTCGCGGATCGTGCGGGTGGCGTGGGCGAGGTTCCGGCGCAGCTGGGTGTCGGCCAGCGCCTCACGCGCGGCGGTCGGGAACGCCGGCATGCCGACGAAGGTGGCGCTCATCGGGCATCCCCCGCTCGCGTGCCGACCGTCGGGCCGTCGGACTCGCCCTCGGTGTCCTCCGTGGCCGCGAGGACCTCAGCGAGGTGCATCACGCGTACGCCGGTCCGCTGGCGCGAGAGCATCCCGCCGACGTGCATCAGGCAGGAGTTGTCGCCGGCCACCAGCACCTCTGCACCGGTGTCGCGCACGTGCCGCGCCTTGTCGGCGCCCATCGCGATCGACGTGTCGGCGTTCTTGAGGGCGAAGGTGCCGCCGAAACCGCAGCACTCGGTGGCGTTGGGGAGGTCGACCAGCTCGATGCCGCGGACGGCCTCGAGCAGCCGGGTGGGCCGGTCGCCGACGCCGAGCATCCGCAGGCTGTGGCAGGTCGGGTGGTAGGTCACCCGGTGCGGGAAGTAGGCACCAACGTCGGTCACGCCAAGGACGTCGACGAGGAACTCGCTCAGCTCGTAGGTCCGCGGTCCGGTCTCGGCGACGGCCGCAACCAGGGCGGGGTCGCCGGAGCGGTCGGCGACGATCGAGTGCTGGTGCCGCGCCGACCCGGCGCACGAGCCCGACGGCGTGACGATGGCGTCGTAGCCCGCGAACGCGTCGACGAACGCACGCACCACCGGCACCGCCTCGTCGAGGTAGCCCGTGTTGACCATCGGCTGGCCGCAGCACGTCTGCGCCCGCGGGAAGTCGACCTCGACCCCGAGACGGCGCAGCAACCGCACGACGGCCTTCCCCGTGTCGGGGAACATGGCGTCGTTGACGCAGGTGACCTGGAGGGCGACCCTCACGCTGGCGATCCTTTCATGGTGATGCAGGTGTGGTGTTCTCAGATGAGCCGCCGGCGCACGGCCCACACGATCGCCTCGACAGTGGTGTCGACGCCCACGCTCTCGCACGCCGCACGGGCCTTGCGCCGCACGGTCCGTTCGGAGACATCGAGCCGGCGCGCGACCGCCTCGACCGTCTGCCCCTCGGCCATCATGCGTAGCACGACGAGCTCGTCGTCGCCGAGGGGCACCGGATGGTCGTCCATCGTCAGCGGCGGACCGGCTGGTCGACGTAGGGCACCAGCCGGACCGGTCCGAGGAGGCCGTACGCCTGGCGCTGGGCGACGCCGTAGACGGCAGGCGTCACCGTGCGCAGCCGGTTGAGGAGGGTGGAGGCCACCTCGACCTCGATGACGTTGGTGCCGCGGCGCAGCAGGCCGGCGAGGTCGACGCGCGGGTGCAGCGGGTCGCACCCACCCACCGCCACGCCGTTGACGGTGACCCGGAAGGTGTCGGTGACCTCGCCGAGCTCGAGCCAGGCGCCGTCGCGGTCGGTCCAGTCGGAGCCGAGGTCAACCTGGGTGGTGTAGCGACCGAGACCCGAGACGTCCTCGAGCCCAGGGATCTGGCTCCACGGCACCAGCGTGGTCAGCTCGGCCGTCCGTACCGGCTTGACCGTCTCGGTGGCCGTCGCGCCGGGCTGCCAGTCCTCGACCTCGAGCCGCCAGGACGTCGGGACGACCGGGTCGCGGACCCGGTCCACCTTCGCGGCGACCGTGCGGCCGTCGCCGAGGGTGACGGTGTGGCTGCCGGCGGTGCCCGCGCGGGCCACGAGCTTGCCCGGCTCGCGCAGCACGTCGAGGGCGGTGGTGGCGATCGCGTGCAGCTGGGCGGGATCGGCCGACTGCGGGGTCGCGAAGGCGATCACGGTGGACTGGCCGGGGGCGAGGTCCACGCGGACCCGCACCCGGTCGGCCTGGCGCTCCCAGAGGCCGACCGGGCGGGTCTCACCCGTCCAGGCGTCGAGCACCACCGGCACCGCGCGCGGCGAGGTGGTGGTCAGCCAGACGTCCTGTGTCACGCGGTTCAGCCGGCGGTTCTCGGCGTGCCGCGCGTTGGCGACGAAGTAGAGGTCGACGTCGCCGACCACCCGCCGCAGGGTCATCACGGTCGACCGCTCGTGCTCGACGTCGGGCGTGATGCCGAGCGAGGCGAGCGCGCCCGGGATGTCGGCGTCGGCCGCCGCCACTCGGGTCGTGGGCAGCGCCTTGATCTGCGCGACGAGGTCGCGCAGCTCGGCGGCCTCGGCGTCAGGCGTGCCCTCGGGCAGACCGACGGGGCGCGGGTCCGACCAGTCCCGCACGAAGACGATCGGCAGTCCGGCGCGGCCGAGCTCGAGCACCCGTCGCGCGGTCGAGACGGCCATCGTGGCGACCTGGCCGCGGAACTGGTCGGTGCCGACGATCATCGCCTTGTAGGCGGGACCGTCCGGAGCCAGCCGGCCACCGCGGACCGTGGCCAGCGGCAGGTCGAGCAGGGCCGGAGTCGCGAAGGAGTGGGTCCACCCGAGCGGGATGCCGTCGTTCGTCGCCCAGAAGGCGCCGATGCCCGTGGACGTCCAGCCCTTCTGCCGCAGGAAGACCACGTCGTACTTCGGTGTGCCGGTCTGCAGGACGAGCTGGGTGCGCGAGAGGTACGCCGCGATGTCGGGCATGTGCTGCCACTGCGGGGTCCGCGGCCCCCAGGCCTCGCCGAAGCCGATCGCGCCGTTGTAGTAGGGCGAGAAGGCGGCGAAGCCGGGCCAGGTCACGCCGGGCGCGTCGGCGTAGGGGAATCCGTGGATGATCGCCTGGTTCACGCCCGCGGCGAAGATGCTGTTGAGGGTGAGGAGCGCCTGGTTCTGCTGCGTGGGGCTGGCGCTGTTGCCGCCGAGCATCGTGTTGTAGGCCGCGCCGTTGTAGCAGATCGCCTCGCAGGACAGGATCGTGTGACCGGCCATGTCGCGACCGCCCGCCATCACCCGGTAGTCGTCGAGGTTCTTGAAGCCGAGCGACTCGGTCTCGGGGATGTCGAGCAGCGCCGCGTGCTCCACCGTGTCGGTCTCGAGGCCGTAGGGCTGGACCCGCAGGCCCATGCCGAGCGTGCGGGCGAAGGCCTGCAGCGGGAGCAGGTGGTGGTCGCGGTAGAGGTCCGAGAGCACCTGGTTGTAGTCGTCACGGACCTGGTTGGTGCGCAGGCTGTCGGTCGTCGCGGCGTTGGCACCGGCGCCGAGGTCGTAGAGGTACTTCTCCTTCAGCTCCATCACGACCGGCAGCCAGGGGCGCAGGTCGTAGCCGGCGCGCTTCTCGAACTCCTCGAACATCTTCGGCGTCCAGATGGTCGCCTCCGTCTCGATCTCCAGCGAGTCCTCGAAGAGGTAGCCACCGGCGCGGCCGAGGAGGCCGCGCAGCTCGCGGTCGAGGACCCGGTCCTCCCACAGGTCGACGACGGCCTGCGAGCCGAGCGCACTGAAGTGGTCCACGACGTACGACCGGGGGCTGGTGTGCGGCGCGGCCTCGGGCTCCTGGGCCGATCCGCGCTGCCAGAAGGACAGCAGCACCCACGACCCTCCGGCGGGCGCCGACGGCGCCGTCCAGGTGATGCGGCCGTCGACGACCTGGTCGAGCAGGTCGACGTAGGAGTCCGGGTCGACCTGCGGCAGCACGCGCGTGTTGGTCGACGGGGTGTAGCGGTGCGCCTGCAGCGCCACCAGGGTCTGCTCGGTGACCACGTCCTCGGCGTGCAGCACGGCGGCCGGGACGGGTCCGTCGTACGTCGCCCCGGCGGCCAGGTTGGCCAGCCCGTGCGCTAGCTCGGTGCAGGCTGCGTCGTCGTCCGGGGTGATGGTCGAGACGGCGGCGGGCCACGACGGGCCGACGGTGATGTCGATGCGCACGTCGCGCTCCGCGGCGCGCGAGAGGGCGGCCTTCACGCCGGCCACCCACGGGGCTGTGCCCCAGCCGTGCGTCCCGACATCGATGGTGATGTTGCGGGCACGGAGGCTGTGGGTGACGTCCGCGACCTCGAGGACGCCGAAGCCGGCGTCGGCGACCTGGTCGACCTCCCGCGCGATCTCGACGGGGTCGACGAGCCCGTGCGGCCACCACCAGCGGAAGCCGGCCGCGGTCGCGGTGCCGGGCGAGGCGAAGCGCCGCACGAGGTCCTTGGGCAGCCACTGGGTGGCGGCCGAGGCGCCGCCGGGGGCGGCGACCGCGGGCGAGGCCGAGGCGGCGGCCACGAAGCCCGCTGCGGCGGCGGACGCACCGAGGAGGGTGCGGCGGGTGAGGTGGGTCGGGCCGTGCTGTTCCATCGAGATCTCCTGTGGGGGGTCAGGCGGTGGGGTCAGGCGGTGGCGGGTCCGACGCGGCGGTCGGCCGCGTCCCAGTCGAGGCCGGGGCGGGGGTCGTGACGTCGTACGTCGTGCGTCTCGCGGACGAGGGCACGCATGGCGGCGAGGTCGGGCAGGTCCGCGCCGAGGGCGCGCGCCTGGACGAGGGCGTTGCCGAGCGCGGCCGCCTCACCCGGGCCGGCCAGCACCGGTGCGCCGAGGGCGTCCGCGGTCAGCTGGCAGAGCAGGTGGTTGTGGGAGCCGCCGCCGACGACGTGCACGACCTCCAGGTCGCGCCCGGCCAGCCGGGCGGCGGTGCGGAGGTGGCGCCGGTAGGCGAGCGCCAGGCTGTCGAGGATGCAGCGGGTGATCTCGCCGGGGCTCTGCGGGAGCGGCTCGCCGGCGTCCCGTGCCAGCCGGACGACGCGCTCAGGCATCGGGTCGGTGGCGCTGCCCGGGCCCAGCAGGGACGGGTGGTTGATGTCGACGACGGTGCGCAGCGGAGCCGCGGCGCTGGCGTCGGCGAGGAGGGAGGCGAGGTCGGTGGCGGGGGTGCCGCGGTCGCGCCACGCCTTGAGGCACTCCGAGAGCACCCAGAGGCCCATCACGTTCTTGAGGAAGCGGACGGTGCCGTCGACGCCGCCCTCGTTGGTGAAGTCGGCCTCGCGGGCCTCCTCGGTGAGCACCGGCTCGTCGAGCTCGAGGCCGACGAGCGACCACGTGCCCGAGGAGATGTAGCCGAAGGAGGTGCCCGGCTCCGCGGGTACGGCGACGACCGCGGAGGCGGTGTCGTGCGACCCGACCGCCACCACCGGCACGTCGGGCGCGAGGCCGAGGTCGGCCGCGACCTCGGCGCGGAGGGGGCCGACCACGGAGCCGGCGTCACGCAACGGCGGCAGGATCGACCAGGGCAGCTGGAGGCGGCCGGCCAGCTCGCTGGACCACTCGCCGGTGCGGACGTCGAGCAGCCCGGTCGTCGAGGCGTTGGTGCGCTCCGCGCCGACCTCGCCGGTCAGCCAGTAGCCGAGGAGGTCGGGCAGCAGGAGCATCGTGTGGGCCGACTCCAGCGCCGCGGTGCCGCGGGCGGCGGCGAGCTGGAACACGGTCGTGAACGGCAGCTGCTGCAGGCCGTTGACGGCGTACTGCTCCTGCACGCTGACCGTCCTGGCCACCAGCTCGGGCACGTCGCGGGTGCGCGGGTCGCGGTGGCTGTAGGGGTTGCCGAGCAGCTCGCCGTCACGGTCCAGCAAGCCGTAGTCCACGGCCCAGGAGTCGATGCCGATCCCGTGGAGCTCCCCGGTGCGCGCCACCTCGGCGACACCGGCGAGCACCTCGCGGTGGATGCCGAGCACGTCCCAGAAGAGCGAGCCGCCGACCGGGACGCCGCCGTTGGGGAAGCGGTGCACCTCCTTCAGGGAGAGGTGCCCCGGACCGACGCGGGCGGCCATCACACGGCCGCTCGTCGCCCCGAGGTCGACGGCCGCGAGGCGCAGGGTCGTCATCGCAGGAAGGCCGCCGCCACGCCCGCGTCGACGGGGATGTGCAGCCCGGTCGTGTGGCTCAGCTGGTCGGTGCAGAGGACGAAGACCGCGTTGGCGATGTTGTCCGGCAGCACCTCGCGCTTGAGGATCGTGCGCTGCGCGTAGAACTTGCCGAGGTCCTGCTCCTCCACGCCGTAGACGGCGGCGCGGTTGGCGCCCCAGCCCGAGGCGAAGATCCCCGAGCCCTGCACGACGCCGTCCGGGTTGACGCCGTTGACCTTGATGCCGTGCTCGCCGAGCTCGGCGGCCAGCAGCCGCACCTGGTGGGCCTGGTCGGCCTTGGCGGCGCCGTAGGCGACGTTGTTGGGGCCGGCGAAGATCGAGTTCTTCGACGAGATGTAGACGATGTCGCCGCCCATCCCCTGCTCGATCATCGCCTTGGCCGCGGCCTTCGCGACGAGGAACGAGCCCTTGGCCATCACGTCGTGCTGGAGGTCCCAGTCCTGCTCGGTGGTCTCGAGCAGCGAGCGCGACAGTGAGAGGCCGGCGTTGTTGACGACGAGGTCGACACCACCGAAGGCGAGCACGGTGGCCTGCAGGGCCGCCTCGACGGCGGCGCCGTCGGAGACGTCGACCTGCACGCCGACGGCGACGTCGGCCGAACCGATCTCGGCGGCCGCGGCCTGCGCCTTCTCCAGCGACAGGTCGGCGATGACGACGCAGGCGCCCTCGGACGCGAGCTTTTTCGCGGTCGCGAGGCCGATGCCCGACGCGGCACCGGTGACGAGCGCGACGCGGGTCGCGAGCGGCTTGGGCTTCGGCATCCGCTGGAGCTTGGCCTCCTCCAGCGCCCAGTACTCGATGCGGAACTTCTCCGACTCGTCGATGGGGGCGTACGACGACAGGCCCTCGGCGCCACGCATCACGTTGATCGCGTTGACGTAGAACTCGCCGGCGACGCGGGCGGTCTGCTTGTCCTTGCCGAAGCTGAACATGCCGACGCCGGGCACCAGCACGACCAGCGGGTCCTTGCCGCGGATCGCGGGGCTGTCGGGCGTGGCGTTGCGGTCGTAGTAGCCCTGGTAGTCCTCGCGGTAGGAGACGGCGAGCTCCTGGAGGCGGGCGATGCTCTCCTCGACCGAGGCGGAGGCGGGCAGGTCGAGGACCAGCGGCTTGACCTTGGTGCGGAGGAAGTGGTCGGGGCACGACGTGCCGAGCTCGCCGAGGCGCGGGTGCTCGGCGTGCCCGAGGAACTCGAGGACGACGTCGGCGTCGGTGAAGTGGCCGACCATCGGGCGGTCCGCCGACGCGATGCCGCGGATGGTCGGCGCGAGGGCGGCGGCCTTGGCGCGGCGCTCGGCCTCCGGCAGGGCGGCGTACCCCTCGAGCGCCGGACCGAACGGCTCGGCCCTGGTGTGCTCGGCGATGTAGGTGGCGGCGGTGTCGATGATCCAGAGGCTGTTGGCCTCGGCCTCCTCACTGGTGTCGCCCCACGCGGTGATGCCGTGGCCGCCGAGGATGCAGCCGCGGGCCTGCGGGTTCTTCTCCTTGATCTCGGCGATGTCGAGGCCGAGCTGGAAGCCGGGGCGGCGCCACGGCACCCACACGACCTGGTCGCCGAAGATGGTCCGGGTCAGCTCCTCGCCGTCGGCCGAGGTCGCGATCGCGATGCCGGAGTCGGGGTGCAGGTGGTCGACGTGGGCCGCGTCGACGAGGCCGTGCATCGCGGTGTCGATCGACGGCGCGGCACCGCCCTTGCCGTGCAGGCAGTAGTCGAAGGCCGCGACCATCTCGTCCTCGCGGTCGACGCCGGGGTAGACGTCGACGAGCGCGCGCATCCGGTCCAGCCGCAGCACGGCCAGGCCGCCGGGCGTGAGCGTGCCGAGGTCACCGCCGGAGCCCTTCACCCACAGCAGCTCGACGTCCTCGCCGGTGACCGGGTCGGTCTCGGTGCCCTTGGCGGAGGTGTTGCCGCCGGCGTAGTTGGTGTTCTTGGGGTCCTGGCCCAGGCGGTTCGAGCGCTGGACCAGCGCGTCGACGGCGGGGTTGAGGTCACTCACGGTGCTGGTTTCCTTACGGGGTTGTGGGGGGTCAGTTCCAGCCGGCTTGCGAGCCACCGACGCGGTCGGTCTCGATCTCCTGCTGGTAGCCCGACTGGAGGTAGGCGCGCATCGGGTCGGCCGGCAGGCCGCGCTCCTCGCGCCACGCGGCCAGGTCACGGCGTACGTCGGTGTAGAAGGCGTCCATGAAGATCTCGTTGGCACGCAGCACGTCGCCGGCGGAGCGCGCCTCGTCGAGGGCCTCGGTGTCGAGGAGCAGCGCGCGGGCGGTCATCTCCTGGACGTTGAGCACGGAGCGGATCTGACCGGGGATCTTGTCCTCGATGTTGTGGCACTGGTCGAGCATCAGCGCGACGTCGCTCTCGGCGCCGAAGCCGCCACCGCGGATGACCTCGACCATGATCCGGAACAGCTGGAAGGGATCGGCCGCACCGACGATGAGGTCGTCGTCGGCGTAGAAGCGGCTGTTGAAGTCGAACGAGCCGAGCTTCCCGAGGCGCAGCAGCTGGGCCACGATGAACTCGATGTTGGTGCCGGGCGCGTGGTGGCCGGTGTCGAGGCACACCTTGGCGCGGTCGCCGAGGGCGGCCACGTGGGCGTACGACGTGCCCCAGTCCGGGACGTCGGTGTGGTAGAACGCCGGCTCGAAGAACTTGTACTCGAGCACGAGCCGCTGGTCCTCGGCGAGCCGGTCGTAGATGGTGCTCAGGCCCTCGGCGAGCCGGTCCTGGCGGGCGCGCATGTCGCCCTGGCCCGGGTAGTTCGTGCCCTCGGCGAGCCAGATCTTCAGGTCCTGCGAACCGGTCTGGTGCATCACCTCGATGCAGGCGAAGTGGTGGTCGATCGCCTTCTGCCGCACCCGCGGGTCGGTGTGGGTCAGCGCGCCGAGCTTGTAGTCGTCGTCCTGGAAGGTGTTGGAGTTGATCGTGCCGAGCGCGACGCCCTGCTCCTTGGCGTAGGACGACAGCGCGGCGTAGTCGTCGACCTCGTCCCACGGGATGTGGAGCGCCACGGTGGGAGCGAGGCCGGTGAAGCGGTGCACCGCCGCGGCGTCGGCGATCTTCTCCTCGACGGTGCGCGGGGTGCCGGGGGTGCCGAACACCTTGAAGCGGGTGCCGGAGTTGCCGTAGGCCCAGGACGGCACCTCGATCGCGAGTTCGCCGAGCCGGTCGCTGATGGTGGAGAAGCCAGTAGGGCCAGAAGAGGTGGTCATGACGGGTCCTGAGCTGTGGGAGTGGGTGAGTCGGTGGCCGTGCTGGTGGAGGTGTGGGCGGCGAGCTGGTCCTCGAGGTGGAAGACCTCGGCCAGCTGCCAGAAGCCCTGGTCGGGCGGGAGGTCGAGGTCGACGAAGAACTCGGCCATCTCCGCCTGCCAGCGGGCGTTCACGTCGGTGCGGGCCATGCCCTCCTGCGCGGCGGCGAGGTCAGGCGTCTCGAGGTAGCCGACGAGCAGGCCGTCCTCGCGCAGGAAGAGGGAGTAGTTGGTCCAGCCGGTGTCGTGGAGGGCGCGGAGCATCTCGGGCCACACGGCGGCGTGGCGCTCGGCGTACTCGTCCATGCGGTCCGTGCGGACCTGCAGGGTGAAGCAGACACGGTGCATCACACGCTCCTTTCCGGCGGGGAGGTCTCGTGACAGCGCTGGCGCGCTTCGTCGACCAACGAGTGGTGGGTGGGGAGTCCCGGGGCCGGCGGCGGCTCGAGTCCGACGGCCCCGGGACGTGGTGGTTCGACCTTGATTGGGGTCAGAAGTCGAAGTCGCCGATGTTGTCGGCGTTGAAGGTGAACGGCTCACCGAGCAGGACGACGCCGTCGGCGCCGACCTCGAACTCGCCGAGGTCGCCCGCCTCGAAGGAGTCGCCCTCCTCGCCCGAGATGTCGCCGTTGGCCAGGGCGGCCGCGGCGTAGGTGGCGAGGGCGCCGAGGTCGCTCGGGTTCCACAGCGCGAAGGACTCGACGGTGCCGTTCTCGACGTACTCACGCATCTGGTTGGGGGTGCCCAGACCGGTCAGCGCGACCTTGCCCTTGGAGGAGGAGTCCGACAGGTAGCGGGCCGCGGCCG
>NZ_JBFUJV010000037.1:0-28800 GCF_056401175.1 Nocardioides sp. P4_G10 | reverse complement strand
CGACGGCGGTGCAGCCGGCCGGCGCGGCCACGCCGTCGGCGACCCCCGGACCGCCTTCGCCCGTCGCCCACGTCCCCGCGGTCGCACAGGTCGTGCCCGAGGTCACGCGCCTGGTCTCGCGCGGCAACGGCGTGCACCGGTTGACCATGCTCCTCCAGCCGGAGGCCCTGGGTGAGGTGCGGGTGACCCTGACGGTGCGCGACGGCGCCGTGCAGGTGCACCTGACCGGCGGCGACGACGCCGCACGTGCGCTTGCCGAGGGCGCGCCCGAGCTGCGACGCGTCCTCGAGCTCGCCGGTGCGGTCGACGCGCGCGTCGTCGTGCGGGACCTCGCCGGGCAGCAGCCGGGCGGCCACGGCCTGCCCGCCGCGGGCGGGAGCGCGCAGGAGGCGTCGTACGGCGCAGGCAGCGACACGCCTTCCTCCCCGGGATCTCCCGGAGGAGGCACTGGACAGCAGGGCCACCACGCACGGACGCGCGGTGGAGCAGGAGCCACGGACGGCCTCACCGACGGAGCGACGTCGCTCCGTCCAGACCCGGTCACCGGTGCCCGTCAGGGCATCGACCTGACCATGTGAGGAGGAATCGTGTCGATCTCCGCCACCGAGGCGTCGACCAGCACGACCAGCGCATTCCCCACGGGGACGCCGACGACGTCGGCGTCCACCGAGGACAAGCAGATGTTCCTGGAGCTGATGGTCGCGCAGCTGCGCTACCAGGACCCGCTCAACCCGGCCGACTCCGGTGAGTTCCTCGCCCAGTCGGCGCAGTTCACCGCGCTGGAGAAGATGCAGGACGTCTCCGACCGCGTCGGTGCGCTGCTCGGCTCGCAGATGGCGTTCGGTGCCGGCGCGATGGTCGGCCAGAGCGTCTCCTGGATCGACGCCGACGGGGTCACCACCCACGCCGGCGTCGTCGCGGGCGTGACGTTCGGTGCGCAGGGCCCCGTCCTCGACATCGACGGCAGCCAGGTCCCGCTCGCCCAGCTCCTCTCCGTCGGCGCCACCACCGCACCCGCGGCGCCCGACCCCACCGACACCACCACGGCCTGACGCCGTCCGAAAGGAAACCACCATGCTTCGCTCGCTCTTCTCCGGCATCAGCGGCCTGCGCGCCAACCAGACGATGCTCGACGTCACCGGCAACAACATCGCCAACGCCAACACGGTCGGCTTCAAGGCCTCCACGACCGTCTTCCAGGACACCCTCAGCCAGGTCATGCGCGGTGCCGGCGCCGCCGGGGCCGGCAACGGGGGCACCAACCCGATCCAGGTCGGTCTCGGCGTCCAGGTCGCGGCCACCCGCGGCAACTTCACCCAGGGCTCCGCGCAGACGACGGGCGCGGCGACCGACCTGATGATCCAGGGCGACGGCATGTTCGTCCTCGGGTCGGGCAACGAGCGGGTCTACTCCCGCGCCGGCGCCTTCACCTGGGACGAGAACGGCAACCTCGTCTCCTCGAGCGGCAAGAAGGTGCAGGGCTACGCCCCTGGTGACGCCGGTGGCGCCCTGGTCGACGTCAACCTCGACTCGCTCGCGGCCAACCTGCCGGCCGGCGTCGAGATGACGTCGTACTCCATCGGTGCCGACGGCGTGCTGCGCGGCACCTTCTCCGACGACGTGCAGCGCGACATCGGCATCGTCGCCATCGCCGACTTCACCAACCCCGCCGGCCTCGAGCGCGTCGGGGAGACAGCGTTCCGCGCCACCGCCAACTCCGGCACCCCCGAGCTCGGCGTCGCCGGTCAGGGCAGCCGCGGCGACCTGATGGGCGGCACGCTGGAGATGTCCAACGTGGACCTCTCCGCCGAGTTCACCAACCTCATCCTCGCGCAGCGCGGCTTCCAGGCGAGCTCGCGCGTGATCACCACCTCCGACCAGGTGCTCGAGGAGCTCGTCAACATCAAGCGCTGAGTCGCAGGCACGCACGACGGATCCGGTCGCCGGTTCCCCTCAGGTCGGGGGGCCGGCGTCCGATCGAAGGAAGTGAGGCCCACGGACGGGCCTCGCGTTGACAGCACAGGGATGGTGCACCGACATGATTGTGTTGACCCGACTCTCGGGCTCCGCGTTCGTCCTGAACGCCGACCTGATCGAGCGACTCGACAGCACGCCGGACACGGTGGTGACGCTCGTCGACGGCAAGAAGTACGTCGTCGCCGAAGGGCTGATCCAGGTGGTCGACCAGGTGCGTGCCTGGCGCGGCGGCATCATCGCCGCCAGCGCCGGTCCCGACGCCCAGGCGTGGGTGCAGCGCACCCACCTCGCCGCGGTCCCCGCCCCGTCCATGAGGGGGGTGGAGGACTGATGGACCCGGCAACCCTGATCGGGGTCCTCGCCGGGCTCGTCATCATCGTCGTCGCCAACGTCATGGAGGGCGGCGACCCGACGAGCCTCCTGCTCGTCCCGCCGATGCTGCTGGTGTTCGGCACGACGCTCATGGTCACCATGGCCGGCGGCACGATCCCGGACGCCAAGCACGCGATGTTGTCGGTCAAGACGGCGTTCACCGCCAAGGTGCGCCCGGCCGGCGACGTCGTCCCGATGGTCGTGGCCCTCGCCGAGAAGGCCCGCCGGGAGGGCCTGCTCGCCCTCGAGGAGGACCTCAGGTCGGTCGACGACCCGTTCCTCGTCAAGGGCGTCACCCTGGCGATCGACGGCACCGACCCCGAGGAGGTGCGCGACATCCTCGAGGCCGAGGTGCGCGCCACGAAGGCGCAGGGCAAGCACTCCGCGAAGTTCTTCGCCGACGCCGGCGCCTACGCACCGACCATCGGCATCGTCGGCACGGTCATGGGCCTCGTGCACGTCCTGGAGAACCTCGCGCAGCCGGAGGAGCTCGGCCACCTCATCGCCGCGGCGTTCATCGCGACCCTGTGGGGCGTGATGTCGGCCAACGTGATCTGGCTGCCGATCGGCAACCGCCTCAAGCGGCTCACGGAGCTGGAGGCCGCGCGGATGGAGCTTGTCGTCGAGGGCGTCGCCGCCATCCAGGCCGGGTCCAACCCCCGCATCATCGCCCAGAAGCTGTCCTCGCTCCTGCCCGCCGGCGAGCAGCCGACGGACGCCAGGGCGGCCTGACATGACCGGGGAGCCGTCATGAGCGGCCCGGCACGTCGGCGTCGGGTCGAGGAGCCGGAGGAGCACGAGAACCACGAGCGGTGGCTGGTCACGTACGCCGACATGGTGACCCTGCTGATGGTGCTGTTCATCGTCATGTTCTCGATGAGCGTGGTGGACGAGCGGAAGTTCAACGCCCTCAAGGCGGGGCTCGCCGCGGGCTTCGGAGACTCCACGTCGGTGATGACCGGCTCGGAGTCGGTCCTCGACCAGCCGGGCGTCTCACCCGTCTCGCCGGTGCGTGCGGAGGCGTTCCCGGGCTCCTCGCCCTCCGTCCAGCAGGCCCAGCAGGCGCTCGCGACCCAGGAGCAGGGCTACGCCGATGCGCGGGCCGAGCTCGCCCGGCTCGAGGATCTGGGCCAGAAGCTCGAAGGTGCGCTCCGGCGCGAGGGCCTGGGCGGTGACGTCACCAGCACCATCGACGACCGGGGGCTCGTGCTGAGCCTGACCTCGCGCCACGTGGTCTTCGAGCCGGACCGCGCCGAGCTCAGCGGCCGGGGCCGGCGGGTGCTGGATGCCGTGGCGCCCGTGCTGCGCGAGACCTCCGAGGACCTGCGCATCGACGGCCACACCAACCAGGTACCGGTGAAGCCACGCTTCTTCGCCACCGACTGGGACCTGTCCTCGGCGCGCGCCGTGACCGTGCTGCGCCACCTGCAGGAGGCCGGTGGGGTCCCCGGTGAGCGCCTCAGCGCCGCTGCCTTCGGTCACGAGGACCCCCTCGTCGACCCCGCGAAGCCGGGGTCGCAGCGGGTCAACAAGCGGGTGGACATCGTCGTGCTCTCCGAGCTGCCCGCCGCTTCCCGTGAGCTGCTGGACGACCTGGCCGCCGCCGGCAGCCCCACCACGCCCACCGCGCCCACCACCCCCGACGCCACTGATGGAGGATCGTCATGACCACTGCGACGCTCGACCGGTCCGCAGCCCCGCCCGAGGCGCCGGCCACCGGCGGCCGGAAGAAGATGGTCCTGATCCTCGTCGTGGTGGCGGTGGCGGCCGCGGCGGGCTGGTGGTTCCTGCTGCGTCCCACCGCCCCCGCCGAGCCGGTGCCGGGCGAGGTGATGACGCTGGAGCCGATCCAGGTCAACCTCGCCGACGGGCACTACCTGCGCGTCGGGATCGCCCTGCAGCTCTCCGCGGATGCCCACGAGGCCGACGGCAGCAAGGCCCTCGACGCCACGATCGACCTCTTCAGCGGGGTCGACCGGGCCGAGCTGGCCAAGGCGGGGCAGCGCCAGGAGCTGAAGCGCCAGCTCGAGGAGGAGCTCCACGACGACTACCACGGTGACGTGCTGGAGGTGTACTTCACCGAGTTCGTCACCCAGTAGCGGCGCCGCCGCCCGGAGACCCGTCGGCCCGAAGTCCTCAAGTCGGGCCGGACCGGGCCGATACGGGTAGGCGTGACGCCCCTGCAGCCCCGCGACGACCTGTCCTCCGTGCACCTCGGTGCCCGGGGCCGCCGGCGCGCCCGCAGCGGCGTGACGCCGACGGCGTACGACTTCCGCCGGCCGATGCAGCTCTCCCGCGAGCACACCCGGCTGCTCGAGGTGTGCCTCGACGGCTTCGCGCGGCAGCTGGGCACCGTCGTCACCTCGGCGCTCCGCACGGTCTGCACGGCCCAGCTCGTCGGCATCGGCCAGCAGACCTACGCCGAGCACGTCGACACGCTCGGGGACCAGACCTACGCGGTCACGATCGCCGCCGACCCCCTCCCGGAGCTCGTCCTGCTCGACCTGCCCCTGGCGGCGGTCATGAGCGCCATCGACCACATGCTCGGCGGTGCCGGTGCGGGCGAGCAGCCCCGACGTGCCCTCACCGAGCTCGAGTCCGCGGTCGTGCACGACCTGCTGGTCGGGCTGGTCGCCCAGCTGGGCCACAGCCTCAGCGGCATCGTGGCGACCGCCCCGACGCTCGTCGGGGTGGAGTACGACGCCCGCCTCGTGCAGGCGGTCGCCCCCGGCGACGCGGTGGTCGTCGCCACGTTCGACCTCGTGGTCGAGGAACGCCGTCACCGGGTCACCCTGTGCCTGCCCCTGGCCGGGCTCCACCCCCATCTCGTCCGCGCCGCCGCGCCCGCGCCCGTCACCGACCGCGAGCGCGAGCAGCGCTCGCGCGCTGCCGAGCTGGTGGACCGCCGCTTCCAGGACGTACCGGTGGAGACCGCCGTCCGCTTCCGCCCCACCCGACTGGCACCGGACGCCCTGACCGCCCTCGCCGTCGGCGACGTGGTGCGCCTCGCGCACCGCGCCACTGCGCCGCTCGACGTCGTCGTCGGCGAGACCACCTTCGCCCACGCCACGGCCGGCACCCACGGTGCCCGGCTCGCCGCGCTCGTCGTCGGTACGACCAAGGAGAACGCATGAGCACGTTGACCGACACCGAGACCCTCACCGGCCCCGTGGCCCGGGCCGCCGCTGCGGCCGCCGCCGTCCTGCCGGCCGCCACGCCCCTCGTGCCCGGCACCCCGGTGCCCGGTGCCGGCGGTGCGAGCGCCGGGTTCGCCGGGGCCGTCATCACCGAGCTGCACCTGCCCGGGGCGCCCCGCGTCGCCGTGCTGGTCGGTCCCGACCTGGTCGAGGCACTCGCGAGCAGCCCGCTCGGCGGGCTCGACCTGGCCGCGGCCACCCAGCCCGCGCTCGACGCCGCCGCCGCGGCCCTCGGAACCGGGTGCGGTGCCGCCCGCGAGGTGTCCGTCGCCCTGGTGGATGCCGACCTAGGTGGCCCCTTCGTCCTCGTGCCGCTCCTCGGTGCCGGCGTGCCCTGCGGCGCCCTGCTCGTCGCGGACGCCGCCGTCGCCGCTGCGGGAGCGGTCGGCGCGGTCGTGCCGGGCGAGGCTCCCGTCGGGTCCCCGGTCCCGCCCGCCGTGCCGATCGCTGTCGCGCCGGTCGTCGCGCCCGCTGTCCCCTCCTCCATCCCCTCTTCCGTGGGTCCGGTCGCTCTCCCGGCCACTCGCGGCATCGAGATGCTGCACGGTGTCGACCTGGAGGTGGCCGTCGAGCTCGGCCGCACCCGGATGACGGTGCGTGACCTGCTCGCCCTGTCCCCGGGCGAGGTGCTCGAGCTGGACCGTGCCGCCGGGAGCCCCGCCGACCTGCTCGTCAACGGTCGACTGATCGCCCGCGGCGAGGTCGTCGTGGTCGAGGAGGACTTCGGCCTGCGGATCACCGAGATCGTCGACGAGAGCGCAGCAGGCTGACGTGCTCGAGCTCACCGTTCGGCTGATCGCCTCCCTGGCGGTCGTCGTGGGACTGATGCTGCTGCTCGCACGACTGGTCGGCAAGCGGTACGGCACCCGCGCCGGGTCTCCCGTGCAGGTCCTGCACCGCCAGGCCCTCTCCCGCAGCGCATCCGTCGCCGTCATCACCGTCGCCGGTCGTGTGCTGGTGGTCGGCAGCACCGACCACCAGGTCAGCCTGCTGACCGAGCTCGACCCCGACGAGCTGGGCGAGCCCGGGAGCGAGGACGAGTCGTCGTCCCCGGAGCCGGCCACGCCGCCCACCCTCCTGAGCACGGTCCTGCCCGTCGCCCAGCCTGCCGTGGTCCCCGACCCCGACCCCGCCGACCTGCCCCGGCCGACGAGCGTCGTGACGCGCGGGGGCTCCCACCGGGCGACGCCCGGCCCGCGCCGTACGTCACCGGACGGCGGGGCGCTGGCGGGATCGGTGCTCTCGCCGCAGACCTGGCGCGAGGCCCTGGCTGCTGCCACGGGAAAGGCGTCGTGACCGCGCGCGTCCGGGTCGCGCACGTCCTCGCCGGTGTCCTCGCCACGACCCTGGGCCTCCTCGGTCTGCTCCTCGGCCTCACCGTGACACCGGCGGGCGCTGCCCCCGCGTCGCCGGTCGCCGCGGCATCCGGACCGGCGTTGACGCCCACGGCGCCCGACGGGCCCCGCGCTCCCACGGGTCCGGACGGTCCCGGAGGGGACAGCTCGGTGACCATCGACCTCGACGGCATGACCGACAAGCCCAGCACCCCGGTCACCGTCATCCTGGCGCTGTCCCTGCTGTCGCTGCTCCCCGCGATCCTGCTGACCTGCACCAGCTTCACCAAGGTGCTCGTCGTGCTGGGACTGACCCGCAACGCCCTCGGCCTGCAGGGGATCCCACCCAACCAGGTGCTGGCCGGGCTCGCGCTCTTCCTGTCGCTCTTCATCATGGCGCCGGTGCTCAGCGAGATGAACGACACCGGGCTCCAGCCCTACCTCGACGGGGACAAGACGACCGCGGTCGCCTACGAGGACGGGGTCGAGCCGCTGCGCGACTTCATGCTCGACCAGACCGGCGACGACGAGCTCCGGCTGCTGACCAACGTGGCCGGACGCGACCTCCCGGCCAACCGCGCCGAGGTGTCGATGGTGACCCTCGTGCCGGCGTTCGTGCTCAGCGAGCTGAAGCAGGCCTTCATCATCGGCTTCATCATCTTCATCCCGTTCCTGGTGATCGACATCGTCATCAGCGGGGCACTCATGGCCCTGGGCATGATGATGATGCCGCCGGTGATGGTGTCGCTGCCGTTCAAGCTCCTGCTCTTCGTCCTGGTCGACGGATGGGGCCTGGTCATCACGTCCGTCGTCTCGAGCTACGAGTAGGCACCCATGACCGACACCACCGTCATCAACATCGCCCTGCAGACCATGGTGGTCGCGCTCAAGCTGTCCGCGCCCATCCTGGTCACCTCGCTGGTCATCGGCTTCACCATCTCGCTCTTCCAGTCGATGACCCAGATCCAGGAGTTCACCCTCGCCTTCGTGCCCAAGCTGGTGGGCGTGGGGATCGCGCTGCTGGTCTCCGGAGGCTGGATGCTGCAGACCCTCGTCGACTTCACCCAGGACCTCTTCGCCATGATCCCCACGTTGCTGGGCTGATCCGTGACCCTGACCGTCGCGGGCGAGCCGCTGCTGGCCTACCTGCTGGCCTCGGTGCGGATCATCGCCTGGCTGGCCCTGGTGCCACCGTTCGCGGGTCGCGCGGTCCCGGCCACGGCGAAGGTCGTGCTGTCCCTGGGCCTGGCGTTCGCGGTGGTGCCCTCCGTCGAGGGTGGCAGCATCCCCACGGGGACCGGCGAGCTGCTGGTCACCACGCTCACCCAGGTCGTGGTCGGCTCCGCCCTCGGCCTGGTGACGTACGTCCTGCTCGCCGCGGTCGCGACGGCAGGCTCGCTCATCGACACCTTCGGCGGCTTCCAGCTGGCGCAGGGCTTCGACCCGCTGTCGATGAACATGAACACCGTCTTCGGCAAGTTCCACCAGATGCTCGCGGTGATGATCCTCTTCGCCACCGGCGGCCACCTGCTGGTCCTCGGCGGGCTGCTGCGCACCTTCCACGTCCTGCCGCTCGGCGAGATGCCGCAGGTCGAGGGTGCCTCCCACGTCCTGGTGACGGCGTTCGGGATGTTCTTCGTCACCGCCGTGCAGATCGCGCTCCCGCTCGTCGCGGTCCTCTTCGTCGCCGACCTGGGCCTGGCGCTCCTCACGAAGGTCGCGCCGCACCTCAACGCGATCAACGTGATGTTCCCGGCCAAGATCGGCCTGACCCTCCTGCTGCTGGGCATGTCCTTCCCCGTGCTCCCGGAGGCCGTCGCCCGGCTCGTCGACCTGGCCAACGAGGCCCAGTTCGCCCTCGTGGGGGGCTGAGCGGTGTCGGAGGAGAAGACCGAGCAGCCCACCGCCCGCCGGCGCAAGGAGTCCCGCAAGGAGGGTCAGGTCCCGCGCACCCAGGAGCTGGGTGGATGGGCGACGCTCATGATCGTCGCGCTGGTGCTGCCGCCGCTGCTGGGCCGCGAGCTCACCGCCCTGGCCGAGCTGATGCGTGACTGCTTCGCCCTCCGCGGCCCGGTCGAGGTCGCGGACGCCACCACCCTCCTCGCGCGTGGGACCCAGCACGTGTTCGTCACGCTCGTGGTGCTCGGCTCCGCCGTGATGGTCGTGGGCGTGGCCGCGGCACTCGCCCAGGGCGGCTTCTTCCTCGCGACGAAGTCCGTCAAGCCGTCGTTGAAGAAGCTCGACCCGATCCAGGGCTTCAAGCGTGTCTTCGGGCCGCAGGCGCTGTGGGAGGGCGCCAAGATGCTGATCAAGAGCTCCGTGGTGGGCTTCGTCGCCTACGGCGCGGTGTCCGCGATCATGCCGCTGATCGGCGGCCTGGTGCCGATCAGCGCGGTGCTCGAGGTGGTCAACGACGAGGTGCTCGGCCTGCTGCGGACCGTGGCCGTGGCGGGGCTCGTGATGGCCGCCGCCGACTACGTGATCGTCCGCCGCCGGATGGGCAAGAAGACCCGGATGAGCAAGCACGAGGTCAAGCAGGAGAGCAAGCAGACCGAGGGCGACCCGCTGCTCAAGGGCGCGATCCGCTCGCGACAGCTCGCCGCGTCGCGCAACCGGATGATGGCCGACGTGCCGACCGCCGACGTCGTGCTCGTCAACCCCACCCACGTCGCCGTCGCGCTGACGTACGACGCCGAGCGCGGCGCGCCCCGCGTGGTGGCCCGCGGCACCGGCCTGGTCGCCCAGCGCATCCGCGAGCAGGCCGCCGAGCACAGCGTCCCCCTCGTGCGGGACATCCCCCTGGCCCGCGCCCTCCACCGCTCGACCACGGTCGGCCAGGAGATCCCGGCCGAGCTCTACGCAGCCGTCGCGCAGGTCCTGGCCTTCGTGATCTCACGTCGGTCCGCCGGCGTGGGCGGGGGCGAGCACCGCAGTCCGCGACGCGAGAGCGAGCTGCCGTCCGTCCCCGTCGCCGGGCGCCGTCGACGCCAGGCCTCATCCGTCCCGCGGACTGGCTCCACGGCGGCGGGCGCGAACCCCTCAGGAGTCGCCGCGACCGGCCGATGAGACCCGTGACGCCAGGACGGCGTCGCTCCCGGTGCCACGGACGGCGCGGATCCCGCCGACGACGACGTCCCCCGAAAGGCACCCTCCGTGGCCTCCAAGCGACTGCTCCAGCTGGGCGTGCCCGCTGGCATCGTGCTCATCGTCGTGATGCTCGTCGTGCCGCTCCCGGCGGTGGTGCTCGACATGCTGATCGCGCTCAACATCACCAGCGCGCTGCTCGTGCTCCTCGTGGCGATGTTCGTGCACAAGCCGCTCGAGTTCGCCGCCTTCCCGGCCGTCGTGCTCGTGCTGACGCTCTTCCGCCTGGCGCTCAACGTCAGCGCCACCCGCCTCGTGCTGCTCGACGGCTACGCCGGCAAGGTCATCGACACCTTCGGCCACTTCGTCGTCGGCGGGTCCCTGATCGTGGGCCTCATCGTCTTCGCGATCCTGCTGGTGATCCAGTTCGTGGTCATCACCAAGGGTGCCGAGCGCGTGGCCGAGGTGGGCGCCCGCTTCACCCTCGATGCGATGCCCGGCAAGCAGATGGCGATCGACGCCGACCTCAACTCCGGTCTCATCGACGAGGACGAGGCCCGCCGGCGCCGCCACGAGGTGCACGCCGAGGCCGACTTCTACGGCTCGATGGACGGTGCGTCGAAGTTCGTCAAGGGTGATGCCATCGCCGCCATCGTGATCACCCTCGTGAACCTCCTGGGCGGTTTCGCGGTCGGGATGGCGCAGAAGGGGATGTCCTTCGGCGACGCGATCACGACCTACAGCCTGTTGTCCGTCGGCGACGGGCTGGTCTCGCAGATCCCCGCGCTGCTGCTCTCCACCGCCACCGGCCTGATCGTCACCCGCAACGTCGGCGACTCCGACATGGGCTCGGACATCCTGCGGCAGCTCACCAGCAACAAGCTCCCGCTGCAGATCGCCGGCTTCGCGGCGCTGGCGATCTGCCTCATCCCCGGGCTGCCCAAGCTCCCCTTCGTCGTCGCCGGCGGGATCATGCTGCTCGCCTCCACCCGGGTCACGACGCCGCTCGCGCCCGAGCCGGACGTGGTCGCGGAGCAGGTGCTCGCGAGCGCGCCCGACAGCCCGGAGCTGCTCGCCGCGGAGATCCGGGTGGACCCGCTGGGCCTCGAGCTGTCGCCCGACATCATCGACCTCGTCGACCCCGCCAGCGGCGGCGACCTGCTGGACCGGGTCAAGGGGCTGCGTCGCAAGATCGCCGGCGAGCTGGGCATCATCGTGCCGCCGGTGCGCACCCGGGACAGCATCGACCTGCCGGCGAGCACGTACGCGATCCGGCTCTTCGGCATCGAGGTGGCACGCGGCGAGGCACCCCGCGGCACCGTGCTGGCCATCGGCGACCACCTCGGCGCGCTCCCCGGACAGCCCACCCACGAGCCCGTCTTCGGCCTCGAGGCGTCGTGGATCCCCGCCGAGCTGCGCGTGCAGGCCGAGCTCAACGGGGCCACCGTCGTGGACCGGTCGTCCGTGATCACCACCCACCTCGCCGAGGTGGTCGGGCAGCACGCGGCGCGGCTGCTGGGACGCGAGGACGTGAAGACACTGACCGACCTGGTCCGTCGCAGCCACCCGGTCGTGATCGAGGAGCTCACCCCCGCCCAGCTCAGCCTGGGGGAGGTGCAGCGCGTCCTGCAGGGCCTGCTCATGGAGGGCGTCGCGATCCGCGACCTGGTCCGCATCTTCGAAGCCCTCTCCCTCAAGGCGCAGGTCACCAAGGACCCGGACACGCTCGTCGAGGCCGCACGCGCCGCGCTGGGCCCGGCCATCGCCGCGCCCCACCTCGCCGAGGGCGCGGTCCACGTGATGAGCTTCGAGCCGATGCTCGAGCAGCGGATGCTCGAGGCGGTACGCCCGGGCGACCACGGGCCCGTCGTCGCCCTCGACCCGCTCACCGGCCAGAGCGTGCTCGGTGAGCTCACCGACCTCCGCACGGCCGCCGAGGAGCGCGGCCTGCGGCCGGTCGTGGTGTGCGCGCCCCAGCTGCGCGCCGCCGTACGCCGCATGGTCGCGCCGGCACTGCCCAGCACGGCGGTGCTCTCCTACACGGAGCTGGTCGGCGCCCACCAGGTCCGCTCGGTCGGCACCGTCACCGGCGACCGCCTGGCGGTGACGGCATGAGGCCGGTCTCCGGGCCGACCCTGGTCGTCGCCGCGCTCCTCACCTCTCCCGCGCTGGCGGGCGCGGCGACCGGGGCACTGCCCCTGGACGTGGCCCTCACCCGCTACCTGCTCGTCGTCGGCCTGTGCTGGGTGCTGCTCACGGCCGCGTCGGAGTGGCTCTGGGGCGAGCCCGATCCGGTGGCCACGGGCGAACCGTCGTCCGCGTCGCTGACCGAGGTCGACCACCAGGCGGCCGATCCCGGCACCGACGGTCACTGAGCCGCGCCGTGCGGGCCTGCCGGTCCGGACCGTGCTGTCGCACAGGCCCGGTTGGCCCCACAATGACGCCGTGACGACCACGCTGCCGGGCCGTTCGGCCTTCGACGAGCCCGTCGACAACCCGCCGGCGCGCTGGGTCGGCGCGCTGGTGCTGCTCAACCTCGGCGTGATGGCCGGGTGGTTCGGGCCGATCCAGGTGCTGCTCGCGCAGCAGGCCGAGCGGGTCGCAGCCGCCGAGCCCGGCGGCATGAGCAAGGAGGCGCTGCTCGCGGTCGTGCTGTTCAGCGGTGCTGCGGTCTCGATGTTCGCCAACCCGGTGTGGGGCGCCTTCAGCGACCGGACACGCTCGCGCCTGGGCCGCCGGGTGCCGTGGGTGCTCGGCGGGGTGGTCCTCGGCGCCGCGTCGCTGCTGCTGCTGTCCGTCGCCGACAGCGCCGCGTCGATGGTCATCGCCTGGAGCCTGGTGCAGCTCGCGCTCAACGCTGCGTGGGCCGGCGGGATCGCGGCCGTGCCCGACCAGGTGCCCGTCGAGCGCCGTGGCCTGATCGGCGGCCTCGTCGCCATCGCCGGCACGGTCGGCGTGCTGGTCGGCATCAAGATCGCGGAGGTCACCGGCTCGATCGCCCAGGGCTACCTGGTGACCGCCATCGTGATGCTGGTGCTCTCGGTGCCCTACCTCGTCGGCTCCCGCGACCTCGCCCTGCCGGCCGACCACCCGCTCGAACCGATGGACTGGAAGCGGCTGGTCCGCTCGTTCTGGGTCTCGCCGCGCGAGCACCCCGACTTCGCGTGGGCGTGGCTGACGCGCCTGCTGGTGAACCTCGGCAACTGGATCGCGCTCAACTACCTCTACTACTTCCTCACCGACGGCCTCGGGTTCGGCGACGACGACGCCACCGCCAAGCTCGGCACGCTCGTGCTGATCTACGGCGTGTGCACGGTCGCCACCACCGTCGTCGTCGGTCACTGGAGCGACCGCGTGGGGCGGCGCAAGATCTTCGTCATCTGGTCCGGGGTGCTCATCGGGGCCAGCTCGCTCGTGCTAGGCCTGTGGCAGGACTGGTCCGGTGCGCTGGTGGCGGCCGTCGTGCTGGGCGCCGGGTTCGGCGTCTACCAGGCCGTCGACTTCGCGCTCATCACCCAGGTGCTCCCCGGCGCCGGCGACCGGGCCAAGGACCTCGGCATCATCAACATCGCCTCCGCGCTGCCGCAGGTGCTCGCCCCGGCCATCGCCGGCCTCATCCTGGTCGCCGTACGCGAGCTCGGCGGCTCCGTCGCCACCCACGGCGAGGGCTGGTCGCTCGGCTACGGCGTGGTCTACCTCGTCGGCTTCGTCCTCTGCGTCCTCGGCTCGGTCTTCGTGACCCGCATCCGGTCGGTCGCCTGACGCCGTTCACGCTGGTCGAGCGGTGCCCCAGCCACATTCGTGACGGGCGGATTGTGGCTCCGCCACCGCCCGCCGGCGTGTCGCACGGGACGCGCGGCTGGGCGGTGCCCCAGCCACGTTCCGCGCGAGCGGAAGGTGGCTCACGCACCGCTCGGCGGGCCAGCGGGGGTCGGGCCCGTCAGTGGCTGATGGTCATCGCGAGCCCGACGAGGTGCTCGAGTCGGGCGAGCTCGGAGTCGAGGAACTCCGGACCGCCGCGGCGGCCCAGGAGGACGAGGTCGTCACCGAAGGGTGCGGCGCACTCGACGTAGACCTCGTCGCCGGGCAGGCGGGTCGGCACGGGCACGCGTTCGCGGTCGATGTCGTACGCCGACGGGGCGGCGTCGGTGGCGTGGACGACCGTGGCGCCGACACCGTCGGTGCCGGGGGTGACGCGAGCGGCCCAGTCGACCCGGAAGGCGATGGGCAGCAGGTCGATCAGGCGGTCGCGCGCGGAGGCGGGGTCCTCGGTGAGGGCCTCGACGACCTCGAGGTCGAGGAAGAGGTTGCCGCCGGCGGCGTAGCGGTTGATCCAGAGAACGCTGACGCCGTCGAGCGTGCCGCAGGCAGAGACCACGGAGTCAGGCATGGTGCCGGGCGACATCTCGAGGAGCACGTCGTCGACGGCGAAGCCGTCGCGCTTCTCGACGATCTCGATCGCGTCGATGTCGCCCCCGGCCTCACCGATCGCGCTCGCGACGCGACCCAGCGACCCGGGGACGTCCGGGAGCTCGACTCGCATCAGGTAGGGCATACGAGGAGGCTATCGGGGATCTGTGTCGTCGGCGTTTCGCTCGCGCGTCGGTGGCACGGTGTCGGCGTTCGGCCGCGGGGCCGCCGCGAGGCGTACGGCGAGCCCGCTCGCGCGCTGCGCACGACGACCGATGGCCGCCCGGATCGCCGCCTCCGACCCCACGACCCGCACCTGGGAGCGCGCACGGGTGACGGCGGTGTAGAAGAGCTCGCGCGACAGCAGCCGGGATTCCTCGTCGGGCAGCAGCACGGTGACGACGTCGGCCTGCGAGCCCTGCGACTTGTGGATGGTCATCGCGTGCATGGTCTCGACGTCGCCGAGCCGTGAGGGCGCGAGGTCGCGGGGGCCGTCGCTGGCCGCGATCACCGCGCGCGGGCCGGCCGGCGTCAGCACGATCACCCCGCTGTCGCCGTTGTAGACGCCGAGCTGGTGGTCGTTGGCGGTCACCAGGAGTGGCCGGCCGACATAGGCGCGCTCGAACAACGGGTCGCCCGTCTCCGCGGTGAGCCAGTGCTCGATGCGCCGGTTCCAGTGGCGTACGCCGTAGGGGCCGTCGCGGTGCGCGCACAGGAGCCGGTGGCGGTCGAGCGCCGCGAGGGCGCCGGTGACGTCGCCCCGCTCGGCCGCGTCACGGACGCCGAGGGCTGCGTCGAGCGCGGTGCTGCGGATGCGCGACGACGGATCTCCCTCGTCGACCCACTCCACCTCGTCGTGACCCGCGGCCAGGACGTGGAGCGCCTCGTCGGCGTCGCCGGTGCGCAGCGCCTCGGCGAGGGCGCGGATCTCCGGTCCGAAGCGGTGCGTGGACTGCAGCGCCGCGACCGGCGAGTCGGCCCGGCCCTGGAACCCGCGGACCACGTCGCTCAGCACGGCGCCGGCCTCGACCGACGACAGCTGGTGGGGGTCACCCACCAGCACGAGCCGCGCGTCGGGGCGCACGGCCTCGAGCAGGCGCGCCATCTGGGTCAGCGACACCATCGACGACTCGTCCACGACGACCACGTCATGGGGGAGCCGGTTGCCGCGGTGGTGGCGGAAGCGGGTGGAGTTGCCCGGGTCGGGTCGCAGCAGCCGGTGCAGCGTCGAGGCGGTCACCCCGGCGAGGCGGACGCGGTCGGCCTCCTCGAAGGCCTCGGCCTCCTGGTGCACCGCCTGCTGCAGGCGGGCGGCGGCCTTGCCGGTCGGGGCGGCCAGCGCGATGCGCAGCCCSCCCGGGTGCTGGTCGAGCAGCCCGACGAGCAGCGAGGCGACCGCGGTGGTCTTGCCGGTGCCCGGGCCGCCGGTGAGCACCGTGGTCCACTGGCCGGCCGCGGCGAGGCAGGCCGCGACCTGCTCGTCGTACGACGGCTCCGGCAGACCGCGCGCCGCCGCGGCCGCCTTCATGGCCACCACGACGCGGTCCAGCGAGGCCCGCATCAGCGCGGGGTCGTGGTCGGGCGCGGTGGCCGCCCGCGACAGCAGGTCGTCGACGACCTGGGTCTCCTGCTCGTGGTAGCGGTCGAGGTAGAGCAGGTCGTTGTCCCAGCGGACCAGGCCCGCCGTCACCAGGGGGCTGGCCGCGACGGCGTGCGACCAGTCGTCGGCCGCGGGCCAGGGCAGGTCGGGCGGGTCCGCGACGGTCGCGAGGTCGACGCAGACCGACCCGCCGCGCACCGCGCGCACGGCGAGGGCGACCGCGAGCAGCACCCGCTCGTCGCTCTCGCGGCCCAGCCGGCCGAGCGCGCTCGCGACGTGGACGTCGGCACTCGTCAGGACTCCCGCGGCGTTGAAGGCGCCGAGCAGCCCGGTGGCGCCCAGCGCGAGGCGGGCGTCGGTGGCGTCGATCGGCTCGAACAGATCGGTCATGGAGCGACTCCGTCCAGCAGGTCGGAGAGGGCGGTGACGAGCGCGACCGGCGGTTCCCACGAGAACACCCCGCACGGGCGGCCGTCGACGAGGGGCGTCGCCGGCCCGCACATGCCGCGCAGGTAGAGGTAGAGCACGCCGCCGAGGTGCAGGTGAGGGTCGTAGCCCGGCAGCCGCCAGCGCAGGTAGCGGTGGAGCACGACGGTGTAGAGCAGCGCCTGGAGCGGATAGTCGGAGTGGCCCATCGCCTCGTCGAGGACGGCGGGACGGTAGTCCCACGCCGTCGCCGGGGCGGCGCGGTCGCCGAGCCAGTTGGTCTTGTAGTCGATGGTCAGGTAGCGGGTGCGGCCCTCGACCGGCACCCGGACCACGACGTCGATCGACCCGGTGAGGTAGCCGAGCAGCCGCTGTCCGGCAAGGTCGGGGTCGCCCTCGAGGGTGGCGGCGAACGCCAGGAGCGGGTCGCCGTCGGGCAGGTGCTCGCGGAGCAGGGGGGCGAGGTCGCCCAGCACGACCGAGGCCGCATCGCGCGCCGCCGCCAGGTCGCCACCTGCCAGGGGCACCTCGAAGTCGAGCTCGCGCAGCCGGTCGGGGAGGAGGATCTCGCGCAGGGTCAGGTCGCCCGCCAACGGACCCAGCGGGGAGTCGCAGACCGCCACGAGCGCGTCGGCCAGCTCCTCGGCGTCGACCTCGACCGCCCACCAGGCGCGGTGCTCCTCGACCTGCGCGAGCAGCTCGGCGCGGAGGTCGGGCGCAGCCGGGTCGGTGTGCTCGAGGACCTCGTGGACGAGGGAGCCGAACTCGGCGCCCACCGGCAGGTCGGCCATCGGTGACGGCACCGCCGCCAGCTCGAGGTCGGGCTCGGGCGAGGTCGCGTCGTCGAGCGGCTCGAGGTCGGTGTCGTCGAGGTCGGGTGCGTCGTCGGGCTCGGACAGCACCCGGTCGGGCGCGCCGGCATGGGGCGCGCCGGCGGCGGAGAGGGCGGAGTAGGAGGTGCGGCGCCAGTCGGTGTCGACGTCGCGGTCGAAGGTCCGCACCGCCAGGGTCGGCAGGTCGCGCTGGATGGGTGTCGTGTCGACCGGCACGAGCGCGGCCACCTCGGGCTGCGGCCCGCCGGCCGACTTCCAGCGGCCGAGGATGTCGACGAGCTCGTCGTCACCGACGACCGGCTGCTCGTCGTTGACGCGGGCATGCCCCGGGGCACGCCCGAACAGCATGCGGTGGAGCGGCGCGGAGGCGGTGTTGTTGGCGGTCGGGCAGTACCACGCGACGACCTGCGACTGCGCCCTGGTGACGGCGACGTAGAGCAGCCGGAGCGACTCGCCGGCGTCCTCGTGGCGGCTCGCGGCGACAGAGGCGTCGCGCCACCGGCTCGGGCCTCCCACGTCGCGGCAGCGCTCGCCGTCGGTGTCGTGGAAGAGGGGGACGTCCTCGTCGCGCACCCACCGGTCCCACAGGGTCGGGAGGTAGACGACGGGGTACTCCAGGCCCTTGCTGCCGTGGATCGTCACCAGCTGGACCGCGGCCGCGTCGGAGTCGAGCCGGCGGGTCCGCTCGGAGGCGACCTCGATCTTGTCGTCGGCCACCTGCGTCCGCAGCCAGCCGAGCAGGCCGACCACTCCGAAGCGCTCGCTGACGGCCACCTTGTGCAGGGCCTCGCCGACGTGGCGGAGGTCGGTGAGCGTGCGCTCGCCGCCGACCCGGCCCAGCACCCGGGCGATCAGCCCGTCGAGCACGGCGCTCTCCAGCACGGCTGCGACCCCGCGGGCCGCGAACACGTCGGCGAGGCGGCGTACGTGCTCGCTCAGCTCGTCGGTCGGGTCGGGCTCGGCCTGGAGGTCCTCCGCGGTGCGCCCGAAGAAGTCGGTCAGCGCGGCCGCGCGCACCCGGTCGGCGCGGTGGGGCTGCTCGAGCGCCTCGAGCAGGGTGAGCCACTGGGTGGCCGCGGCGGTCTTGAAGACCGACCCGCCGGCGTTGAGCACGGCAGGTACGCCGACCGCGGCCAGGGCGTCCTGCGCGGCGAGCAGGTCGGCCCGGCGGGCGGCGAGCACCGCGACGTCCTTGGGCTCGATCGGTCGCGCGTCGTCGCCCGACCCGACCGTCGCGCCGCTCGTCAGCAGGCGCTTGACGTCGGCGGCGAGGTCGGTGAGGACGTGCTGGCGCCAGTCGCCGATGCGCGGCCGTTTGCGGCCGAGCTCCTCGTGGCGCACCACCCGCAACCGGAAGGGATGACCGGCTCCCTCGAGCCGGGACGCGGCGTGGTGGGCGCTCACCGGGTGGACGGCGATGCGCTCGTCGCCGAGGGCGGCACCCTCGACGAGCACCTGGAGGGAGTCGAGCAGCTGCTGGTCGGCGCGCCAGTTGACGCCGAGCGTCTGCCGGGTCGTCGCCTGCTCCGCCGCGTCGAGGTAGGTGACGATGTCGCCGCCGCGGAAGGCGTAGATCGCCTGCTTGGGGTCGCCGATCAGGACCAGCGTGGCGACGCCGTGGAAGGCGCGCTCGAAGACCTGCCACTGCACGGGGTCGGTGTCCTGGAACTCGTCGATCAGCGCGACCTTCCACCGCTGGCGCATCCGGACGCGGGCCGGGGCGTCGTCGTCGTCGAGCGCGTCGGCGAGCTGACCGAGGAGGTCGTCGTAGGAGAGGACGCCGAGCCGCCGCTTGCGCCGGTCGATCTCGTCCAGCACGCCGCACGCGAAGCGCACCCGTGCGGCGGCCTGGCCGTCGGGGTCCTCGGTGAGCGCTTCCTGCGGGGCCACCCGCGCACGGGGGTCGCCGACGACCGCGCGAGCGATGCCGAGGGCGTCCTCGCGGCTCCACGCGGCCTGCTGCTCGCGGGCGAAGAGGCCCAGGTAGCGGTCGTCGGTGACCTCGGTGGTCAGCTGCTCGAGGTCCTCCACGAGGACGGCGCCGGTGTCGGTGTCCCCGGCGACGCCGAGGCTGCGCAGCACGAGCTGGCAGAACTGGTGGATGGTCGCGATCGTGGCGGCGTCGAACGACGTCAGCGCGTCGGTGAGCCGCGCGAGCCGGACGACCCGCTCCTCGTCGTCGGCGTCGAGCAGCCAGTCGTGCAGGCGGTTGGCGGGGTCGGCGGTCGCGGGGTCGGCCAGCACGGCCGCGGCGTCGTCGAGCTGGCGGCGTACGCGGTCACGCAGCTCCTGGCTGGCCGCGCGCGTGAAGGTGACGACGAGCATCTCCTCCAGGGTGGCGACGCCCTCGACGAGGTAGCGCGTCACCAGCGCGGCGATCGTCCAGGTCTTGCCGGTGCCGGCGCTCGCCTCGAGCAACGTCGTGCCGGTGGGCAGCGGACCGCAGATGTCGAAGGTCTGCATCTCGTCCATGTCAGATCCCTCGCACCAGCTCGGTGGCGAGCAACGGCGACCAGACGCGCAGGGCGTAGTGGCCGAGGCGGTGCGGCGCCGGACCGTCGTCCGCCTCGTCGGCCAGCAGCGGCGCGGCGAGCAGGTCGTAGGGGGCCTGCTCCCCCCAGGCGCGGACGTGCCACTGGTCGCCGTCCTCCTTGGGGAACCCGGTCTCGTTGAACCGCGGGGTCACCCACTCGGCGCTGGCCTTGAGGTCGGGGTCGGCCTGGCCCTGCGCGCCGATCTTGAACTCCTCCGCGAAGGCCAGGCTGGTCTTGATCGGCAGGGGCAGCGGCTCGCGGTGTCCGCGCTCCATGATGGCGACCAGGTCGCGCAGGTGGGTGCGGGCGTCGACGTCGGGCATCGGCGGGACGAGCGCGCGCCGGCCGGACCGGCCCCAGCGACCGATGGTGTGGGCGGTCCAGTTCTCGTCGGGGTGGCCGGCGGCGAGCGCGAGCGCGTCGAGCCACGCGGCCAGCCGGTGCTTGGCCCCGAGGCTGGAGTAGCTCACCGAGACGAGGTTGTTGCCGAAGACGTTGCCGACGGTGCCGGTCAGGCGGCGGTCACCGAGGTCGATGTCGACGTCGAGGGTGCGCGCGGGCCCGGTGCGCAGGGGGACCGCGGCCTCCACGAGCGGGCGCACCCGCTGCACGATCTCGGTGAGCATGGCCGAGCCGAGGTCCTCGGGGGGCAGCAGCCCGCGCAGCTGCTCGGCCAGCATCGCGGACTGCGGGTCGCCGCCGCTGAGCACGTCGCGCACCAACCGGTCGCCGACGTCCCACTTCTCCAGCCCGTCGAGGGTGATCGGGATGGCGTCCTTGGTCTCGTCGACGTCGTAGGGCGTCGTGATGCGCAGCTGCTGGCGCAGGAAGCTGCGCACGGGGTGGGCGAAGAAGTCGTGGAGGTCGGCGAGGGTCACCTCCCGCGCGGGCTCGGGTGGGGGCAGGGGCGCGGGCACAAGCGCGCGTGGCGCCGGCTGCGGCGCTCGCGCGGCCCGGGCGCCGGCGAGCGCCGTGCGGTCGAAGGAGAACGGCCGGTCGAGGGCGCCGACGAGAGCACCGGCGGTCAGGTTGGCCTCGTCGAAGGGCTGGAGCGGGTGGTGCACCAGCACGTCGTCGCGCACGGGCGCGCTGCTCGTGCGGTCGAGCGCGTCGAGGAGCTCCCCGAGCGGCACCGCGGGCGGCTTGTCGTCGTTGGTGTGCTCGCCCCGGCCGGCGTAGGTCACGACCAGCGTCTCGGTCGCGGCACCGATCGCGTCGAGGAGCAGCTGCCGGTCCTCGGAGCGGATGTCGCGCTCACCGGTCATCGGCCGCCGGGCCAGGACGTCGTCGCCGTCGACGGCCTCGAGGCGCGGGAAGACGCCGTCGTCGAGCCCGACGAGGCACACCACGCGGTGGGGGACCGAGCGCATCGGCACCATCGTGCACACGGTGAGGGTGCCGGTGCGGAAGTTGCTCCGCGTCGGCCGCCCGCGCAGCCGGTGGCGCAGCAGGGCGCGTACGTCGGCGTGGCGCAGGCGGGTCTCGTGGTCGCCGACCCCGGCCGAGATGCGGGCCAGCTCGCGGTCGAACTGCGCGACCCGCCACGCGTCGTCGGACCCGCTGAGGGTGAGCCCGTGCACCGCCCGGCCGAGGGCGGTCGTCCAGTCGGCGACGGACGTCGCGGACGAGGCCGCCCGCACGAAGGTGTGGAGGCGGTCGACCATCTCCGCGAAGCTGCCGACGAGGTCGAGGTGGCCGTCGCCGACGTCGTCGAGCGGGAGCGTGCTGCCGACGAACCGGTGTCCCTCGCCGGACATCGCCGCACCCAGGAGGACGCGCTGCAGGCCCGACAGCCACGTGTTGGCGTCGAGGTCGAGCCCGAACGCGGCCCGGTGGTCGCGGTCGTAGCCCCAGCGGATGGCCGCCTGGTCGACCCACCTCGCCATCCGCTCGAGGTGGTCGTCGGTGAAGCCGAAGCGGGCCCGCACCGGCTCCGTCGCGGCGAGGTCGAGGACGGAGGTGGCGGTCATCCGGCCGGCCGCCAGCTCGACGAGGTCGGCGGCGACGCCGAGGAGCGGGTTGGTGGCGCCGGGCGACCGGTCGGCCAGGCGGACGCGGAGCCGGTGGGCCGGGTGCCCGACGTCCTCACGGGCCACGTCGGCCAGGCCGAAGCCGGCCGAGATGAGCGGCGCGTAGGTCTCGATGTCGGGGCACATGACGAGGATGTCGCGAGGCTCGAGCGTCGGGTCGTCCTCGAGGAGCCCGACCAGCACCTCTCGGAGCACGTCGACCTGTCGCGCGGTCCCGTGGCAGGCGTGGACCTGCACCGAGAGGTCGGCGCCCGCGCGCACCCGCGTGGCGGCCTCGCTCGGGTTGGGCACCCGGTTGGCGCGGAGGTCGGCCTGCAGCCAGCCGAGCAGGGTGGCCGGGTCGGCGTGGCCCGCGGGGTGCTGCTCGGCCGCCAGGTCGCCGAGCGTGCGGCGCAGCTCGCGGGAGTCGCGACCCAGCGAGGCGAGCAGGGGGTGCCCGACCACGTCGGCGGACCGGTCGTCGGCGCGCGCCACCGGCCCCGCGGCGGCCGTCGGCGCCAGCGCCTCCCACAGCGCGGGGGACGGCTGGGGCAGCCACAGGTGGACGTCGCGGTGCTCACCGAGCGCACGCAGCAGCTCGACCTCGGTCACGGGCAGGCGGGTGTGCCCGAACAGCGAGAGCCGGGCGGGAAGGTCGAGGCCGTCGCCACCGTCGCGCAGCTGCGCGAGCGTCGTGGCGTGGCGCAGGTCGGGTGCGGGCGCCTCGACGCGGGCGACGAGCCGGCGCCACAGCTCGGCCTGCCACTGCAGGTCGGGATCGAGCGGGCCGCCGGCACCGTCGGTGTCGTCGCCCGCCCGCCAGTCGCGGACGAGCCGCGGGCGCTGGACGGCGTAGGACGAGAACAGGCCGGCGAGCCGGCGAGCCACGGCGTAGCGGCGGGCCGACCGCTCGTCGGCCGGGTCGCCGCCGCCGAGGTGGGTGGTGAGGTCCTCGAAGCCCGGCGCGCCCATCGCCTCGTCGACCACCTCGAGCAGCGGCCACGCCAGCCGGTCGGGGCTCCAGGGGTCCTCGGCGTCGCGGTCGAGCAGCATCGACACGAGCGAGTGGGGCGTCACGAAGTCGACGCCGGCGCACACGCCGTCGCCGCCGCGGCTGCCCACACCGAGCCGGTGCGAGAGCCGCTGGGTGAGCCACCGCTCCACCCCGCGCGCGGGCACGACGACGACCTCGCGCGCGAACGGGTCGGGGAGCGGGGTGACCAGCAGGTCCGCGAGGCCGTCGGCGAGCGCGTCGGTGCGCTCGGCGGCGTGGAGGTGCAGGGTCACGGCGCCACCCTATGAGCGGCGACCGACACCCGCGCGGCGACGCGGTCGGCTGTGGACGGGACCGCTCTGATTCGAGGGGTCGACGCGGTCGGGGTCGCGGCCTCGGGTCGTGTCCGGCACCTACCCCGGTCCGGCGCCCCGATGCGCCATGATCGGTGGGTGCGGAGCCTGGCCCTCGTCGCGGTGGCGCTGCTCGGCGCGCTGCCGCTCGTGGCCTGCGAGGACGAGCCGCCCCCGCCGGAGCGCCTGGAGATGACCTGGGTCGAGCACTCGCTGCCCGCGCACCCCGGCCCGCCCGGTCGTACGGTCGTGCGCGACGCCGTGGAGTGCGGCGAGGGGTGGTGGGTCGCCGGGGCGGTGTTCCTCGACCGGCCGACCGAGACCCGCGACACCCGCCCGGCGCTGTGGTTCTCCGCCGACCGGGAGCGGTGGGAGCCGGTGCGGATCGAGGCGCACACCTACTGGGGCCGCCGGGCGATCCTCAACTCGATCGCCTGCTCACGCGACCGGATCGCCGTGGTGGGCGCCCGGTCCGGCGGCGCCCACGGCAACCCGCGGGTGACGACCTTCTGGCTGGACGGCGAGACGCTCGTCGACGTACGCACCGTGTTCACGCAGTACGGCGGCGTCAGCGCGACCAACGTCGGACCGATCGCGGGCGGCCCGGCCGGCTGGCTGATCACGGGCAACCGGACGTCGGGGCCCGGGGTGTGGGTCACCGACGACCCGCGCGAGTTCACGCTGGTCGAGGCCGAGCCCGGCCTGACCGACGACGGCGACCTGGAGTCGCTCGCGCAGGGCGCGGGCTGGACCGGCGAGGAGTGGCTTGTGGTGGGTGCGGGCGCCCGCACGGGCCGTCACCTCGAACCGGACCCGCTCGCCTGGACCTCGCCCGACGGCCTGTCGTGGACCCCCGAGGACATGCCGGCGACCCCTGGGGCTCAGGACGCGCACCGCGTGACGCGGCTCGACGACGGGCGGTTGCTGGCCGTGGGCCGCAGCGACGACACGTACGCCGCCTGGGTGCGCGACGACGACGGGTGGCAGGACCCGGTGGAGTTCGGCCGGATCGCGGAGTCGTGGCGCGGGGCGCCGTACGTCGCCTCGCTCGCGACCACTTCGATCGGGGTGATGGCGACCGTCAGCACCGGCGACCACTACGAGCTGTGGCACACCGGTGACGGACGGAAGTGGCAGCGGGTGGAGGTCCCCCTCGAACCGCAGACCGCCGGCGACCACACGTTGATGGTGGCCGCCGGCGGTGAGGTGCTGATCGTCGCCGATGCGGGCGACGGCGGGCACGTGTGGGCAGGATCGCCCGTCAGCTCTTGAAGGCGTCCTTGATCTTCTCGCCAGCCTGCTTGACGTTGGCCCCGGCCTGGTCGCCCCGGCCCTCGGCCTCGAGCTTCTCGTCGTCGGTCGCCTTGCCGGTGGCTTCCTTCGCCTTGCCCTTGAGCTCGTCGGTCTTGTTGTCGAACTTGTCGTCCAGACCCATCGTCGTTCCTCCTGGTGTGTCGTCGGTGCGGACCAGGTGGTCCTGACATCCAACCTGCCACGGGGGTGGGTGCACACCACACCCGTGCGGGTGGACCGGGTCGCGGTCAGGTCGACCGCAGTGACGCGGGGAGGGACTCGTTCGTGCCGCCGAGCTGCGGGCGGAGGCGCTCGGGGGGCCGGGTGTGCTCGATCTCGTCCGCCCGGAGCGCGTCCATCCGCCAGATGACGGCGCAGCCGACGATCGCGACGAGAATGGCGGCGGTGCTGATGAGGATCACGGTGACCATGGGAGTCTCCTGACGTCCGGTGGGTGGCAGTCGGCTGGATGCGACGAAACCTCTACACACCTGTATAAGTTATCCAGACACATCTGACAAGGTCAGGCGATGAACTTCTGAGGAGGGCCACGTGGCGGACCGGATCGCGGAGGGGTTCAGCATCGGCGTGCTGGCGGCGCGCGCGGGCGTGACGCCGGGGGTGCTGCGCACCTGGGAGAACAGGTTCGGCTTCCCCCGCGGCGAGCGCTCGGCCTCGGGCCACCGCCGCTTCACCGACTCCGACGTGGCCTTGGTGCGGCAGGTGCTGGAGGTGCGTGACTCCGGCCTCCCCCTGCAGGTGGCGATCGACTCCGTGGTGCGGGCGCAGGAGGTGGGCGAGGAGCGATCGGCGTTCGCCGCAGCCGCCGAGGCCGTCCCCGGCGCACGTCCGCTCCGCCTGCATCGGCGCGCACTGATCGCCGCCTCCCACGCGGTCGAGGACGAGTGCCTCGCCCGCGGCGACCGGTCGGTCGTGCTGGGTGCCTTCCAGCTCGGTCACCGCTACGCGTCCTCTCGGCACCGTTGGGAGGAGCTCGGCCGCACCGCGGCGTGGGCCGCGGTCGTGGCGGACTTCGACGCCGACACCGATCTGGGCGCCGACCTCGAGGCCTCCCCGGTGCGCTGCCAGCTGCCGGGGGACTCCCCGCTGCGGCGGGAGTGGGCCGTGGTCTGCCTCAGCGAGTCGTACGCCGCCCTCGTGGCCGCGTGGGAGGTGCCGGCGGCGCAGGGTCCACCGACCTACGAGGCGGTGATCAGCACCCACCGCGGAGCCGCGACGGCGGCGGGTCGGGTGCTCGCCGGGGGCGTGCGCGCGGCGGGGGGTGACGTACCCCCGGCGGCGGCGCGGCTCCTCGACGTGACCGCTCCGGTGCGGACGACGTCCGCGGTCGACGCCGACCGCACCTGGCTGCGCGCCCTCGCCGAGCTCGACCCGCGCTGACGGGAGTCGCGGCGCGTTCCTGCTCACCCGTCAGGGGGTGGGCGCGGGCCGGGCCGCGAGTAGCGTCGCAAGGATGGCCGACGACGCACGCGACGAGACCCCGCAGGAGCGGGCGGACCGCAACTGGAACGAGCTGCTGCAGGAGCTCCGCGTGAGCCAGACCGGCGTCCAGGTGCTCGCCGGCTTCCTGGTCACGCTCCCGTTCCAGTCGCGGTTCGAGGAGCTCGACTCCTTCCAGCGGGCCTGGTACGTCTGCCTGCTGGCGCTCGCGTTGAGCACCGTCGGCGTGATGCTCGCCCCCGTGGCCATCCACCGGCGCGTGTTCCAGTCCGACGCCAAGCCGGAGCTCGTCCAGGCGGGCCACCGGCTGACCAGCGTGGCCCTCGGGATGATCGCCGTGCTGATGGGCGGGATCTTCTTCCTCGTCGTCGACATGGTCTTCGACCGGAAGGCGGCCGCCGCGGGTGCGGTGGGCGCCGTGGTCGTGCTCGCGGGCCTGCTGCTCGTGCTGCCGAAGCGGGTTGCCAGCGACAGCTGACGACGCGGTGCTCGACGCGAGTCCGGATCGGGGTTGAGACACCGGCGTCTCATATGAGACAATGATGTCTCACTTCGAGAGAGGCCGCCATGCCGAACCGCGACGACGTGCTGGGCGCCGCCCAGCGCATGCTCAACGCCGACCCTGCGGCGTCGATGGCCGGGATCGCCGAGGCCGTCGGCATCAGCCGCGCCACGATGCACCGGCACTTCGACTCCCGTGAGGCCCTGCTCGTCGAGCTGGGCACGCGCTCGCTCGACCGGTGGGAGCAGCGTCTCGACGAGGCCGGTGTGGAGGCGCTCGCGGCCGAGGGCGACCCGGTCCGCCTGCGCGAGGCGCTCGAGGTGCTCGTGCTCGCCTACGTCGATGACTCCGACGCGTTCGGCTTCGCGCTGACCGACCACGTCATCCTCGCCAACGCGGCGCTCGAGGAGCGGACGCAGGTCCTCGCCGACCGCGAGGCGGTGCTGGTCGCGGCGGCGCAGGAGGCCGGCGTGCTGCGTCGCGACCTGCCCCTCCGCTGGTTCGGCCACGTGACCTACGGCCTCCTGGTCGCAGCGCGCGAGGCCGTCCGCATCGGTGACATCGCCCGGCGCGACGCCGGGCGGCTCGTGCTGTCGTCCCTGCTCGCCGGCGTGGCCACGCGATGACCACGCACCGGTACGCGCGCCTCGACCCGCCACGGGTGGAGCTCGACCCCCGGCGCTGGTGGGCGCTCGCCGTCCTGGCCGCCAGCCTGCTGGTGGTCGTGATGGACATGACCATCCTCAACGTCGCCCTGCCCGAGATGGCCGCCGAGCTGCACCTCACCTCGGTCTCCCAGCTGTGGGTCGTCGACGCGTACGCCCTCGCGCTGGCCGGCCTGCTCATCCCGGTCACCGCGCTCGGCGACCGCTGGGGACGCAAGCGGATGCTGCTCACCGGCTACGCCGCCTTCGCCGTCGGTTCGATCGCCATCCTCTGGGCGGACAGCGCCGCCGCCGTCATCGCGATCCGTGCCCTGCTCGGCATCGGGGGCGCGATGGTGATGCCCTCGACGCTGTCGCTGATCCGCGCCGTCTTCGCCGACGCCCGCGAGCGCACGCTCGCCCTCAGCATCTGGGGTGCCACGGCCGCCCTCGGCGCGGCCGTCGGACCCGTGGTCGGCGGTGCCCTGCTGGAGCGGTTCAGCTGGCACGCCGCCTTCCTGGTCAACGTGCCGCTGATGGTGGTGGCGATCGTGGCCGCCGCCTGGCTGCTGCGGGAGAACCGGTCGGCCCGCCCCGGCCGCATCGACCTCGTCGGGGTGCTCCTGTCGGCCGGCGGCATGACCGCGTTCGTCTACGCCGCCAAGCTGCTGGGCAAGCACGGCCCCGAGCTCCCCACCCTCGTGCTGCTCGTCCTGGGCGTCGGGATGCTGGCCGCCTTCGCCCGCAAGGCCCTCACCTCCGACCGTCCGATGCTCGACGTCCGCCTGTTCGCCGAGCCGGTGCTCCGGGCCGGCGTCGTGGCGGCGCTGGCCAGCAGTGCCGCGATGGCGGCGGTGCTCTTCGTGGGCAGCCAGTGGCTCCAGCTCGTCGAGGGCTGGAGCCCGCTGGAGGCAGGTCTCGCGCTGCTGCCGCTCGCGGTCGGCGCGATGGTCGCGTCGCCCTTCGCGCCCGCGCTGGCGGAGCGGACCAGCCCCCGCATCGTGCTGTCCGGTGGCCTGCTCGTGCTCGCGGTCGGGCTCGGGCTGCTCGCGGTCGTGCCGACGACGTACGTCTGGGTCGCGGTGGCGTTCGGCGTCGTCGGGCTCGGCACCTCGTCCCTGGGCCTCGGCTCGGCCCTCATCATGGGCGCGGCCACCGACGACCAGGCCGGCTCCGCCGCGGCGATCGAGGAGATCACCTACGAGCTCGGCGCCGTCCTCGGCATCACCTTCCTGGGCAGCCTCGTCGGCGCGGTCTACCGAGCCGGGCTGCCCACCGGCGCGGACGGCGCCGCGCGCGAGTCCGTCGCGGGCGCCGTTGGCGGACCGTGGTTCGCCGAGGCCGCCGACGCGTTCGTCACCGCCTTCGCCTCAGTCGGAGCGGTCGGGGCCGTGCTCGCCGGAGTGTCGGCGTACGCCGTCTGGCGGCTGGTGCCGGCCGACCTCACCCTGGACGACGCCCACCACTGACGGTTTGGCCACGCCAACCTAATGACTTAAGGTTGAAGCCTCAGGTCATCAGGAAGGAGTCGCCGTGCCACGCGCAGGACTCACGAGCGCCCGGGTGGCGGAGGCCGCCGCCGACCTCGCCGACGACGTCGGGCTCGACGGGGTGACGCTGACTGCGCTCGCCAAGCACTTCGGGGTCGCGACCCCCAGCCTCTACACCCACGTGCGCAGCGGCGCCGATGTCCGCACCCGGGTCGCGCTGCTGGCCCTGGACGAGACCGCCGGCCTGGTCGCCGACGCCCTGGCCGGGGTCAGCGGACGCTCCGCGC
>NZ_JBFUJV010000036.1:0-28833 GCF_056401175.1 Nocardioides sp. P4_G10 | reverse complement strand
GCCGCGGCCCTCGCGCCGCCGACGTACGACGTGCTGGTCTTCAGCAAGACGGCCGGCTTCCGGCACGACTCCATCGGCGCGGGCATCCGGGCGGTCGAGCGTCTCGGAGCGCAGTACGGCTTCTCCGTCACGGCCACCGAGGACGCGACGGCGTTCACCGCCGACAACCTGGCCCAGTACGAGGCCGTCGTGTGGATGTCCACGACCAGCGACGTGCTCAACGCCGCGCAGCAGACTGCCTTCGAGACCTACATCAAGGGCGGTGGCGGCTACGTCGGCGTCCACGCCGCCTCCGACACCGAGTACACGTGGCCGTGGTACGGCCAGCTCGTGGGCGCCTACTTCCAGAGCCACCCCGCCGGCACCCCCACCGCGACCATCGAGGTCGAGGACAAGACCACGCCGTCCTCGTGCGCGCTGCCGGACCGGTGGGAGCGCACCGACGAGTGGTACAACTTCCAGAGCCCGGCCAACCCCGTCGTCAACGGCGGCGGGCCCGACTACAGCCCGCGCGCCAACAGCAACATCAACGTCATCGCTTCGCTCGACGAGTCGACCTACGACGAGCAGGACGGCGCCCCGGGCGACGACGACCACCCGATCGCCTGGTACCAGGAGTTCGACGGCGGCCGCAGCTTCTACACCGGCGGCGGCCACACCCAGGCGTCGTTCTCCGAGCCGCTCTTCCGCCTCCACCTGCTCGGCGGCATCCAGTACGCCGCCGGCGAGGCCCCCGACGCGTGCACCCCGCCGGCGCCCACCGACGCCTCCTTCGAGCAGGTCACGCTCGCCAAGGGCGTCGACAAGGTCGGCGAGCCGATGAGCATCTCGGTCCTGCCCGACGGGCGCGTGCTCCACAACGCCCGCGACGGGCGCATCTTCCTCACCGACCTCGAGGGCAACACGACGCTGCTCTACGACGTCCCGATCTACTCCCACGACGAGGACGGCCTGCAGAGCCTGACGGTCAGCCCGACCTTCGAGGAGGACGGGTGGGTCTACCTCTACTACGCCCCACCGCTCGACACCCCGGCCGGTGACGCGCCCAACGACGGCACCGCGGCGCAGTTCGCCGCGTGGCAGGGCTACAACGTCCTGACCCGGATGAAGATGGTCGACGATGACCTCGACCCGACGACCGAGCAGGAGCTCCTGCGCGTCGAGGCCAACCGCGGCATCTGCTGCCACGCCGGTGGCGCCATCGACTTCGACGCCGACGGCAACCTCTACCTGTCGACGGGTGATGACTCGAACCCGTTCGCCTCCGACGGCTACGCGCCCCTCGACGAGCGCACCACGCGCAACCCGGCCTACGACGCCCAGCGCAGCTCGGCCAACAGCAACGACCTGCGCGGCAAGGTCCTGCGGATCACGCCCGACCCCACCGCGGCGTCGTACACGGTCCCGGACGGCAACCTCTTCCCCGAGGCGTCCGACACCCAGGGGAAGACCCGCCCCGAGATCTACGCGATGGGATTCCGCAACCCGTTCCGGATGACCGTCGACAAGCGCACCGGCTACGTCTACCTCGGTGAGTACGGCCCGGACGCCGGCGGGGCGAACCCCAACCGCGGCCCCGGCGGCATCGTGGAGTTCAACCAGATCCGCGAGGCCGGCAACTTCGGCTGGCCCTACTGCACCGGCTCCAACACCCCGGCCGAGACCTACAACGACTGGGACTTCGCCACCAACACGTCCGGACCGAAGTTCGACTGCACCGCGCCCGTCAACAACAGCCCGCACAACACGGGCCTCACCAACCTGCCGCGGGCCCAGTCGGCCTGGATCAAGTACGACGGCGGCAACGTCACCTACAACGGCGTCACCACCAACGAGTTCGGCGGCGGCGGCGAGGGCCCGATGGCCGGACCGGTCTACAACTTCGACCCCGACCTCGAGTCGGACGTGAAGTTCCCCGAGTACTTCGACAACCACTTCTTCGCCGGTGAGTGGACGCGCGGCTGGATCCGCGACATCGCCATGGACGCCGAGGGCGACGTGTCCGGCATCGACCCGTTCTTCGACTCCATGACGCTCTACGCCGCGATGGACATGGAGTTCGGTCCCGACGGCTCCCTCTACGTCCTCGACTACGGCAACGGCGGTTACTTCACCGGCAACGAGAACTCCGCCGTCTACAAGATCAACGCGATCAACGAAGGAGCCCGCTCGCCGTCGGCGTCGGCCACCGCGACGCCCGACACGGGTGTCGCACCGCTGTCGGTGAAGTTCTCCAGCCAGGGCTCGAGGGACCCCGACGCGGGTGACTCGATCGTCAGCTACGCCTGGGACTTCCAGAACGACGGCACCGTCGACTCGACCGAGCCCGACCCGACGTTCGTCTACACGGCCAACGGCGTGTACGACGCCCGGCTGACCGTCACCGACTCCACCGGCCGCACCGGTGTGGCCACCGCGGTCGTCACGGTCGGCAACACCCGGCCGGTCGTCGAGATCGAGCTGCCGCCCAACGGCGCGTTCTTCGAGTTCGGGGACTCCGTCCGGGTCAAGGTCAACGTGACCGACCCCGAGGACGGGGCGATCGACTGCTCGAAGGTGAAGATCGACTACGTCCTCGGCCACGACTCGCACGGCCACCCGCTCAGCTCCCGCACCGGCTGCGACGTCGTCCTGCCGACCGTGCAGGACGAGGGCCACGACGCCTCCGCGAACATCTTCGGGGTCATCAACGCCAGCTACACCGACGGCGGCGGGGGAGGAGTGCGAGTGCTGACCGGTGAGGACGAGGTCGTCCTGCAGCCCAAGCGCAAGCAGGCCGAGCACTTCACCACCCAGCAGGGCGTCCAGACCGAGGCGACGACGGACCCGCTCGGCGGTGCCCGCAACCTGTCCAACATCGACGCCGGCGACCACGTGTCCTACGCGCCGATCAGCCTGTCCGGCGTGCCGAAGCTGCGCTTCCGCGTGGCCTCGGGCGGCGCGGGCGGCACCATCGAGGCTCGCCTCGACAGCCCGACCGGCCCGCTCGCCGGCTCGGTCGCCGTGCCGGTCACGGGCGGTTGGCAGCAGTGGCAGTTCGTCGACATGGACATCGCCGAGTCGGCGCAGGAGGGGTCGCACGAGCTCTTCCTGGTGTTCACGAACGCCAACCCCTCGGCCACCGGCCTGTTCAACGTCAACTTCTTCGACGCCGCGGGCAAGGGCGTCTCGGTCAACTCCCGACCGCAGGTCGGGGCGCAGGGCACGCCCACGCAGGGCACGGCTCCGCTGACCGTCGACTTCACCGGCTCGGCGTCGGACTACGACGGCGACGAGCTGACCTACCAGTGGGACTTCGGGGTGCCGGGTGACGGCGACACCGCCACCACCCTCGACGCGGAGTACACCTACACCGAGCCGGGCAGCTACACGGCCCGGCTGAGCGCGACCGATCCGTCGGGTGCCACCGGCTACTCGACGGTGCCGATCCGGGTGCTCAACGCCTGCGGCGTGCAGCAGTCCGACGAGTTCGACGGCACGTCGCTCGACGGCAAGTGGGACGTCATCCGTGACAGCGGTGACTGGCGCGTTGAGAACGGTGGCCTGCAGCTGCCCATCAACAGCGGCAGCCTCTACGGCATCGGTGGCAACGCCGAGGACATCATTGTCCAGGAGGCGCCCGACGGTGCGTTCGAGGTGACCGCCAAGATCACCGCCGAGGTGGCCGAGAACTACCACCAGGCGGGCCTGCGTCTCTACTCCGACGACGAGAACTGGGCCTCGGTCCACCTCATCTCGGCCGGTGGCAACCGCGACGTCGAGTTCATCTACGAGGCCCAGGGCAACCCGCGCAACGAGGGCGCGGACAAGCTCGGCGGGGTYCCCGCCGGCTTCCCGACGACCTACTACGTGCGGCTGACCTCCGACGGCACCGACCTGCGGGCGTCGTACTCCGCCGACGGCGAGACGTTCTCCCCGGTCGGCCGGCCCGCTCCGATGAGCACCTTCACCGCGCCGAAGATCGGCCCGGCCGCGGTGTCGGGCGGAGCGACGACCAGCCCGACGGCGACCTTCGACTGGATCCGGTTCGAGCCCGACGGCACGAGCGGCGCCACCGACCCCAGCGACGAGTTCACCGGGCCCGGCCTCGACGAGTGCCGGTGGAACGCCATCGTCCGGGAGGACCCCACCAAGTACCAGGTGGCCGACGGCCAGCTGACCATCACCACCACGGAGGGCGACATCTACCAGACGCCCAACGCGGCGGGAGCCACCAACTTCGTGCTGCAGTCGGGCGCCGACCTGCCGGCGGACTACGCCGCGGAGACGAAGCTGTCGACGACGTTCACCGATGGGTATGCCCAGGCCGGCCTGCTCGCCTACGGCGACGACGACAACTACGTCAAGCTCGACGTCATCTCCGACACCGGGCAGGGCCGCATCAACCGGGTCGAGCTGCGTTCCGAGCTGGGAGGGGCCATCCAGAACCCGCAGCCCCAGCTCGACCTGCCTGCCAACGTGACGTCGTACCGCCTGCGGCTGACCAAGCAGGGGACGAGCTACGTCGGTGAGGTCGCGGTCGACGGCGGTGAGTGGCAGCCGGTTGGCACGGTCGCGCACCCGACGGCCGACCTGGACCTCGGCCTCTACGCCCTCGGCGTGCAGCAGCCGGGCCGGACCGCGTCCTTCGACTACTTCACGCTCACCCCGGCAGCAGCCGAGAACCGTCCCCCCGTCGCCGACGACGACACCGCCACCACCTCGGCGGGCCGCGCGGTCGACATCAACGTCCTGGCCGGCGACACCGACCCCGACGGTGACACCCTCACCGTCGAGTCGGTGACCACGCCAGGCGACGGCACGGCGACGATCAACGCCAACGGCACGGTGCGCTACACGCCCGACGCCGGGTTCGTCGGCACCGACACCTTCGACTACACGGTGGCCGACGGCAACGGCGGCAGTGACACCGGCACCGTGACGGTGACCGTCACCGAGGCCTGCGAGCTCGACACGCCGGACGACACGTTCGAGGGCAGCAGCCTCGACACCTGCCGGTGGAACGCGATCGTGGCCGATGACGCCACCAAGCGTCGGGTCGCAGACGGGCGTCTGGTCCTCACCACGACACCGGGTGAGATCTACCAGGGCGGCACCGGCAAGTCGAACCTCGTCATGCAGTCGGCGGACCACGCCGGCGAGGACTGGGTGATCGAGACCCACGCCGACGTGACGAAGCTCGACGGCGGCTACAGCCAGGCCGGCCTGATGGCCTACGGCGACGACGCCAACTACGTGAAGATCGTGGTGATCTCCGACGACGGCAGGTCGGCCCCCAACCGGGTCGAGCTGCGCTCCGAGGTGAACAACGTGATCGTCGGGGCCAACCCGCAGCCGGAGCTCCCGATCCCGGCCGGGACCGACCTGACCGACATGAGGCTCCGCCTGACGAAGACGGGCACGAGCTACGAGGGCGAGGCGTCGTTCGACGGAGGCGCCACCTGGGTGGACCTGCCGCGAGCGGTCGACAACGCGATGACCGGGCCGCGCTTCGGCATCTTCGCCGCCGGCGTGCTGCAGGAGGGTGACGAGGTCTCCTTCGACACCTTCCTGGTCGACGGGGAGGACCCGGTCGACCCGGTCAACGTCGCCCCGAAGGCGGTCGACGACACGGCGACCACGACGCAGGGCACGGCGGTCGGCATCGACGTGCTGGCCAACGACACCGACGCCGACGAGGGTGACGAGCTGTCGGTGGAGTCGGTGACCAGGCCGGCGCACGGCACGGCCGTGGTGGCCGCGAACGGCACGGTGACCTACACCCCGGACGCCGGGCACAGCGGGACCGACGCGTTCGACTACGTCGTGACCGACGGGACCGACACGGACACCGGGACGGTGACCGTCACGACCACCAGGAAGGCGGACGACCCGGTCCCGGACACCACGATCACCGGTGCGCCGCGTGACGGCACGCGGGCGAAGACGGCGACCATCAGGTTCACCGCCACCGGTCCGGGTGCGGCAGGAGCGACGTTCCAGTGCTCGCTCGACGGGGCCGCGTGGCAGACGTGCAGCTCGCCGCAGACCTACCGCGGCCTTGCGGACGGCGAGCACGAGGTGCGGGTCCGCGCGGTCAGCTCCGGCGGCGCCGACGCCACACCGGCGACGGCCAGCTGGACGGTCGACCGCACCGGGCCTCGGGTCCGGAAGGTCACGCCGACGGGCACCACCCGCGACCGCACGCCCAAGGTCGGCGCGATCGTCACCGACCGCCTTTCGTCGGTCCGTGCCGGTGACCTGAAGCTCTTCGTCGGCGGCGAGCGGGTCCGGGGCGTGCGCTACGACGCCCGCAAGGACCGGATGACGTGGACGCCGAAGCGCGCCCTCGCGCCGGGCCGCTACGCCGTGCGCCTCGTCGCCGAGGACGCCCTCGGCAACCGCACGGTCGAGACGTGGAGGTTCACCATCCGCCGCTGACGCCGCGGTCCACCACCACAGTCACACCGGCCGCCGGGGGAGCACCCCCGGTGGCCGGTGTGGTCCCGGCTCAGGCCGGCGGCGCCACCGTTGCCTCGACCCCGCTGCGCGCGAGCTCGTCGCGCACGAAGCCTGAGGCCTTGAGCTCCTCGACGAACGACGCCACGGCGGCGACGGCGTCGCTGTCGAGCGCACGGGGCAGGCCGACCGACTGTCGGATCTCCATGAAGGCGGGCTCGAGGATGCGGCGGCCGGTGGCAGCGACGTAGTCCTCCATCGGCTGGCGCACGCCCGCCGCGGCGTCGAGGCCCTGCTCCTCGAAGACATCGGTCGCCTCGGCGGCGCGGACGATCTCCGCGTGCTCCAGCGAGCGGGTGAGGAAGAGGTCGTACGCCGACCCCTCGCGCACGCCGACGCGGATCCCGTCGCGGTCCACCTCCGCCGAGGAGTGCAGCGGGGAGTCGGCGTCGGTGACGTGGACGCCCTCGATCAGCACGTAGGGGGCGGTGAAGGCGACACCCTCCTCGCGCGCCGGCTCGTTGGCCAGGAAGCACAGGTCGACGCGACCGTCGCAGATGGCGGCGTACGCCTCACGAGCCGCGTCGACGCACACCAGCTCGAGCGGGACGCCCAGCCAGTCCGCGACGGCGTGGGCGATGGCGACGGTGACGCCCCTCGGCTCGTCGTGGGTGCCCTGGGCGAGCACCGGGTTGCCGAGGTTGATGACGACGCGGAGGGTGCCGGTCGGTGCGACGCGGTCGGTGGGCGGGGTGGGGGACATGTGAGCTCCTCGGGAGGGGGAAGGGCGGGCGGCGGGGCCATCCTTCCGCTCGAGCTCGTCCCGCGAAGTCGGCGCAGTCCCACGGGCCTGGCTGCGCGGCTCCCGGGCCTCACCCAAAGGAGGCACGAGCGCGCCGGAACACCTGACGCCGCGGAGCCCGCCGGTTAGCGTGGAGTCCGGCCACGCGACCGCGCGTGGACGAGCCCGAGCGCGGGAGGTTTCGGGTGCTGACGCTGCTCGCGACCCTGATGGCCGGCGCCGGACTGGTGCTGGCTGCGCTGGCCGGCTACGTCGCCTGGCGCCGAGGCACGGCCATGGGCTGGAGCCTGGCGGTGCTGCTCGTCGCCGTGGCGTGGTGGGGGACCGCGTACGCCGTGGAGCTCTCCGCCAGCTCGCCGATGGTCCGGGCCAGGTGGGGCGACCTGAAGTACGTCGGCATCGTCACGCTCGCGCCCGCCTGGCTGGTCTTCGTGCTGCAGTACACCGGTCGGGGCCAGCTGGTCACCCGTCGTCTGGTGGCGCTTCTGGCGATACCGCCGATCGCTGCGCTGGCCGTCCTCGCGGTGCCGCCCACGCACGACCTGGTGCGCTCCTACTCCGCGACGTCCGGGGTGCAGGACCTCCCGGACGTCCAGTCGGGGCCGGTGTTCTGGGCGATCTTCGCCTACAACAACCTGCTGCTCGTCGGCGCGACGGTGCTGTTCGTCGCCAGCATGGTGCGGCTGGCCCGGACCTACCGTCGGATGGCCCTGGTGCTGCTGTGCTCGGCGCTGCTGCCCTGGGCTGCCAACATCCTGCACAACCTCGAGGTCGGCTGGTTCGCGCTCATCGACCTGACGCCGTTCGCGTTCATCCTCACCGGCGGGCTGCTGGTGTGGGGGCTGTTCGAGGAGCGCCTCGTCGACCTGGCCCCCCTGGCCCGCAGCGCGGTGGTCGAGAGCATGGCCGACGCCGTCTTCGTCCTTGACGCCTTCGAGCGGGTCGTCGACGTCAACCCGGCCGCCGTCGCGCTCGCGGGCAGGACCCGTGGGCAGCTCATCGGAAGGCGGGTGCGCGACCTGATGGACACCTCGGAGATCGTCGAGGTGGGCCCGGGCGGGCTCGTGCTGGCCGACGACGCCGGCGGCCAGCAGAGGACCTTCGACGTCAGCCAGCAGCCGCTCACCGACATCGCGGGCCGCACGGCCGGGGAGCTCGTCGTCCTCCGCGAGGTGACCGACCGGGTCCGCGACCAGCAGCACCTCCAGCAGGTCCTGGACGACCGCTCCCGGGTCGCCGCCGCCCTGCAGGCCAGCATGGTGCCGACGAGGCTGCCGGCCGTCCCGGGGTGCTCGCTCGCCAGCCGCTACGTCCCGGCGGGCGACGGCGGCGAGATCGGCGGCGACTTCCTCGACGTGTTCCCGCTGGACGACGAGACGTGGGCCTTCGTGCTCGGCGACGTCAGCGGCAAGGGCGCCGAGGCGGCCGCCGTCAGCGCGGCGACCCGCTACACGCTGCGCGCCCTGGCAGGCCCGTCCTCGTCGCCCGCGGCGACACTGCGCGAGGTCAACGCCGTCCTGCAGGCGCAGACCGAGTCGGAACGCCACTGCACGCTCGTGCACGGGCACCTGCGGCCACCGCACGACCACGACGTCCCCGACGCCCCGCTGCGCATCGCCCTCTCCCTCGCGGGCCACCACTGGCCGCTGGTCCTGCGGACGGACGGCGAGGTCGAGGAGGTCGGCACGCTCGGCACCGCGCTCGGTCTCTTCGACGACCCCGAGCTGCACGACGCCGAGGTCGAGCTCGCGCCCGGCGAGGTGCTGTGCGTCTTCACCGACGGCCTGGTGGAGGCGCGTCGCGGCCGGGACCAGTTCGGCTCCGAGCGGGTCGGCGAGCTGCTGCGCGCACATGGCGACCTCTCGGCCGACGGGATGGCCGGGGCCGTGCTCGACGCCGTCCGCGCCTTCCACGGCGAAGAGCTGGGCGACGACCTCGCGATGCTCGTGGTCAGGTACGACGGCGGGGCCGGGACCGCCCCGAGCGCGACGTCCTGACATCCCGGGGGGTGGAGCGGTTCACCCTTGCTGGGGGAGGTCGCCACGGAGCTCGGCAGATGACGATCGTCGTACTCTGCCCACACCGAAGGGACCACCCATGGGAACGCTCACCGTCTGGAAGTTCGACACCGCCGACGGCGCCGACAAGGCGACGGACATCCTCAAGGACATGGCGGCCCAGCGCCTGCTCACCATCCACGACGCCGCGACCGTCCGATGGGAGGAGGGGAAGAAGAAGCCGCAGACCAAGCAGCTCAACAACCTCGCCGGTGCCGGAGCGCTCGGCGGTGCGTTCTGGGGGATGCTGTTCGGACTCATCTTCTTCGTCCCCCTGCTAGGGGCGGCGATCGGCGCAGCGTCCGGCGCGCTGGCAGGTTCGCTGTCCGACGTCGGTATCGACGACAAGTTCATCAACCGCCTCCGAGAGGAGGTCACCCCCGGCACGTCCGCCTTGTTCATCATGACCTCCGACGTCGTGGTCGACCGGGTGCACGAGGCGTTCGCCGACTCGAACCCTGAGCTGATCTTCACCAACCTCAGCGACGAGCAGGAGCGCGCCATCCGTGAGGTCTTCTCGGAAGCCTGAGCACTGCATGTCTGAGCCACACCGTCAGGTCCGGTCATCGTGCCGGCCCTGACGGTGTGGTGCTACGGCACACCGCTCGGCGCCACGGCCGGGTCGGTGCGGCTCCGGCGCCTGGAGCAGGCCCGAGCCCTCGAGGTGATCGACGCCATCACCGTCTCCTGGGCGCCCGGCGCGCACCGCCCCCGCGTCACACGGTTGTGGCCCCCACCGGAGGTCACCGCCCGCGAGCCGTCGGTCCTCGTCGCGCTGCTGCGCACCGCGATCGGGGACACCCACAGTGGTGACCCGCTGCCTCCGGACGTCGCCGACCGGCTCGCCGGGACCGGCCTGGACCCGGCGCTGCTCGCAGCAGTCACCGAACGACTCGTCCCGCGCACGTCGGCGCTGCTGGTGCTGTCCGGGGCCGCGGACCTCTCGGTCGTCGTCCCGGCCGTGAGGCAGCGGATCGTCAGCGGGGACGTCACGCTGCTGCGCGCGGACCTCCCCGCCGACGGACCGGAGCTCCTGCGCACGGCGGTCGGTCTCGAGCCGTTGGGGCCGGCCGATTAGCGGCGGCGGGGGACTGCGCGCCCCGCGTGGTGCGCGGTCAGACGGAACTGCGGCGCTTGTCGTACCAGCCCCAGGCCAGGGTGAGAAGCAGGGCCCCGACGAAGGAGCCGATCAGGCCGCTGGGGCGGAGCTCGAGACCGTCACCGGCGAGCAGGCTGACCAGCAAGCCGCCCACGAAGGAGCCGATCAGGCCGGTCAGGATGGCGATCGTCCAGTTCACGTCGCGCATCGACTGGCCGAGCGCCATCTGTGCCAGGGCGCCGGCGATCATGCCGAACAGGATGATGGCGAGGATCAACATGGAGGGAGCGTAGTGGTTCGCGGGCCCTTTCCGCACTGTCCACCGTCCGCTGTCCGGCCCACGGGACAGGGCGTGAGGACACACGTCCCGGACCGCCACGCCGAGGCTGGGTAGGGAGCGGACGGTGGTGGAGCGGAACGAGACCTACCTGGCGTGCGACCTCGCCCTGCGGGTCGGTGAGATCCTGCTGTCATCGGGAGCGGGCGCTGCTGACGTGACCGCGACGATGCTCGCGGTGACGCGTGCGTCCGGGATCCGGGGGGTCACGAGCGACGTCACCTACACCGACCTGAGCCTGCGCCACCAGCCGAGCAATGACGCTCCCGAAATGATCCAGATCCGGCGGGTGACGCGACGCGAGGTCGACTACGCCGTCCTGACGGAGGTGAACCTGATCGTCCGCGACCTCATCGACAAGGACATCACGCGAGAGGAAGCCCGGGATCGCGTGGCCGCAGCCACCTCCAGTGGGCGGCGACGGCGGCGATGGGCGATCACCCTGGGTTGGGGCGTGATGGGCGCCGGGATCGCGATCACGCTGGGCGGGCGCCCGGTGGTGCTGGCCCTGGCGTTCCTGGCGGCGTGCGCCATCGATCGGATCCAGCGGCTCATGGCCCAACGTCGCTTCCCTGACTTCTACCAGCAGATCGCCGGGGGAGCGGTGGCCACGCTGATCGCGGTCGCCGCCGCAGGTGTCGGGATCGAGGCCAACCCGTCGCGGGTCGTCACCGCCGGCATCGTGATGCTCCTGGCTGGGATCGGCGTGATGGGTGCGACGCAGGATGCGATCACTGGCTTTCCGGTCACCGCGAGCGCGCGACTGCTGGACGCACTTCTCGCGACCACCGGGATCATCGGTGGCGTCACCGCTGGGCTCAGCATCGGTGTCCTGCTGGGGGTCGACGTCGGGACGCTCAACCCGGGGGCCGTAGGCGCCCAGCGAGCCGGCCTGATCGTCCTCGGCGCCGCACTGGCGGCCGCGGCGTACGCGTACGCCTCCTACGCCCCTCTGCGTGCCCTCCTCGTCGTCGCGATGCTGGCGGGCCTGGGGCAGGCAGCGTGGCTGATCGTCGATCAGACCGAGCTGGGCGCGACCTTCGCCTCGGCTGTCGCTGCCGTCGTGATCGGGATGGCGTCCGCGGTGTCGGGGCGGTTCCGGGTCCCGCCACTGGTCATCGTGGTGCCGGCGATCGTGCCACTGCTGCCCGGGCTCGCCATCTATCGTGGGCTGGCGTTGCTGACGGACGGTGAGGACGGGTTCCCGAAGCTGATCGCCGCCGCAGGGACGGCCATCGCGTTGGCCGCCGGCGTCATCCTCGGTCAGTACCTCGCGCAGCCGCTGCGGCGCGAGGCCCGCTGGTTGGAGACGCGGCTCTCCGGCCCCCGGTTGGTCGGTCCGTTGCTGGGCCGCAAGCACGACGCGTGACCTGTCGGCCGACTGCTCGGGCTCACCGGTCCAGACCAGCGGATGCCCCAGCGCCGACTGGGTAAAGCATCCGTAGGACCGCTCGGTGTTGGGGTACCCCCGGCCCCACAGGCTGCCCGCGGGGCCGGCTGGACTGGTCCCGCGGGCAGTTCCCCGGGTGTGCAACCCCCGCTGCAGGGATCGACGCTACGCGGTGCGCTGGTGGACGGACACGCTGTCTAGCCAACCCGGCGCCGGCACGTCCCGCCGTCAGTAGCCCGACCCTTGCTTGGTCTGCTGGCGTTCGGTCGGGTGGGCTCCACCCTTCTTCTCGAGGGTCGCGCACGCGTCCGCGATGTCACGGGTCAGCCGTTCGACCTGCTCGCGACTCATGGTCTCCTTCACCAGCGCCCGCATGATCTTCACCCGCTCGGCGTTCGGGGGGAGCGTGTACGCCGGCACCATCCAGCCCCGCTCCGCGGACAGCTGCCACGCGATGTCGGACTCGTCGTACGACGCGTGCTCGCCCGAGAGCCGGAAGGCCACCAGCGGCAGCTGCTCCTCGCCGGCGCCGATCACCTCGAAACGGCCGCTGTCACGCAGGTTGGACGCCAGCGCCTGGGCGTTCTGCTGCATCTGCTTCATCACGTAGGTGTAGCCGTCGCGGCCCAGACGGACGAAGTTGTAGTACTGCGCCAGCACCATCGAGGCACCCGTCGAGAAGTTCAGGGTGAACGTGGCGTCGAGCTTGCCGAGGTAGTTCTCGTAGAAGACCAGGTCCTTGGCGAGGTCGGACTCCTCGCGGAAGACCAGCCAGCCGATGCCGGGATACACGAGCCCGTACTTGTGACCGGACACGTTGATGGAGCGCACCTGCTCGAGGCGGAAGTCCCAGCGCGAGTCGGGGTAGAGGAACGGCCACACGAACCCGCCGCTGGCGCCGTCCACGTGGAGCGGGACGTCCAGGTCGCGCCGGTTCCGGATGTCGAGCAGCAGGTCGTTGATGCCGACGATGTCGTCCATGTGGCCGGTGAAGGTGGTGCCCAGGACGGCCGCGACGCCGATGGTGTTCTCGTCGATGTGCGGCTCCACGTCCTCGGGGCCGATCGTGTACTTGCTCTCCTCGAGCGGGACGATGCGCGGCTCGACGTCGAAGTAGCGGCAGAACTTCTCCCACACCACGTGGACGTCGCCTCCGAACACGAGGTTCGGTCGGTCCGTCGGCAGGTTCGCGGCCTGACGGCGTTCCTTCCACTTCCACTTCAGGGAGAGCGCGCCGAGCATGATCGCCTCGGACGACCCCTGGGTGCGACAGCCCGTCGTGGGGCCGGGGGCGTTGAAGAGGTCCGCCAGCATCCGGATGCAGCGTTGCTCGATCTCCGCGGAGATCGGGTACTCGGCGTGGTCGATGAAGTTGCGGTGCAGGTTCTCGGCGATGATCCGCTGCGCCTCGGGCTCCATCCAGGTCGTGACGAAGGTCGCGAGGTTGCGCTGAGGATCGCCTTCGAGGTTCAGGTCCTCGTCGAGGAGTCGCATGGCGTCGGTCGGGCGCATCCCGGTCTGCGGGAACGACGTCGAGGGCGCCTTCTCCGTCAGGAACCGGTTGCCGTACAGCGCTTCGGCTGCTGACTGGCTCAGGTTTGTCATGGCGTTTTCCGCACCACCGTTCTTGTCGAGGTTGGCTTGTCGAGAACTTGCAGGAAGCCACCGGCCGCGAAGCACACGGCCCCGGAGAAGGTGCCCCAGTTGACCAGTCCGGCGTCGACCGCGGCGGAGGTCGCCGGTCGTACGAATGCCGCGAGCCCGGCGAGGAAGAACAGGATCGAACCGAGCTGGTTGACCGCCACCACCCACCACGTGAGCGCATGGACGTGCACGCCGACGCGACCCCCGCCCACCTCGAGCATCGCGAGGTGGCCGGACACGAGGAAGCAGATGCAGCCGAGGATGTCCGGAAACCAGATCCAGCCGTTGGACTGGCGGGGGGTGAGCCCCTCCGCGAACGCCGCGACGAGGCTCACCGCGAACAGCAACGTCCCGACGAACAGCACGGTGGCGCTCAGCCAGTCGCGCCGTTCTGGCTGGTAGCGCCACCACAGCACGTGCGCTCGCGCGGTCCCGACGTCGCCGGTCCCGCTGTTGATCGCGAGGAGGACCGACGCGTAGCCGCCGAGGCTGAAGAAGAAGCCCCCCACCAGGTAGGTGACGTTGACCGTCAGCAGGGCGACCTCCCCGAGCTGCGCGAAGACCGCGCCCAGGGCGAAGAGGCTGCCGCCGAGGATGAACGCCACGGCCGCGACGAGGTTGATCGTCGTGAGCCGTCCCAACTCGGCCGTGGCCGTCGGTTGTCGCGTCATCTCCCCACCCGTCGCATCGATGTCGACCGCCTAGGGCTCGGGACTCACGGACGGGAAGACGGTCGCCCAGTCGGCCGCCATGCTGACCACCGTCCACCCCAGCCGGGCTCCGACCTCCGTGATCGGCTCCGGCTCGGCGAACGTCTCGGCACGGCTCACGTAGGCGAACTCGCGCTCCGCGTCGTCGTGGTCGACCAGCAGGGCGAGGGCGGGGCCCGGGCCCGACGCCGCCCACTCCAGCATCTCCCGGTCGCCCCCGGAGTTCCCCGCGACGAGGAGCGGGCGTCGGCCCAGCTGGCTCTGGATGTTGCTCACCTTGGCGGCGCCCTCGTTGGCCCCGCCTGCCGGACGACCGGTCCGGAGCAGGCGGGGTGCCCCGTCGTCGCCGCGGCTGAGGTGGTAGCCGATGAGCGTGCCGACGACGGCCTCGGGAGGCACGCCGTACAGCTGCTGGCTGACGGCACGGACGAACTCGGTCCCGCCGCCGGTGACGAGGGTGACCGTGACGTCCCGGCGCCGGAGCTCGTCGATCAGCTCCAGCATCGGCTGGTACACGCAGCGGAGCAGCGGACGACCGAGTGTCGGGTGCTGGGCGACCGACATGAACGTACGGACCCGGCTGGTGAACTCCTCGGGCGAGATGCCCTCGCACAGGCTGGTCAGGGCCAGGGCGATGCGTTCCAGGCCGAGCTCGCCCATCGCGGCCGTGTCGTGGCCGAGGAGCGCGTCGAACTCAGGGGTGTGCGTGAAGTCGGGCTCGGACGCCCTGGACCTCAGCGTGTCGACGAAGAAGTCGAGCTGCACGTAGCTCGGGCGCTCGCACCAGAGGGTGCCGTCGTTGTCGAGGCACGCGACCCGCTCCTCCGTCGGCACGTCGAGCACGTCGTCGAGGAACGACACGAGCGCCTCACGGGTGGGCCCGGGGCGCCAGGAGGGGAGCAGGTCGTCAGGCATGGTCGGCCTCCCCGGATGCGGGGCCGGGGCGTCGCACGCAGCGGAAGCCCACGTGGCTCATGCCCGTGTCGATCGGCTGCGGTCGCCGCGCGGCGGGCCGGTAGCGCAGGCAGTAGGTGTCGGCGCACAGGTGGGAGCCGCCCTTGATGACCTTCCGCCCGACGCGGAACTGCGGCTGCGCCGGGTCGTAGCTCGCCTGGAGGTCACCGCCACGCGGGTTGTCCGGCGCGCAGCACGGAGAGCCTGCGTCGTCGGGGTGTCGGCTCGTCCACCAGTCGTCCGTCCACTCCCAGACGTTGCCGGCCATGTCGAAGAGCCCGTAGCCGTTGGCCGGGAAGCTGCCGACCGGCGCGGTGCGCAGGAACCCGCTCTCGCCGGAGCTGCGCCAGGGGAAGTCGGGACCGTCCCAGGTGTTGGCCATCACCTTTCCTTCGGGCCGGGCGTCCTCACCCCAGGTGTACGCCGTCCCGTCGAGGCCGCCGCGGGCGGCGTACTCCCACTCGGCCTCGGTCGGCAGCGACGCCCCCACCCAGGACGCGTAGGCGAGGGCGTCCTCGTGGGCGACGTGCACCACGGGATGGTCGAGCAGCCGGTCGACGGAGCTCGTCGGTCCTCGCGGGTGCCTCCAGCTGGCACCGGGCTTCCAGCGCCACCACTGGCTGAGGTGGCGCAGGTCCACCGGCCCGCGGGTGGGGACGAAGACCATCGAGCCCGGTTGCAGGCTCGCGGCCGGCGCGTCCGGGAAGTCGGCCGGGTCGGGGGCGCGCTCGGCCACGGTCACGTAGCCGGTCTCGGCCACGAACGCCGCGAACTCGGCGTTCGTCACCGTGGTCGGGTCGATCGAGAACGCGGCGACGCGCACGCGGTGGGTCGGCGCCTCCTCGGGGTAGTGGTCGTCGGACCCCATCGCGAAGACTCCGCCCGGAAGGTCGACGGCCATCTCAGGTGCTGCCAACGCCGGCCTTGAGCTTCTCGAGCACCCGGTCGATGCTGAAGCTGGGTGGTTCCTGCCGGGCCGGGAACTCGGCCAGGGACGCGATCATCCGGGAGACGTACACCTGTGCCGGGATCGGCAACCAGGCGTGGTCCAGGCACCAGTCGTAGTAGGTGTTGGACGTGATGTCGGCGCGCTCGTAGGGGTCGGTGCGGAGGTTGAACATCTTCGGCACCCGCAGCTCGGTGAACGGTTCGGCCCACACCCGCAGCGTCCCGGGCGCGCGTTGCTCGAGGAAGACCAGCTTCCAGTTGTCGTACCTCAGCGCGGTGAGGTCGCCGTCGTCGGAGACGTAGAAGAAGTGCTTGCGCGGGCTGTCCTCCGCCGCGCCGGTGATGTAGTCCAGCTGGTCGTGCCCGTCGAGGTGCACCTTGTACGTCGTCCCGCCCAGGTCGGTGCCCTGCTTCAGCCGGTCCGCGACGTCGGTGTCCCCGGCCGCAGCGAGGAGGGTGACGAACCAGTCGTTGTGACTGACGATCCCGTTCAGCACCGTGCCTGCCGGGATCCGTCCGGGCCACCGCACCACGGCGGGCACCCGGTACGCGCCCTCCCAGTTCGAGTTCTTCTCGCTCCGGAACGGCGTCATGCCGGCATCGGGCCACGAGTTCATGTGGGGACCGTTGTCGGTCGAGTACATGACGATCGTGTCCTCGGCCAGCCCGTTGTCGTCGAGGAAGGCCAGGACGTCGCCGACCAGGTCGTCGTGGTCGCACATCGTGTCGTGGTACGCCGACTGCCACCGTCCGGCCCGGCCGCGGCTGCCGTCCTTGACGTGGGTGCGGAAGTGCATGTGCGTGGTGTTGAGCCAGACGAAGAACGGCGTGTCGTCGGCCCGGGCGTCGGTCATGAACCGCAGCGCCTCGGGGACGACCTCGTCATCGATGGTCTTCATCCGCTCCTTCGTGAGCGGGCCGGTGTCCTCGATGCGCTGCGTGCCGTCGCCGTTCGCCCACGAGTGGATGACGCCCCGTGGGCCGAAGTTCTTGCGGAAGTCGGGGAAGTCCTCCTCGGGCGGGTAGTCGTCGAGCTCGGGCTCCTCCTCGGCGTTGAGGTGGTAGAGGTTGCCGAAGAACTCGTCGAAGCCGTGCATGGTGGGGAGGAACTCGTCGCGGTCGCCGAAGTGGTTCTTGCCGAACTGCCCCGTGGCGTAGCCGAGCGCCTTGAGGGCGGTCGCGATCGTGGGGTCCTCGGCCCTCAGCCCGACGTCCATGCCAGGCATCCCGACCTTGGTCAGGCCCGTGCGGTACGGGTTCTGACCGGTGATGAACGCCGCGCGACCCGCCGTGCAGCTCTGCTCGCCGTAGTAGTCGGTGAAGCGCACCCCCTCGTCGGCGATGCGGTCGATGTGAGGGGTCCGGTAGCCCATCACCCCGTCGCTGTAGCAGCTCAGGTTGCTCACCCCGATGTCGTCGCCCCAGATGATCAGGATGTTCGGCCTGTCCGCCATGTGGTGCTCCTTCGGTAGGGGCAGCTGCCCGCCAGCGGCCGAGCCGCGAGGGCCCGTGGGCCCGGGCACACCTGACCGGGCGACGACGGCACGCACGTGGGACTCGTCGAGACATCCAACGTCGGCGACCCGGCGGTCGCGTGCCTCACCCGGGAAGGGTGACTCTTCGGCCGCGCCTCAGTGCCAGCCCAGCGCCCGGAGCTCGTCCTCCTCGATGCCCATGGCGTGCCCCACCTCGTGCACCAGCACCTTGCGCACCCGTGGCGCCACGTCCTCGGGGTGCTCGCACACCGCGAGGATCGGGTTGCGGTAGAGCGTGATGGTGTCGGGAAGCGTGCCGGGCGCACGCCCGTAGTGACTGGTCCGGGGAATCCCTCGGTAGAGCCCGAGGCACAGGACGCCCGGTCGCTGTTCGTCGGGAGGCTGGTCGTCCTCGACGAGGACGGCGATCTCGGCCACGATCGGGATCACCCAGTCGGGCAACGAGTCCAGGGCGTCGACGACCATGGCCTCGAAGGCCTGGAGTGGGATGGACTCGGGATGCATCGTTCCTCCTTCCCGACGAGTCTTGCTCGGGTGTGCGCGCGAGGGAACCAGGCGTGGAACGGCCGAGGACCTCGCCCTTGCCGGGGGAGGCGCGGCGTCGCACCCGGCTCCTAGGCTCGACGTCATGCGCACGCTGCTCGAGCGCCTCACCGATGCCCAGAACGCCCACGACGTCGAGCTGTTCGCGTCGTGCTTCGCGCCCGACTACCGGAGCGAGCAGCCGGCGCACCCCGGTCGCCAGTTCACGGGGCGAGCCCAGGTCCACGAGAACTGGTCCTCGGTCTTCGCAGGGGTCCCGGACTTCCGGGGTGAGCTCCTGGCGACCTGCCGTGATCGGGACGTCGAGTGGGGCGAGTTCTCCTGGCACGGCCACCACCGCGATGGCGCGGTCTTCGCCATGCGGGGGGTCATCATCGCCACGATCCGCGACGAGCAGATCGCCTCGGCCCGGTTGTACGTGGAGCCGGTCGAGCAGCTCGACCAGGACATCGGGGCTGCGGTGGAACAGCTCTACCGACCGCCCGGTCACGACTCCTGACGTGCGTACTCCTCACGTCGTACGCCGATGGGACCTCCAGCCCGGGCCGCACGGGACCTTCGGCACTCCCAGGGGGTCCCGGACCCACACCAGCATGTGGGCACGACCTCGTGCCTGCCACTGAAAGGACCCATCCGTGCACACCTTGCAGCCGACGCAGTCCCTCACCGCCCTGGTCGACGAGCTGTTGACCGAGGCAGGTTCGGCCACCAGCCATCGAGCGGCGCGCACGATCTACGGCGGACAGGCACACGACCTGCGGCAGACCGTCATCGCGCTCACCCGGAACGCCTCCTTGGGCGAGCACGAGTCGCCGGGCGAGGCCACCCTGCAGGTCCTCGCCGGGCAGGTGCGCCTGCAGGCCGGAGACGATGCGTGGACGGCGTACGCGGGGGACTACCTCCTGGTCCCGCCCCGCAGGCACGACCTGCACGCCGAGGCCGACTCCGTGGTGCTGCTGACGGTTGCGACCCGTGGCACCTCGACGAGGTGATCCCTCGGCCGGCGACCCCGGGGTGCACGCTCCGACCGGGCGGCACCACGTGGATGGTCCCGGGAGCGACGCGCTGCTGCGTGCAGGGCGGTTCTTCACGCGCTGGGAGGAGTCCGACGACGGACGCGCGGTGTTTCGGGAGGGTGGCCGTGCGGGTGACGTCTTCTACCGGGACAGGTGGAGCCACGACAAGGTGGTGCGCTCGACCCACGGGGTGAACTGCACCGGCTCGTGCTCGTGGAAGGTCTACGTCAAGGACGGGATCATCACCTGGGAGAGCCAGCAGACGGACTACCCCTCGGTCGGCCCCGACCGACCGGAGTACGAGCCCCGCGGATGTCCGCGGGGCGCTGCCTTCTCCTGGTACACCTACTCGCCGACACGGGTGCGCTACCCGTACGCGCGCGGCGTGCTGGTCGAGATGTTCCGCGAGGCACGCGAACGCCTCGGTGACCCCGTGCTGGCGTGGGGCGAGATCGTCGGCGACCCGGACAAGCGCCGCCGCTACCAACGCGCCCGGGGCAAGGGCGGCCTGGTGCGGGTCAGCTGGACCGACGCGATCGACATGGTCGCGGCCGCGCACGTCCACACGATCAAGCACCACGGCCCGGACCGGTGCACCGGCTTCTCGCCGATCCCGGCCATGTCGATGGTGTCGCACTGCGTCGGCACCCGTTTCGTGCAGCTCATCGGCGGCGTGATGACGTCGTTCTACGACTGGTACGCCGACCTGCCGGTCGCGAGCCCCCAGGTCTTCGGCGACCAGACCGACGTCCCGGAGTCCGGTGACTGGTGGGATGCGACCTACCTGATGATGTGGGGTTCCAACGTCCCCGTCACCCGCACGCCGGACGCGCACTGGATGGCCGAGGTCCGCTACCGCGGCACCAAGGTCGTCACCGTCAGCCCCGACTACGCCGACAACACCAAGTTCGCCGACGAGTGGATGCCCGCCCAGGCCGGCACCGACGCGGCCCTGGCGATGGCCATGGGTCACGTGCTGCTCAAGGAGTTCTTCGTCGAGCGCCGCACGCCGTTCTTCGTCGACTACGTGCATCAGTACACCGACCTGCCCTTCCTGGTCCGCCTCGACGAGCACGACGGTGCCGAGTCCGGGCCTGGCCTGGTGCCCGGCAAGTTCCTCACCGCCCAGGACCTCGGCCGCACGGCCGACGAGGACCGGTGGAAGACCGTGCTCCTCGACGGCACGACCGGGGAGCCGGTGGTGCCCAACGGGTCGATGGGCTTCCGCTACGCCGCGTCCGGTGTCGGGAAGTGGAACCTCGACCTCGAGGGCGTCTCGCCGGTGCTCACACTGGCCGGCGAGGGCAGCGAGGCGGTCGAGGTGCTCCTGCCGGCCTTCGTCGACGCCGACGGGTCCGGGTCGGTGCTGCGCCGAGGCGTGCCGGCCCGCCGCGTGGGCGACCACCTGGTGACCACGGTCTTCGACCTGATGCTGGCCCAGTACGGCGTCGCCCGTGATGGGCTGCCGGGGGAGTGGCCGACCGGCTACGACGACGCGGAGACGCCGTACACACCGGCCTGGCAGGCCGAGCGGACGAAGGTTCCGGCCGAGCAGTGCATCCGCATCGCACGCGAGTTCGCCCGCAACGCCGAGGAGTCGGGCGGCCGGTCCATGATCATCATGGGCGCCGGCATCTGCCAGTGGTTCCACGGCGATGCGACCTACCGGGCGATCCTGTCGCTGCTCATCCTCACCGGCTCGATGGGCCGCAACGGCGGTGGCTGGGCCCACTACGTCGGGCAGGAGAAGTGCCGCCCGATCACTGGGTGGATCTCGCTGGCCAACGGCCTGGACTGGAGCCGCCCACCGCGGACCATGACCGGTACGTCGTTCTGGTACATGCACACCGGCCAGTGGCGCACCGACGGCTACTCCGCCGACTCGCTGGGCTCGCCGCTGGCCAAGGGCCACCTGAGCGGCATGCACACCGCCGACACGATCGCTGAGTCGGCCGCGCGGGGGTGGATGCCGTTCTACCCGCAGTTCGACCAGAACCCGATGGACGTGGCCGACGCCGCGACCGCGGCGGTCGAGGCCGGTGAGGCCGCCACCCCGGCGGCGTACGTCGCCGACGCGCTGGACCGCGGCGACCTCAAGCCGGCCATCGCGGACGTCGACGCACCGGAGTCGTGGCCGCGCACGCTCGTGCTGTGGCGCTCCAACCTGTTCGGCTCGAGCGCCAAGGGCAACGAGTACTTCCTGAAGAACCTCCTCGGCACCCACTCCAACCTCCTGGGCACCGACGGCGAGGGCGGGGAGAACCCCGAGACCCCGCGCCCCTCCAGGGTCGCCTGGCACGAGGACCCGCCCGAGGGGAAGCTCGACCTCCTGGTGAGCGCCGACTTCCGGATGACGTCGACGACGCTGCTCTCCGACGTCGTGCTGCCCGCGGCGACCTGGTACGAGAAGCACGACCTGTCCTCGACCGACATGCACCCGTTCGTGCACGCGTTCAGTCCGGCGATCGACCCGCCGTGGGAGGCGCGCACCGACTTCGAGGCCTTCCACGCCCTCGCCCGGCGGCTCTCCGAGCTGGCCGAGGACCACCTCGGCACGCGCAAGGACCTGGTGAGCGTCCCGCTGCAGCACGACACCCCGGGTGAGACACCGCTCGACCCCGACCACACCCGCCCGGTGTACCAAGTGGTCGAGCGCGACTACACCGCGATCGCCGACAAGCTCGCCAGCATCGGGCCGCTCGCCGACTCCCTGGGCTTCACCGTCAAGAACGTCACCTTCGACGTCGGCGAGCAGGTGGAGGCGCTGGGCCACAGCAACGGCGTCATGTCCCACGGAGCCGGCGCCGGTCGCCCGGCCATCGACACCGACAAGAAGATGGCCGAGGCCATCCTGCGCCTCTCCGGCACGACCAACGGCGCGCTCGCCGTGCAGGGATTCAAGACGCTCGAGAAGCGGGTCGGGAAGAAGCTGCACGACCTGGCCGAGGGGTCGGAGGAGAAGCGGATCAGCTTCGCCGACACCCAGGCGGCGCCGGTGCCGGTGATCACCTCGCCGGAGTGGTCCGGCTCGGAGACCGGCGGACGTCGCTACGCCCCGTTCACCGTCAACATCGAGCGCCTCAAGCCGTTCCACACGCTGACCGGCCGCATGCACTTCTACCTCGACCACGACTGGATGACCGACCTCGGCGAGGCCCTCCCGACCTACCGGCCCCCGCTGGACATGCAGCGGCTCTTCGGCGAGCCGGCGCTCGGCCCGGACGGGGCGTTGCAGATCACGGTGCGCTACCTGACGCCGCACTCGAAGTGGTCCATCCACTCCGAGTACCAGGACAACCTGTTCATGCTGTCGCTGAGCCGCGGCGGGCCCACCGTCTGGATGAGCCCCCAGGACGCCGGCGCGATCGACGTGCACGACAACGACTGGGTCGAGGCCACCAACGCCAACGGCGTCCTCGTCGCCCGGGCGATCGTCAGCCACCGGATGCCGCAGGGCGTGGTCTACGTCCACCACGCGCAGGAGCGCACCATCGATGTGCCGAAGTCGGAGGCCACCGGACGGCGTGGCGGCATCCACAACTCGGTGACCCGGCTGCTGGTCAAGCCCACGCACCTCATCGGCGGCTACGCACAGCTGTCCTACACGTTCAACTACCTCGGCCCCACCGGCAACCAGCGCGACATGGTCTCCACGATCCGCAAGCGGTCACAGGAGGTGACGTACTGATGGCCACCTCTCCTCGGTCAGCGCTCTGCTGCGCGACGCCTGGGCGGCGATCTGCTGCGTTGTCGTCGTCGGCAATGACTCCGTCATGGCCACCTCCTCCGCCTTGCAGCTCATCCACCCAGACGCCGCTCGCGACGAGCCTGACCAAGGAGAAGTGACCATGCGAGTCATGGCCCAGATGGGCATGGTGATGAACCTCGACAAGTGCATCGGCTGCCAGACCTGCTCGGTCACCTGCAAGCAGGCGTGGACCAACCGGGCCGGGACCGAGTACATCTGGTTCAACAACGTCGAGACCCGACCCGGGCAGGGCTACCCGCGCCGCCACGAGGACCAGGAGAAGTGGAAGGGCGGCTGGGAGCTCGACAAGCGGGGTCGCCTGCAGCTCAGGACCGGCGGACGCCTCAAGCGCCTGCTGTCGATCTTCGCCAGCCCGGTCCAGCCCGAGCTCGGCGACTACTACGAGCCGTGGACCTACGACTACAAGACCCTCGTCGAGGCGCCCCTGGGCGACGACTTCCCGGTGGCCCGCCCGAAGTCGCTCATCACCGGCGAGGACACGAAGGTCACGTGGTCGGCCAACTGGGACGACAACCTCGCGGGCGCCTCCGAGATGGGGCACCTCGACCCGATCGTCCAACGGATCCGGCGCGAGTCCGAGGACAAGATCAAGTTCGAGTTCGAGCAGACGTTCATGTTCTACCTGCCCCGGATCTGCGAGCACTGCCTCAACCCGGCCTGCATGGCGTCCTGCCCGTCGGGCGCGATCTACAAGCGCTCAGAGGACGGCATCGTGCTGGTCGACCAGGACCGCTGCCGCGGCTGGCGCCAGTGCATCACCGGCTGCCCGTACAAGAAGATCTACTTCAACCACAAGTCCGGCAAGGCCGAGAAGTGCACGTTCTGCTACCCCCGCATCGAGGTCGGCATCCCGACCGTGTGCTCGGAGACGTGCGTGGGCCGGCTGCGCTACCTCGGGCTGTTCCTGTACGACGCCGACCAGGTCACGGCGGCGGCGTCGGTGCCCGACGACCGGGACCTCTACGAGGCCCAGATGGACCTCATCCTCGACCCGGAGGACCCCGTGGTCATCGCGGCCGCGCGGGAGCAGGGCATCCCGGAGGACTGGCTGGACGCCGCACGGCGATCCCCGGTCTACGCACTGGCGAAGAAGTACCGCGTCGCGCTGCCGCTGCACCCGGAGTACCGCACGATGCCGATGGTCTGGTACGTCCCGCCGCTGTCGCCGGTCGTCGACCTGCTCACCGAGCAGGGCCACGACGCCGAGGACAGCGACGTCCTCTTCGGTGCCATCGAGGCGCTGCGGATCCCGGTCGAGTACCTCGCCGAGCTCTTCACCGCCGGGGACACCGAGGTCATCGACGGCGTGCTGCGCAAGCTCGCCGCCATGCGCGCCTACATGCGCGGCCTCAACCTCGGCCGCGAGCCCGACGCCTCCATCCCCGCCGCGGTGGGGATGAGCGAGGAGTCGCTCTACGAGATGTACCGCCTCATGGCCATCGCCAAGTACGACGAGCGCTACGTCATCCCGAAGGCCCACGTCGAGCAGGCCCACGACCTCGAGGAGCTGGGCTGCTCCCTGGACTTCGACGAGGGACCCGGCATGTACGACTCCGGTCCGTTCGGCGAGGCCAGCGGTCGACCGGTGCCGGTGGCGGTCGAGAACTTCCACGCCCTCAAGCAGCGCCAGACCACCGACGCACCGGCCGGTGACGAGGAGCTGCGCGGCCGGGTCAACCTGCTCAACTGGGACGGCAACGGCGCCCCACCGGGCCTGTTCCCACCCAAGCGCGCCGACCAGCGCGAGGACGAGCCGCGATGATGCTCCGACGTGGCAGGTCCGAGCGGACAGCACAGCAGCGGCGGCGCGTCGTACGGCAGGCCGCGTCGTGGTGCCTGTCCTACCCCGACGAGGTCCTCGTCGAGCGGGTCCCCGTGCTCCGGACGGCCCTGGCCGAGCACGACGTGACGCACCTCGACGCGCTGCTCGACGAGCTCGAGACGATCCCTCTCGGCGAGCTGCAGCGGCGCTACGTCGACGTCTTCGACATCTCGCGCCGCCATGCGCTCTACCTGTCCTACTGGACCGACGGTGACACCCGTCGCCGCGGCGAGGTGCTGGGCACCTTCAAGGCGGTCTACCGAGCCAGTGGGTTCCTCGTCGACACGGCAGGCGAGCTGCCCGACTTCCTGCCGATGGTGCTGGAGTTCGCGGCGGTGGCCGATCCGGAGGCGGGGGAGAGGCTGCTCCGGGAGTACCGCCCCAGCCTCGAGCTGCTCCGCATCGGTCTCGAGGAGGAGCGGGGCGGGCAGGCCACCACGTACGCCGCCGTGGTGGCTGCCGTGTGCGCGACCCTGCCGGGGGAGTCACCCGCCGACCGTGCCGCCGTCCAGGCGATGGTCGGTCCGCCTCCGATGGAGACGGTCGGCCTCGAGCCCTACCTCGGACACGACGACCCGCGGCTGCTGCCGCTCTCGCAGATCGGAGGGCGTTGATGGACGTCCTGCTGTGGGGCGTGCTGCCCTACCTCGTCATCGCCACGCTGGTGCTCGGCACCATCTGGCGCTACCGCTACGACAAGTTCGGCTGGACCACCCGCTCCTCCCAGCTCTACGAGTCGCGACTGCTGAGGATCGGGTCGCCGCTGTTCCACTTCGGCATCCTCGTCGTCTTCATCGGGCACGTCGGGGGTCTCGTCATCCCCGAGTCCTGGACCGAGGCCGTCGGAGTGACCGAGGGCATCTACCACTTCAACGCCCTCCTCTTCGGCGGGATCGCCGGCTTCTGCACCCTGGCCGGCATCCTCATCCTGGTCGTCCGACGTCGCCTCACCGGTCCGGTCTTCATGGCCACCACGGTCAACGACAAGGTCATGTACGTCCTGCTCGTGGGCGCCATCATGCTCGGCCTGTGGACCACCCTGGTCGCCGTCGGCGCCGGGCACGAGGCCCACAACTACCGCGAGACCGTCTCCCCGTGGTTCCGCTCCATCTGGCTGCTGCAGCCGGACGTCGACGCCATGGCGGCGGCGCCGATCCAGTTCCACGCCCACGTCCTGGTCGCGATGCTGCTGTTCGCGGCGTGGCCCTTCACGCGGCTCGTGCACGCCTTCACCGCGCCGGTCCACTACCTGTTCCGGCCCTACATCGTCTACCGCAGCCGCGACGCCCGTACGCCGGCGCCGACCGGTCGGCCCCGCGCCGGCTGGAGCCCGGTCGGCACGCCCGACCGTGACAGGAGCACACGATGACGGACTCCGCTGCCGTCCTGCAGGACATCAAGCAGGGACAGGCGAAGAACCTCGCGCTGGCCACGCTCGCCTTCACGATCAGCTTCTGGGCGTGGAACATGATCGCGCCGCTCGGTGTGCGCTACACCGAGGAGCTGGGGCTGACCTCGGGCCAGAAGTCGCTGCTCGTCGCCACGCCGGTGCTGGTGGGCTCCCTCGGCCGGATCCTCGCGGGTGCGCTGACCGACCGGTTCGGCGGCAGGCTGATGTTCACCGTGCTGCTCGTGGCGACGTCGCCGTTCGTGCTGCTGGTGGCGTTCGCGGGCGACCAGGGGTCCTACGGGCTGCTGCTGCTCTTCGGCTTCTTCCTCGGCATCGGCGGCACGACGTTCGCGGTCGGCATCCCCTTCGTCAACGCGTGGTTCGGTGCCGACCGGCGCGGCTTCGCCACCGGCGTCTTCGGCGCCGGCATGGGTGGCACGGCGCTGTCGTCGTTCTTCACGCCCCGGTTCGTGAACTGGTTCGGCTACAACGTGACCCACGCGATCATCGCGGTCGCCCTGGTGGTCGTCGCCCTCATCGTCTGGTCGGCGATGCGCGACTCGCCGCAGTGGGCGCCCAACACCGACCCGGTCGTCCCCAAGCTCGTCGCCGCGGCGAAGCTGCCGGTGACCTGGCAGATGTCCTTCCTGTACGCCGTGGCCTTCGGCGGGTTCGTCGCCTTCTCGACCTACCTGCCCACCTACCTCAAGGACGTCTACTCGTTCGACCTCACCCAGGCCGGCACGCGCACCGCCGGGTTCGCCATCGCCGCGGTCATCGCCCGGCCCGTCGGTGGCGTCCTGGCCGACAAGGTCGGTCCCCGCGCCGTCGCCATCACCTCCTTCGCCGGTGCAGCCGTCATGGCGATCGTGGTCGCGCTCCAGCCTGCGCCCGAGGTGCCTGCCGGGCTGGCGTTCGTGGTGCTCGCCGCGTTTCTCGGGCTCGGCACGGGCGGCGTGTTCGCCTGGGTCGCCGCGTTGGCACCTCGCGAACGTGTCGGCAGCGTGTCCGGCCTGGTCGGGGCCGCCGGTGGTCTCGGCGGGTTCTTCCCGCCGCTCGTGATGGGTGCGACGTACAACGAGGCCGACCACAGCTACACGGTCGGACTGATCCTCCTGTGCGTGACCGCAGTGGTGGCGCTGTTGTTCACGGCGTTCGGCATCCGGAGACGGCCCACCGCCTGAGGCACGAGTCACCCTTCTCAGGTGACCCGTCCGGGCGTGGGCAGGCCTAGCGTGCGAGTGCCCTCGTGCGAGCTTGCACCGGGGGCCACGTAGTGGAGGAGATGTCATGGCAGTCGCACCGAGCATGGGCAAGCGCCTCGCGGCCGAGTTCCTCGGCACCTTCGTCCTCGTGTTCGGCGGGTGCGGGACGGCCGTCCTGGCCACCACCAACACGGACGTCGGCGTCGGGTGGCTCGGAGTCGCCCTCGCCTTCGGCCTGACCGTCCTCACGATGGCGTACGCCGTCGGCCACATCTCGGGCGGCCACTTCAACCCCGCTGTCACCCTCGGCGCGGCGGCGGGCGGTCGGATCCCGTGGAGGGAGACGCCCTTCTACATCGCCACCCAGGTGGTCGCCGGGATCGCGGCCGGCGCCGTCCTGCTCGTCGTGGCCAACGGGCTGGACGGGTTCTCCGCGCAGGAGAGCGGCTTCGCCTCGAACGGCTACGGGGATCGCTCACCCATGGGCTACAACCTGCTCGCGTGCCTGGTCATCGAGGTGCTGCTGACCGCGGTCTTCCTGTGGGTGATCCTCGGTGCCACCGACAGCCGCGCTCCCAAGGGGCTCGCGCCCCTGGCCATCGGCCTCAGTCTGACCCTGATCCACCTGATCAGCATCCCGGTGACGAACACGTCGGTGAACCCGGCGCGGTCGATCGGCGTCGGTCTGTTCGCCGGCAGTGACGCGATCGCTCAGCTGTGGCTGTTCATCCTCGCGCCCGCCGTCGGCGGCCTCATCGCCGGTCTCAGCTACACGACCCTCCTCGGCGACGACGACGCCGTCAGCCTCCCCGAAGCCATGGAGACCTGACCGGGCCCGTCGCTCGCTCGGTCCGATGAGAGACCTGAGTGGTGGCGCCGTTCCCTGACGGCGGTGCGTCGGACGACCACAAGTCCCGGCGCACCGCTCGCACGCCGCGGGGAGCCTCGTCGTACCAGCAGTTGTGGTCGTCCGACACGCCGAAGGCCCCGGCCCCACATGCCACGGGCTACTTCTCGGCGGCCTTCTCCTCAGCCTCGGCCTCCTTGGCTGCAGCCTTGATGTCCTCGGCCGCCACCTTGTCGACCGTCCGCTCCACGACCGCATCGGCCAGGGCGAGCGCCTCGCGGATCTTCACCGCCCTGGGGTCGGAGACGAGAGCCACGATTCCGGAATGGCCGGGTGCGATCGAGTCCTGGAGGTCCTCGGCCAGCT
>NZ_JBFUJV010000035.1:0-32663 GCF_056401175.1 Nocardioides sp. P4_G10 | reverse complement strand
GCGACCGAGGCGCCCGCCGAGACCGCGACCGAGGCGCCCGCCGAGACCGCGACCGAGGCGCCCGCCGAGGCCGAGGCCGCCACCGAGGCCCCCGCCGAGGCGCCCGCCGAGACCGAGGCCGCCGCCACCGAGGCGCCCGCCGAGGCCGAGGCCGACAAGAAGGACTGAGCAGGTACGCCGGCCGCGGGCTCACGTCCGCGGCCGGCGCCCCGCGTCGTCCCACCCACCGCGGGCTCGCCTCGAGCCGGCCCGCGAACCCCTGGATCAAAGGAAGAAGGACCATGGCCAACTTCACCGCCGCCGACGTCAAGAAGCTCCGTGAGCTGACCCAGGCCGGGATGATGGACTGCAAGAAGGCGCTGACCGAGGCGGACGGCGACTTCGACAAGGCCGTCGAGCTGCTCCGCGTCAAGGGTGCCGCCAAGGCCGCCGCCCGCGGCGCCGAGCGTGAGACCGCTGCAGGCCTCGTCGCCACCTCCGGCAACGCCCTCGTCGAGCTCAAGAGCGAGACCGACTTCGTCGCCAAGAACGAGGACTTCATCGCCAAGGCGCAGCAGATCGCCGATGTCGCCGACTCCGTCAAGGCCACCGACACCGCTGCCCTCAAGGCGGCCGAGCTCGACGGCAAGACCGTCGGCGAGGTCGTCGAGGACCTGGCCATCACCATCGGCGAGAAGATCGAGCTGGGCGAGGTCGCCTACTTCGACGGCACCACCGTCACCTACATGCACAAGCGTGCCGCCGACCTCCCGCCCGCCGTCGGCGTGCTCGTGGAGTTCGAGGGCGACGAGGCTGCCGCCCGCGCCGCCGCGATGCAGATCGCCGCGATGAAGGCCCAGTACCTCACCCGCGACGAGGTCCCGGCCGACGTCGTCGAGTCCGAGCGCTCCATCGCCGAGCAGAAGACCCGCGAGGAGGGCAAGCCCGAGCAGGCGATCGCCAAGATCGTCGAGGGTCGCCTCGGTGGGTTCTTCAAGGAGATCGTCCTGCTCGAGCAGGAGTCGGTCACCGAGTCGAAGAAGTCGGTCAAGGCCGTCCTCGACGAGGCCGGCACCACCGTGAAGCGGTTCGCCCGCTTCGAGGTCGGCGCCTGAGCCACGCCTCACCCGATCACCGACGAGGGGTCGTACGCCACACCGCGTACGGCCCCTCGTCGCACCTACGGTGGCGGTGGTGCCCCACCCACCCTCGGGACGTCGGAAAGGTGGCTCAGCCACCGCTCGTACGACGCCTCCCGCCCGCGTGGACAGTCCGGGTTCGTCGGCCCCCGTCCGGTCCGGTAGGTTTCGGATGACCCACCCAGTTTGGCTGTGAAGGGATGCACGTGGCGTACAAGCGAGTCCTGCTCAAGCTCTCCGGTGAAGTGTTCGGCGGAGGTGCGGTGGGGTTGGACCTCGACGTCATCAATGCCACGGCCGGCGAGGTGGCCGAGGTCGCCAAGTCGGGCGTCCAGATCGCGATCGTCGTGGGCGGTGGCAACTTCTTCCGCGGCGCCGAGCTCCAGCACCGCGGAATGGAGCGGGCCCGCGCCGACTACATGGGCATGCTCGGCACGGTCATGAACTGCCTCGCGCTCCAGGACTTCATCGAGAAGCACGGCGTCGAGACGCGCGTGCAGACGGCCATCACGATGGGCCAGGTCGCCGAGCCCTACATCCCGCGCCGGGCCATCCGGCACATGGAGAAGGGTCGCGTCGTGATCTTCGGTGCCGGCGCCGGCATGCCGTTCTTCTCCACCGACACCGTCGCCGCCCAGCGTGCGCTGGAGACGCGCTGCGAGGTGATCCTGATGGGCAAGCAGGGCGTTGACGGGGTCTACGACTCCGACCCCAAGACCAACCCCGACGCGGTGAAGTTCGACCAGCTGAGCTACGACGAGTACCTCGCGCGCGACCTCAAGGTCGCCGACGCGACCGGCATCGCCATGGCCCGCGACAACCGGATGGACATCGTCTTCTTCAACCTCTCCACCCCGGGCACGATCGGGCGGGCGGTGCGGGGTGAGAAGATCGGCACGCTGGTGAGCAGCACGGCCTGACCGGCCCGCCCCACCTGCCTGCGCCACCAGCACCACGACGTACGAGGAGAGAGAGCAACCGTGATCAACGACGTCATGAACGATGCCGACGCCAAGATGGGCAAGTCCGTCGAGGCGACGCGCGAGGAGTTCGCCGCCATCCGGGCCGGCCGTGCCAACCCGGCGATGTTCGCCAAGATCACGGCCGACTACTACGGCACCCAGACCCCGCTGCAGCAGCTCGCCAGCTTCTCCTCGCAGGACGCCCGCACCATCCTCATCCAGCCTTTCGACATCGGCGCGATGGGCAACATCGAGCGGGCCATCCGCGACTCCGACCTCGGCGTCAACCCGGCCAACGACGGCAAGGTGCTGCGCTGCGTCTTCCCCGAGCTGACCGAGGAGCGCCGCAAGGAGTACATCAAGCTCGCCAAGTCGAAGGCCGAGGACGGCCGCGTCTCGGTGCGCAACGTGCGCCGCACCGCCAAGCAGGCCCTCGAGAAGCTCGAGAAGGACGGCGAGGTCGGCAAGGACGACGTCACGGGTGCGGAGAAGCGCCTCGACGCGGTCACCAAGACCCACACCGACAAGATCGACGACCTCCTCAAGCACAAGGAAGCCGAGCTGCTCGAGGTCTGAGCCACCCTGCCGATGACCACTCCTGATCCTCCGGCGGCGCCCGCCCCCCAACCGAACGCACCCAAGGACCACGGTCGCGCCGGTCGAGACCTGCGGGCTGCCGTCATCTCGGCGGTCGTCCTCGTCGCGGCGATCCTGCTGTCGCTGCTGTTCTGGAAGCCCGCGTTCATGGGCATCGTGGCCGTCGCCGTCGTGGTCGCGGTCTGGGAGCTGCACCAGGGGCTGGCCGCCAAGGGCATCGACATCCCCGAGCAACCCCTGATGCTCGGTGGCGTCGTGATGGTCGTCGTCGCCTACGTCTGGGGCGCACCGGCGCTGGTCACCGCCACCGCTGTCACCGCGCTGGTCATCATGCTGTGGCTGCTGAGGCGCGGCGTCGACGGCTACGTCATGAACGCCACTGCGTCGGTCTTCACCCTCATCTACGTGCCGTTCCTGGCGTCCTTCGTGGCGCTGCTGCTCGGCGAGGGCGGCACCGCCCCCGCATTCGGCCTCGACCTCGACGACGCGGGCGTGCGCGGCGTCATCACCTTCATCGCCATCACCATCGCCTCCGACACCGGCGGCTACATCGCCGGCGTCCTCTTCGGCCGGCACCCGATGGCCCGCGTGATCTCGCCCAAGAAGTCGTGGGAGGGCTTCGCCGGATCGATGGTCGCCACCATCGCGGTCGGTGTCTGGCTGGTGACGTCGTTCCTCGGCGGCGACTGGTGGGTCGGCGTCCTCCTCGGGGTCATTGCCGCGGTGATGGCCACGCTGGGCGACCTCTGCGAGTCGGTCATGAAGCGCGACCTCGGCATCAAGGACATGAGCCAGGTCATCCCCGGCCACGGCGGCCTGATGGACCGGCTCGACTCGCTGCTGGCCACCGTCGCCCCGATCTGGCTGGTCCTCTACTACCTCGTCTTCTGACGAGCCCTGCGACGGGACGTCCCATGCGCCTGCTCGTCACCGGTGGCCGCACCGGCTACCTCGGGCGGTACGTCGTTGCGGCCGCGGCGGGCCACGAGGTCGTCGCCGTGGGGTCCGCGGACGCCGACGTGCGAGACGCTGCGGCGGTGGAGTCGCTGGTCGAGCGGCACCAGCCCGACGCGATCGTCCACACGGCGTACGTCCAGTCCGACCGGGCGGTCACCGCGGACGGTGCGGCCCACGTGGCGGGCGCGGCCGCCCGGCACGGCGCCCGGATGGTGCTGGTCTCCAGCGACGTCGTCTTCGGCGGCTCCGACCGCCCCTACGACGAGACGGCACCGACGGACCCCGTCTCGCCCTACGGCGAGGCCAAGGTGGCCGCGGAGCGCGCGGTCCTCGACACCTGTGACAACGCTGTCGTGGCGCGCACCTCGCTCATCCTGGGCGACGGCGCGTCGCAGCACGAGGAGCTCGTCCGACGACTGGCGGCCGGCGCCGACGGCGCCCTCTTCGAGGACGAGCGCCGCTGCCCGGTCCACGTGGAGGACCTCGCCCGCGCGCTCGTCGAGCTCGCCGAGGGCGACGCCCAGGGCGTCCTGCACGTGGCCGGGGCCGACGGCATGAGCCGGCACGAGCTCGGCCGGCTCATCGCGCGTCGCGACGGCCTCGACGCCGATGTGCTGCGAGCCACGACGCGGGCGGCGCTGGCCGTGCCGGGCCCCGTCGACGTACGCCTCGACTCCTCGCGCGCGGCGGCGCTGCTGTCGACCCGGCTGCGGGGAGCCCGGGAGTTCCTGGCCTGACCGCGGCGCCTGCCGCCCGGACGGACCTCCCTGCCACCGCGCGCCCCGCGCGATGCGTGGCGGCCGAGCGCCTAGGCTGGTGGTGTGGAGACGCAAGAGCAGCAGGCGCACGAGGCGTCGCAGGAACGCCACTTCGAGTGGTGGCACCACAGCCACCCCACGTTCGCGGGCATCACCGGCTTCTTCGCCGGGATGCTCTTCGTCACCGCCCTGCCGGGGGCGTTCGCAGGGCTGCTCCGGCTGCTCTTCGACCACGACACGTCCGAGCAGCTGTTCCCGTTCGTGCTCCTCGCCCTGGCCCTGCCGATCGCGATGCTGATCAAGCGCAAGACCCGGCGGTTCGCTCAGTTCATGTTCGTGGGCATGGTCGTCACCGCCCTGGTCGTGGGCGGCGTCGCCTCCCTGGTGCTCTACTTCATGGCCGACGCCTGACCCGTCCGAGCCGCTGAATGGCCCCGTCGACCGTCGGGGTGGGAGAATCGGCGCGATGTCCGAATCCACGCACGAGCCCATCAAGACCCTGCCCCTCGTCTTCGACGAGCCACGCGGGCGCAAGAAGCCGCCGCGCCACCTCGCCGACCTCGACGAGGCGGGCCGCAAGGCGCTGCTGGAGGAGATGGGGCTGCCGGGCTTCCGGGCCAAGCAGCTCTCCACCCACTACTTCGGCCGGCTCGTCGACGACCCTGCCGAGATGACCGACCTCCCGGCCGGCCAGCGCGACGACCTCGTCGCGGCGCTGCTGCCCCACCTGATGACGCCGCTGCGCACGCTCGAGGCCGACAAGGGCACCACCCGCAAGACGCTCTGGAAGCTCTTCGACGGCGCCCTCGTCGAGTCGGTCCTGATGCGCTATCCCGAGCGGGCCACCGTCTGCGTGTCCAGCCAGGCCGGCTGCGGCATGGCCTGCCCGTTCTGCGCCACCGGCATGGGCGGTCTGCAGCGCAACATGTCGACCGCCGAGATCGTCGAGCAGGTCGTGGCCGGGGCCCGGTCGATGGCGCGCGGCGAGGTCCCCGGCGGTCCCGGTCGCGTCTCCAACGTGGTCTTCATGGGCATGGGCGAGCCGCTCGCCAACTACAAGGCGGTCGTCGGGGCCGTACGTCGCCTCACCGATCCCTCGCCGGCAGGCCTCGGCATGAGCGCGCGCGGCATCACCGTCTCGACCGTGGGCCTCGTGCCCCGCATCCGCCAGCTCACCGACGAGGGCATCCCCGTCACGCTCGCGCTGAGCCTGCACGCACCCGACGACGAGCTGCGCAACGAGCTGGTGCCGATCAACACCCGCTTCTCGGTCGCCGAGACCGTCGAGGCGGCCTGGGACTACGCCCGCGTCACCAAGCGCCGGGTCTCCATCGAGTACGCCATGATGCGCGGCATCAACGACCAGGCCCACCGCGCCGACCTGCTCGGCGACGTGCTCAACTCCTACGGCGACTGGGGCTGGGTGCACGTCAACCTGATCCCGCTCAACCCGATCGAGGGCTCGAAGTGGACGGCGTCCGACCCGGCCGACGAGCGCGAGTTCGTCCGCCGGCTCGAGGCGAAGGGCATCCCGACGACCGTCCGCGACACCCGCGGGCGTGAGATCGACGGTGCCTGCGGCCAGCTCGCCGCGAAGGAGTAGGACGAGGAGCAGTCCCGGCACCACCGCCGAGACGTCGCGGTCCGTTCACGTGTCGTCCGTCCGCGGCGGGTCGTGCGTTGCGGCGACCTTCCTAGCGTCCGGGGCATGGACCTGCTCGAGAGGCGGCGTCGCAGCCGCACCGTCCCGGCCACCGTCGTCCCCCTCGCGCCCGACCGACCGGCTCCTGCCCGCTCCGGGCGGCTCCGCGTGCTCGTCCTCACCGAGTCGTTCCTGCCCCAGGTCAACGGCGTCACCAACTCCGTGCGCCGGGTGCTGGAGCACCTGGCGGCCGAGGGGCACGAGGCCGAGCTGGTCGCGCCGACCGGCCCCGCGACGTACGCCGGCTTCCCGGTGACCCTCGCCCGCGGCGCGAGCCTGCCGTTCTACGCCGACTTCCGCATCGGGCTGGAGACGCGGCGCCGGCTGCGCGCCACCATGGAGCGGTTCCGGCCCGACGTCGTGCACATCGCCTCACCCGCCGCGCTCGGCCTGCAGGCGGCGCGGGCGGCGCGATCGCTCGGCATCCCCACGGTCGCGATCTACCAGACGGACCTGGTCGGCTTCGCGGAGCAGTACGGCGTCCCGGGTGGCGCGCGGGCGATGGGGGCGCTCACCCGCCGGATCCACCAGGGGGTCGACCGCACGCTGGCGCCCTCCACCGCGAGCATCGCGCAGCTCGGTGGGCTCGGCGTGCACGCGGTCGCCCGCTGGCCACGCGGCGTGGACCAGGAGCTGTTCGCACCGGCGCGCCGCGACGAGGCCCTCCACGCCGTGCTCGCCCCGGACGGCCGCCTCCTCGTCGGGTACGTCGGCCGGCTGGCCGCGGAGAAGGAGCTGGAGCTGCTGGCCCACGTCGACCGGCTCCCGGGCGTGCGCCTCGTGCTCGTCGGCGGCGGGCCGGAGGAGGCCCGGCTCAGGGCGCTGCTGCCGGACGCGGCCTTTCTCGGCGTCCTCCACGGCGAGGAGCTCGCGCGCGCCCACGCCACGCTCGACGTCTTCGTGCACACCGGGCGCCACGAGACCTACTGCCAGTCGGCCCAGGAGGCGCTGGCCAGCGGGGTGCCCGTGGTCGCACCGCGGTCCGGCGGGCCGATCGACGTCGTGCCCGACGGCGTCGCCGGGCACCTCTACGAGCCCGGTGACGCGGCGGACCTGGTGGCCCACGTCGAGCGGCTGGTGGCGCACCCCGTGCTCCGGCGCCGGATGGCGCTCGCCGCCCGCCAGAGCGTGAAGGGCCGGACGTGGCAGGCGGTCAACGAGCTGCTGGTGGACCACTACCGCGACGTCAGCCGGACCTCCGTCACCCGTCGCCGCGCCGGCTGAGCGTCTCCCGCACGACCTGCACGGCCTCCTCGACGGTGTCGACGAGGTGCACGTGCGGCTCCATCGCCCGACCGGCGGCGAGGGCCCGGAGCAGCGGCCACACCGGCAGCTCCTCCGTCCAGTAGCGCCGGCCGAGCAGCACCATCGGTGCGACGGCGCTCTGGCCGGCGTAGTAGTTCTCGCAGGCATCCTGGAAGATCTCCTGCACGGTGCCACCGGCGCCCGGCAGGAAGACGATGCCCCCGGTGCACACCTCGAGCAGCAGCGCCTCGCGCGGCGCGTTGGCGAAGAACTTCGCGATCGCGGTGGCGAAGACGTTGGGCGGCTCGTGGCCGTAGTGCCACGTCGGGATGCCCAATGACTCCCGGCCGCCCGAGGTCGCGCCCACGACGTCGAGGGCGACCCGCGCCCACGCACCCACGTCCGGCCGGAACGACGGCACCGTCGCGAGGCGTCCCAGTGCGTCGTCGAGGCCCTCGGGCAGGAACGCGCCGAGGTTGGCCGCCTCCATGGCGCCCGGACCGCCGCCCGTGGCCACGGTGAGGTGGTCGCCGAGCGCGTGCCCGAGGCGCGCCGCGGCGGCGTACGCCGGGCTCCCGCGCTCGAGCGCGTGACCGCCCATGACGCCGACCAGGTCACGGCCGGCCACCCACGCCGCCAGGGCCGTGTCGACGTGGTGGTCGTGCAGCGCCATCGCCAGGGTGTCCTCCGGGCTGGTGCCGCGTCGCGACCAGGCGTAGGTCCGCGCGTCGAGGGTGTCGTGGTAGCGCGGGGCGTCGTAGAGGTCGCCGGGGGAGTAGAGCGTGGACCGGTAGGTGTCGACCGGGATGCCGGGGATCTCGGGCAGCACGATCGCACCGGCACGACGTACGACGTCGTCGTCGCCGTCGGTGAAGTCGCAGCCGAGGAACAGCGCCCCGCCGAGCGACCTCTCGAGCAGCGCTGCCCCGCGCTCGGTGAGGTCCAGCCCGACGACGCGCCACCCGGCGAGCGAGCGGGCGCCGGCGGCGAGCCTGCGGTCGAGGTCGGGGAGGGTCGTGACGTCGATGACACGTCCGTGGGAGTGCTTCACGGGGCCAACCTAGGCTGCCCGCGGTCGTGCTCCAGCGATCCCCGGCTGACCGGGGATCGCTGGAGTTGTCAGGCCGTGCACGGGCCGACAACCTATGGAAGAGCCTGACAACCCCTGACGACGCCGGCGCCAGCCCGGCTCAGATCTCGGTACGGGTCCTGACGCGGCTTCGTTCCTCAGCCGCGGGACCACTCGATCTGGCCGGGCCCACGCGGGCGACCTCGTGCCTCGGTCGCTGCTGCCCGGCTCAGAACGCGTGCGCCATGAGCTCGCCGAACAGCTCCTGGTCGTCGACCTCGAGCCCGCGCGAGCGGAACCAGGCGCACATGTTGGCGCAGTCGCGCATCAGGAAGTCCATGCCGCGCGGGTTGCCGACGAGGTCCACCATCTGCGGCAGGTCGATGATCACGAGCCGGTCGCCCGCAGCCAGGGTGTTGTACGGCGACAGGTCGCCGTGGACCAGTCCCGCCTGGACGAGCGTGATCAGCGCGTCGCGCAGCTGGTCGTAGTAGCCCTCGACCACCGAGCGCTCCGGGCGGACCTGGGCCACCCGCGGGGCGGTCTCGATCTCGCCGTCGACGGTCACGGTGATCCACTCCATCAGGATCTCGGTCTCGTCGATCTGCACCGGGTAGGGGACGGGCAGGCCGAGGTCCCAGCAGCGGCAGAGTGCGTTCCACTCCGAGACGGCCCACTCGCCGGCCGCGACCTGCTTGCCCCACGTGGACTTCCGCTTGAGGGCGCGGTTGTCGCGGGAACGCTTCATCGAGCGGCCCTCGGTGTAGGACGCGGCGCGGTGGAAGGTCCGGTGGTCGGTGTCGCGGTAGCGCTTGGCCGCCATCACGACGGCGTCGTCCGGACGGTGCGGGTCCTCGCGCTCGAGGAGGAAGACGTCGGCCTCCTTGCCGGTCTTGAGGACGCCGAGCTCCGTGTCGATGGCGCCGCTGGAGGTCACGACCCAGTCGGGGCGCGGTTCGGGGCCCTTCATGAGGGCTTCGAGGTCCTGCCAGCGGGACCAGCGTTGACCCTTGCCGAGCTCGTCGGCGTAGGTGTCGTAGGTGAAGACGAACGACTCGTCGATGCCCTCGAGGGGCGAACGGTCGTCAGGCCGGAGGAAGTCCTCCGGGATGCGGTGAGTCAAGGTAGGTGCTCCGTTGGTGCGAGAGGTGGTCGGCGGACAGGCCGAGGACAGCGATGGACATGTCACGGCTCCTCTCGTCTCACGGGCACCGGCGTGCGGGTCGGCACGTGGCGGACGCACACACTCGCGGCGCGTCGCCCCCATGGTCGCTGGCCCTGCTCGGCACCGCAACGCAATTAGGGGCGCTAGGTTCGGACGGTGACCACGCGACCGATCCACCGCCCCGTCCTGTCCGCAGCCCTCGCGACGGCGCTGGCCGCCGGCCTGGCCGTCGGGGCGGGCGGTGCCACGGCGAGCGCCGGGGCCTCCACGGCGCCCGTCGACGGGGCGTCCGGCATCGGCGACCCCTACTGGCCGCTCGACGGCAACGGCGGCATCGACGTGTCGACGTACAAGATCGACAACCGCTACGCGCTGGAGTCCAAGCGGCTCAGCGGCACCACGAAGGTCAAGCTGACTGCGACCGAGGACCTCGCGAGCTTCTCGCTCGACTTCCTGCTGAAGGTGTCGAAGGTGACCGTCGACGGCGAGAAGGCGAGCTTCGACAAGACCGACGGCGGGCACGAGCTGCGGATCACCCCGGCGCAGCCGCTGGCGGCCGGCAGCAAGCACACCGTCGAGGTGGCGTACGACGACCACCCGGCGCGGTACTCCTACGCAGGGGAGCGCAACTGGCTGGCCAGCGAGACCGAGGTCGTCGCCATGAACGAGCCGCACATGGCGCCGTGGTGGTTCCCCGCCAACGACCACCCGCTCGACAAGGCGATCGTCGACGTGAAGATCACGGTCCCCAACGGCCGCGAGGTCGTCTCCAACGGCAAGCTGCGCGGCCGCAAGGTCGGCAAGCGCTCGACGCAGTGGCACTGGAGCGCCGACGAGCCGATGGTGCCCTACCTCGCGTTCTTCGCTGCCGGCGACTTCGCGATCGAGAAGGGCAAGCACCGCGGCCTGCCGTGGCTCGTCGCGGTCTCGAAGCAGCTGGGCGAGCGCGACGAGGCGGCCAGCATGCGGCTGATGAAGAAGACCCCGGCGGTCATCGCCGGCCTCGAGAAGGACCTCGGCGACTACCCGTTCTCGGTCGTCGGCGGCATCACGACCGGCCTCAACCCGGGCTTCGCGCTGGAGAACCAGACCCGGCCCACCTACCCGGCGGTCGGCGGCAGCGCCACGAGCCTCATCGTCCACGAGCTCGCGCACCAGTGGTTCGGCGACGACATCGCCGTCGAGCAGTGGTCCGACATCTGGCTCAACGAGGGCTTCGCCACCTTCATGGAGTGGCGCTGGGCCGAGGAGCACGGTGGCCGCTCCGCCGACACCGTCTTCCGCCACTACTACGCCAACGTCGACGCGGGCTCCGCCTTCTGGAACGTCGCGGTCGACGACCCGGGCGCGGCCAAGGTGTTCGACGGCGCGGTCTACGGGCGCGGCGCGATGGCGCTGCAGGCCCTGCGCAACCGGGTCGGGGACGAGGCCTTCTGGCGGGTCGTGCGCACCTGGATCCACGAGCAACGCGGGGGCAACGGATCCACCGCGGAGTTCGAGGAGGTGGCCGCCCGGGTGAGCGGGCAGGACCTCGGCTCGTTCTTCGACACCTGGCTCCGCACGCTCGCGAAGCCCGCCGCCACGGCCGCCAACGGGCTCGGCTGACGATGACCAGCCAGACGACCGGGGTGGCGTGGTTCCGGCCGCCCGTCGACGGCCACCCCGGCCTCCTCAACGCCTGCTACAACGCGCTCGACATCCACGTCGTCCGCGGCCGCGCCGACGACGTCGCGGCGCACCTCGACGGCACGGAGCGCACCTTCGCGCGGCTGCTCACCGAGGTGGCCGCGTGCGCCGGGGTGCTGCGCGCCTTCGGCGTCGAGGTAGGTGACCAGGTGGCCCTCGGGGCCGTGCCGCAGGGGACCGTCGTCATGACCGTGCTCGCGGCCGCCCGGGTGGGTGCTGTCGTGCAGTACGACGACTCGCCCGGCGCCACCGGGAAGGTCGTGGTCCGCGGCACCCCTGACGGCGTCGTCCTGTCGGCCGACGGCGAGGACGTCCCGTGGGACGTCGCGATGCGCGCCGGTCGTACCGACCCGGCCGGGTGCGCCGACGTACCCGGCGACGCGGTCCTCTCCCGCCACGGCGCCGACACGCTCACGGTCCTCGAGGCCCTCGGCGCGTCGGACGACCAGAACCTGCCGGTGCCGACCGGGGCCACGCTCGTCGACGTCGGCGGCCTGAGGTTCTGGTCGTYCGACGCGCCGCAGGACTAGCGGCTCAGCGTCGCTTGCGCAGCCACTTGGCGAGCTCGTCGTACTCCCCGGACGCGTTGGCGTAGAGCGCGACGTTGCGCGCGGTCTCGACCCAGGGGCCGATCGAGGGGCGGATCTCGGACAGGGCCTGGTCGAAGTCGGCCATCCCGATCATCCGCACCTGCCCGGAGCCGACCGACTCCATCAGGGCGTTCTCCGAGGCCGACTCGCACAGGTGGGCGAGGTCGGCGCCGCTGAAGCCCTCGGTCGCCTTGGCGAGGCGGCGGGTGTCGATGCGCTCGACGGGCCGGTCGCGCAGGTGGGTGCGCAGGATCGCCTCGCGCGCCTCGCGGTCCGGGGGCAGCACGAGCAGGGTGCGGTCCAGCCGACCCGGGCGGCGCAGCGCGGGGTCGACGTCCCAGGGGTGGTTGGTCGCGGCGAGCACGAAGACGCCCTCGTTGTCCGACCCGACGCCGTCGAGCTCGGTGAGCAGCTGGTTGACCGTCGTCCGCGCCCCGGAGCTGCGGTTGAGGGAGCGCTTGCCGCCGATGGCGTCGAGCTCGTCGAGGAACAGCACGCAGGGCGCCGACGTGCGGGCGACCTCGAACAGCTCTTTGACGTTGCGCTCGCTCTGGCCGATGTACATGTCGAGCACGTCGGCGAGCGACACGTGGAGGAACGACGCCCCCAGCTCGCCGGCGACGGCCTTGGCGAGGAACGTCTTGCCGCAGCCGGGCGGCCCGTAGAGCAGCAGGCCGCCGCGCAGCGACTTGCCGTAGAGCGCTCGCAGCTCGGGGTTGCGCAGCGGCGCGAGGAAGCTCGCCTCCAGGCGCTTCTTGACCTCCGTCAGCCCGCCGACGTCGGCGAGCCGCACCCCGGCCGCCTCGACGTCGTACGCCGACGGGCCGGGGTCCTCGGTGGTGCCGTCGACGAACATCGGGCCCACCGTCTCGCCGAGGTCGGACTCGGCGGCGTGCCAGTCGAAGGTCGACGGCTTCGCCGGAGGCGCGTCACCCGACGAGTCCGGCGACTCCGACGGCTCGGCCGGAGCCGCTGCGGGATCCGTCGCGGTCGGAGCGGTGCCCATCGCCCGCGCCATCAGCTCGCGTGCCTGCGCCGAGGTCGGGTCCTTGGCGAGCGCGGTCGCGACGTGCTCGACCGCCTCGGCGCCGCGGTCGGCCTCGACGAGGAGGCCGGCCAGGTGCAGCCGCAGCGGCAGGTCGTCGGGGGCGGCGCGCACGGCGGCGGCCAGGCTCTCGATCAGGCGCTCGTCCACGGCCCCACCCTAGGAGAGCCGTCAGCGGCCGCGCACGAGGTTGACGAGCGCCATGACCACCCAGCCGACCACGCAGATGAAGCCGACCGTGCGGAGGACGCCGGCCAGGACGATCCCGGCGCCCGCGGCGACGGCGTACGGCGCGAAGGCCATCACGACCACGGCGACCGACAGCAGCGCGAGCAGGGCGAGGAGGTACTTGCCCTGCCACCGCGTGCGCCGGAACAGCCCGCGACCCCAGCTCCCGACGCCCCGCGGCAGGTCGCGGACCACGTGCCGCACGAGGACGACCACCACCGCGACGTACGCCGCTCCCGCGAGCGCCCGCGACCACCACGGGGCGCCGGTCACGAGCAGGATGCCGAGCACGATGGCGGCGGCGAACAGCGACCACATCACCCGCCTGCCGAGCAGGAGGAGCACCGTGTCGAGGTTGTCGCGGACCTGCTTCTGCTGGGGGTCGCTGCCCACGGCGCCCCGCAGCAGGCCGGCCGCCCGGCCGAGCCGCCCGCGATCCATCTCCGACGCCGCGAGGTTGTTCTGGGCGAGCGTGTGCTGCGGGTCGAGCGCCATCGCGTTGCGGAACGCCGCCTGCGCGCCCTCGTGGTTGCCGAGGGCGTCGAGGCAGAGACCGACCAGGTTGTGGGCGTCGGGGCTGTGCGGCGCCGCCTCCACCGCGCGCCGCGCCGCCTCGTAGGCGTCGCGGGTGCGGGGACGGCGCAGGCTCAGCAGCGCGCGGGCGTACTGGTAGTGCGAGGTGAAGTCGTGCGGCGCCAGCCGGAGGCCGGACTCGGCGGCCGTGACGGCTCCCGTCCCGTCGTTGCGGTCGCACAGCACGTCGACCAGCACGTGGTGGGCCCCGGCGTCCTCCGGGTCGAGGGCGAGCGCGCTGCGCACGACCTGCTCCGCCTCGGCGTGGCGGTCCTGGCGGTTGAGGGCGCGGCCCAGCCCCAGCAGGGCGCGGCCCGACCCGGGGTCACCGGTCAGCACGTCGCGGAAGCGCTGCTCCGCCTCGACGTCGCGGCGCAGGTCGAGGAGCTGCTCGGCGTGGGCGAGCGCCCGCCAGTCCGCCCCTCCGCTGTCCACGGGGCCCATCCTGACAAACTGCAGGGGTGACTGCCCGCGACATCGTGATCCTCGGCTCGACCGGGTCCATCGGCACCCAGGCGCTCGACCTCGTCCGCGCCCACCCCGACCGGTTCCGCGTGGTCGGCCTGACAGCCGGCGGGTCCAACCCCGAGCTGTTCGCGGCCCAGGTCGCGGAGTTCGCGCCGGCGTACTCCGGGCTGGGGGAGGAGGCGTCCACCGAGGCCGCCGGACGACCGTGCGACGTCGTGCTCAACGGCATCACCGGAGCCGTCGGTCTCCGCCCCACCCTGGCCGCCCTCGACGCCGGCACCACGCTTGCCCTCGCCAACAAGGAGTCGCTCATCATCGGCGGCCCGCTGGTGAAGGAGCGCGCGCGACCGGGCCAGATCGTGCCGGTCGACTCCGAGCACAGTGCCATCGCCCAGAGCCTCCGTGCCGGCTCCGCCGAGGAGGTACGACGCCTCGTCCTCACCGCGTCCGGGGGCCCGTTCCGCGGTCGCACGGCCGAGGAGCTCGCCGACGTCACCCCGGAGCAGGCGCTCGCGCACCCCAACTTCGCGATGGGGCGGGTGATCACCACCAACTCCGCGACGCTGGTCAACAAGGGCCTCGAGGTCATCGAGGCGCACCTGCTCTTCGACATCCCCTTCGACCGCATCGACGTCGTCGTCCACCCGCAACAGCTCATCCACTCGATGGTCGAGTTCGTCGACGGCGCGGTGGTGGCCCAGCTCGGCCTGCCCACCATGCTGGTCCCGATCTCCCTCGGGATGGGCTGGCCCGACCGCGTCCCCGACGCCGAGACGCCGATCGACTGGACCCGGGCCGCGGACTGGCGCTTCGAGCCCCTCGACGACGTGGTCTTCCCCGCCGTCACCCTGGCCCGGACCGCGGGGGAGCGCGGCGGCACGGCGCCCGCCGTCTACAACGCCGCCAACGAGGTCGCCGTCGACGCCTTCCACGACGGTCGGCTGCGCTTCCCCGACATCGTTTCCACGGTGGCACACGTCCTGGACCGTCACGACGTACCATCGAAGGAGCACCTCACCGTCGACGACGTCCTCGCCGCGGACTCCTGGGCGCGAGCCGAGGCCGCGGCCCTCATCTGACGCTTCCCCGACGTCACCGACGTCCCCACCCCGAGAAGGACCCCACGCACATGTCCGCCCTGCTCTACACCCTGGGTGTCGTCGCCTTCGTCCTGGCGATCCTCGTCTCGATCGGGCTGCACGAGTTCGGGCACCTCGTGCCCGCGAAGAAGTTCGGCTGCAAGGTGCCCCAGTGGTTCATCGGCTTCGGCCCCACGGTGTGGAGCAAGCAGATCGGCGACACCGAGTACGGCGTCAAGGCGATCCCGCTCGGCGGCTACGTCAAGATCGTCGGGATGCTGCCCCCGGGCGCGGAGGACCTCGTCGAGGAGACGACGTACGACGAGGACGGCGAGGCGGTCCACAAGGTCCGCCGCTCCAACACGGGCCTCTTCACCCAGCTGATCTCCGACGCCCGGGCCGCGGAGTGGGAGTACGTCAAGGAGCACGACACCGACCGGCTCTTCTACCGCCTCCCGTGGTGGAAGAAGGTGATCGTGATGGCGGGCGGACCGATGGTCAACATCGCCATCGCGTTCGGCCTGTTCACCCTGCTCTTCGCGACCTACGGCAACCCCCGCGACGAGGTCGTCGAGCCCGTCGTCGCCGCCGTGCCCGCGTGCGTGGTGCCCGTCGAGGAGCAGGGCCGTGCCTGCGCCGCCGACGACCCGCCCACGCCTGCGAAGGAGGCCGGGCTCCGGGCCGGCGACGAGATCCTCAGCTTCAACGGCACGCCGTTCAGCGACTGGGACAGCTTCCAGTCGCAGATCCGCGCCAACGCCGACGGCGACGCCGTCATCGAGGTACGACGCGGCGACGAGCAGCTGACGCTGACCACCAACACCACCGTCACGCTGCGCCAGACGTCGATGGAGGACCAGACCCTCACCGAGGTGGGCTTCCTCGGCGTCCAGCCCGAGACCCGGCTCGAGACCGGCGGCGTCGTCTACACCGCCACCCAGATGGAGACGATGGCCGTCGAGACGGTCAAGGCCCTCGGCCAGCTGCCGGTCAAGGTCTACGAGGTCGGCCGCGCCATCGTCGGCCTGCAGGAGCGCGACCCCGAGAGCCCGGTGTCGATCGTGGGCGGCGGCCGCTTCGCGGGCGAGGCAGCGGCCAGCGACGCCTTCCCGCTCACCGAGAAGGTCGTGACGCTGCTGTTCCTCATCGCCAGCTTCAACTTCTTCATCGGCATGTTCAACTTCGTGCCGCTGCTGCCGCTCGACGGCGGCCACATCGCCGGTGCGCTCTACGAGGGCCTCAAGCGTGGCATCGCCCGGCTCCTCGGCCGTCCCGACCCCGGGCACGTCGACGTCGCCAAGCTGCTGCCGGTGGCCTACGTCGTGGGGCTCGCCATGCTGGTCATGGGCGTGGTCCTCATCGTCGCCGACATCGTCGTACCCCTGCGCCTGAGCTGACCCGTCCCGCACCGGGGTTGGATGGGCCGCAGGCAAAGGTTCACGCAACCGCCTGAGCGGGCGCGGTCGCTGTGGAATCCTGCGACGGGCGCCGTTGCCCGGGCGTGCGCGGGAGGCGTGCCCGAGCAGCGGTGTCGTGCTGCCCGGCCCGTACGATGGGTCCATGACTTCCGTCGGCCTGGGCATGCCCGCCCTCCCGCCCCCCGTCCTGGCCCCCCGCCGCAAGACCCGCCAGATCAAGGTGGGCTCGGTGGGCGTCGGCAGCGACTCCCCGATCTCGGTCCAGTCGATGACCACGACGCTGACCTCCGACGTCAACGCGACCCTCCAGCAGATCGCCGAGCTCACCGCCACGGGCTGCGACATCGTGCGTGTCGCGTGTCCGAGCCAGGACGACGCCGACGCGCTGCCGGAGATCGCACAGCACTCGCAGATCCCGGTCATCGCCGACATCCACTTCCAGCCGAAGTACGTCTACGCGGCCATCGACGCCGGCTGCGCGGCCGTCCGCGTCAACCCGGGCAACATCCGCAAGTTCGACGACCAGGTCAAGGAGATCGCGAAGGCCGCCAAGGACCGCGGCACCTCGATCCGCATCGGCGTCAACGCGGGCTCGCTCGACAAGCGGATCATGGACAAGTACGGCAAGGCCACCCCCGAGGCGCTCGTCGAGTCCGCGGTATGGGAGGCCAGCCTCTTCGAGGAGCACGACTTCCACGACTTCAAGATCTCGGTCAAGCACAACGACCCGGTCGTGATGGTCCGGGCCTACGAGCTGCTGGCCGCGGCCGGCGACTGGCCGCTGCACCTCGGCGTCACCGAGGCCGGCCCCGCGTTCCAGGGCACCATCAAGTCCTCGGTCGCCTTCGGCCACCTGCTCAGCCAGGGCATCGGCGACACGATCCGCGTCTCGCTGTCCGCGCCGCCGGTGGAGGAGGTCAAGGTCGGCCTCCAGATCCTGGAGTCGCTCAACCTCAAGCCGCGACGCCTCGAGATCGTCTCCTGCCCGTCCTGCGGCCGCGCCCAGGTCGACGTCTACAAGCTCGCCGAGGAGGTCACCGCCGGCCTCGACGGCCTGGAGGTGCCGCTGCGCGTCGCCGTCATGGGCTGCGTCGTCAACGGTCCCGGCGAGGCGCGCGAGGCCGACCTCGGGGTCGCCTCGGGCAACGGCAAGGGCCAGATCTTCGTCAAGGGCGAGGTCGTCAAGACCGTCCCCGAGTCGCAGATCGTCGAGACCCTGATCGAGGAGGCCATGCGCATCGCCGAGGGCATGGAGCCGGTCGAAGGCGCCGAGGCGAGCGTCAGCGTCTCCTGACGTCCCCCGGGGCGCGACAGCGAGCGGCTCGCTCCCACTAGGCTCCAAGCGTGTTGAGGACCCGCGAGCAGGTGCGCGTGCTGAGCCCGGGTGACCGGGACGCCTTCATCGCGCTCGCGGAGCAGGACCCGGTCGTCAACGTGTTCGCCGACTACCGCGCCCGGCTCACCAACCTCGACGAGCGGTGGCTCGGCGGACAGGTGTGGGGACGGTTCGAGGGGGACCGCCTCGTCGCGGGCTGCCACCTCGGGGCCAACCTCGTCCCGGTGCAGTGCACGCGGGACGACGTGGGCGCCTTCGCCGACGTGGCGCTGCGCCGGCGCAACACCGTCGGCACCATCGTCGGCCCCGCCGCCGTCGTGGCGGCGCTGTGGGAGCAGATCGAGCCGCGCTGGGCGACGCCGCGGGAGATCCGTCCGGACCAGCCGCACCTCGAGATGCGGCGGGTCCCGACCATCGCCGCCGACCCCGGCGTGCGGGTCACCACCCCGCAGGACCTCGAGCGGCTCTACCCCGCGTGCGTGGCGATGTACACCGAGGAGGTCGGCGTCTCGCCCGAGAACGACGCGGGTGGGGGAGACCTCTACCGCGCGCGGATCCAGCAGCTGATCGGCCGCGGCTGGTCGATGGCGAGCTTCGACGACCAGGGCGTGGTCTTCAAGGCCGAGATCGCCTGCGTGACGCCGTACGCCGCCCAGGTGCAGGGCGTGTGGGTACGCCCCGACCGCCGGGGCGAGGGGCTCTCGACGAGCGGCATGGCGGCCGTGGTCTCCCACGTCATCTCCGCCGGCGTGGCGCCGGTGGTCTCGCTCTACGTCAACGAGTGGAACACCGCCGCGCGGGCGGCCTACGCACGTGTCGGCTTCGAGCAGACGGCGACCTTCGCGACGCTGATGTTCTAGGTCGGTCGAGCGCCGGAAAAGAAATCTTGTCCGGATGTATCACGCAGGGGTGTGCGCGTACCTGTGCTGTCATGGGGACAATGGTCACCATGTCAGAGGACCGAAGGGCTGAGGGGCAGTCCGACCAGTCACCGTGGGACATGGCAAGTGGGGCGTTCGTCGCCTGGCGTTCGGGGGACGCCGCAGCGATGGACGAGCTGGTTGCCACGATGACACCGGTCCTGTGGCACGTGGTGCGGGCATACGGGCACGACCGCCAGAACGCCGAGGACGTGATCCAGGCGACCTGGCTCGGTTTCGTACGCCTCCACCGGACCATCGAGGACCCGCAGGCGGTCGCGTCCTGGTTGATCACCTCAGCCAGGCGCGGCGCAGCCGCCCATGCCAGGGCCGCGCGACGTGCGACCCCGGTGCAGGACGAGACGCTGCACGCCGCACTCCCGGACGCGGAGTCGGCCGAGGCGCTCGCGATGCTCGACGACGAGGCGTCACGGTTGTGGGGGGCCGTGGCGACCGTCGACGAGCGCTGCCGCAAGCTGCTGAGAGTCGTGGCCTTCATGGACCGCCCCGACTACCAGTCGATCAGCCAGGACCTCGACATGCCGGTCGGGAGCATCGGACCCACCCGGGCCCGGTGTCTGGCGAAGGTCCGGACCGCTCTGATGAAAGGAGGCGAGCGATGACTGATGGGGACGCCGCTCTCCTCGAGGAACTGCGTGACATGTGGATGACCTACGACCCGCCGCCGCCCGGCCTCGTCGCGACGATGATCGCTGCCGTCGCTGCCGCCGACCTCGATGCGGAGTGGGAGATGCTCACCCTCGTCCGCGACTCGCGCGACGAGCCCGCTGCCCAGGTGAGGGGACTCGCCACGTCGCGCATCCTCTACTTCACCGCAGCCGAGGGATGGTCGCTCGACGCCGAGCTCGACGACGGCCAGGTCCGCGGACAGCTGCTCGACTTCGAGGGTGACATGGGGTCCGTCGAGGTCGTGGTCGAGACCTCCGACGGGCATAGCTGGACCACCGCGCTCGACGAGGTGGGGTTCTTCGCCCTCGCCGCCGAGCCCACCGGGTCGGTGCGCTTCACGGTGCGCGACGCCGCGCGGTCGGCGACCAGTCGCTGGATCGAGCTCTGAGACGCCGGCCCTGCCCCGCCCTCAGGCGTGCGGGTAGGGCTGGCGCAGCTCCTGGTGGGGCCCGATCGTCGGGTCGGAGTCGGTCCTGGCGCGGCTCAGCACGGCGTCGCGCGCGTCCGGCGCCGACGCGCCCGTCTCGCTGATCTCGCGGGCGATGAGCGCCGCCACGACCGGGGCTGAGAACGACGTGCCGCTCCACCGCGCCATGCCGGTGCTGAACACCCGGATGTCGCCCTTGTCAGGCGTCTCGTTGCACTCGAACGTGCCGTCGGGGAACGCGTTGACCAGATTGCGCCCCAGCGCGTAGACGTCGGCGGACACCCCGAAGTTGGAGAAGCTCGAGACGCGCCCGTCCCGGTCGAGCGAGCCGACGCCCACACACCAGTCGAAGGCGGCGGGCCAGAAGGGTGCGGCCCAGGAGTCGTTGCCGGCGGCCGCGACGAGCACGCAGTCGCGCCCCTCCAGGTGCCGGCGGTGGAACTTCCGCAGGGGGATCGAGGGCCGGTCGCGGCGGGTCCGGCAGCCTGCCGAGAGGTTGATGACCTGCGGGTCGTGCCGCAGCGCCTGCTCGAGCTGCACGACGAGGTCGGACTCGAGGATCCCGCCCCCACCGACGCCGCCGATGGCGAAGCCCTCGACGTAGATCCTCGTCTCCGGAGCCACGCACCGCACGACACCGGCGATGAAGGTGCCGTKGCCGGCATACGGTCGCAGGTCGGGGCCGTTGAGCTCGTCGTCGCCCTTCACGCCCTTGAGCCACGGCGTCCGGGGGTCGGTCGCGGCGGGCGGGTGCCAACCCGTGTCGACGACGACGACGCTGACCTCTCCGCCCTTGCCCCCGGTCTTGTCCGCCTGCGGCGGCCACGGCTCGGTGAGCCCGGTCTCCTGGGGCTCGATCGCGGGGCACATGGCTCCGCCGCCGCCACCCGGGGACACGTGCACCCAGTGGTCGGGCGAGGCGGCCCCGGGACGCAGACCGTTGTCCTCGAGGAAGTCGAGCACCTCGGGCACCGACTGACCGTCACGGCGCTCGGGCAGCACGTAGCGCACGACGTCGCCGCCGAGCAGCTCGACGTCGTCACGGCGCGGCTCGCCCGTGAGGATCCGGTCGCCGAGCTGCGCCACGAGGCCCTCGAACGCCTCGACGTCGTCGCCGTCCACGAGGACCCGGTCCGGGTGGAAGACGAAGGTGAAGTCGGCGGGGGCCAAGGTGTCCCAGGCCACCTCGCCCTCGTTGGCCTTCTGGAAGGCGCGGATCTGGTCGGTGGAGCGTCGTCGTCGGTCGTCGCCGATCTTCCAGTCACCTGACATGGTCCGACGCTAGCGGCGACCGGGTCTCGGGCCGAGGGGTTTGGCTGAGTTTTCTCTGGTCGTCCGCGAGGATGAGCGGGTGGAACGCGACGAGGCGGAGGAGCTGCTCCGCAACCTCTTCGTCGATCCCGGGGCGGCGCGTGTCCGTGCCGAGACGGTCCTGGTGCCGGACCCTGATCCGGCGCTGTCCTCCATCGGGCACCAGGTCGTGGGCATCGTCATCCGTGACCTCGGAGACATGGACGGGGCACTGCGGGAGTTGCGGACGGCCCTGCGCCTGGCGCGGCGGTCCGGTGACCCGGCCCGCGCGGCCGACGTGATGGCGACCCTGGGCATCTCCCTGTGCGTCGTCGGTCGCATGCATGACGGTCTGCGGCACCTGGACGAGGCGTCGACCATGCTCGACGGCGTACCCCTCGCGCGCGTGCTCCACCGACGCGCCTACGTCCTCGGGCACCTCCTGGCCCGCTTCGAGGAGAGTGCCGCGGACCTGCGGAGGGCCCGCGAGCTGTTCTCCGGCTCGGGGGACCAGGTGTGGGAGGCCCGCGTGCTCAACCTGCAGGCACTGGTCGACGTCAAGCTGGGCGAGGTCGAGTCGGCGGCCGAGGCGTTCGCGCGATTCGGCGAGATCTCGGCCTCTCTCGGCGACCTGTCCGGTGTCGCCGTCGCCGATCACAACACCGGGTGGCTGGCCTTCCTTCGCGGCGACCTGCCGCGCGCGCTCGAGCAGTACGCCGCAGCGGCCGCGTTCTTCGACTCGCGGGGCACGACGAACGTCGACCTCGTCCTCGACCAGGTGGCTGCCTACCTGTCCGGGGGGCTCGCCCAGGACGCCCTCGCCGTCGTCGAGTCCGCTCTCGTCGCCCGACCGCTGCAGCCGCGCGAGGAGGCTGACCTCCTGGTGGCGGTTGCCGGTGCGGCACTGGCCGCGGACGACTGGGACCGTGYGGTGTCGGCCGCCGACGAGGGCTCGTCGCTGCTGCGCGCACAGTCCCGGCACGTCCATCGGCTGGAGGCCGACCTCCTCTCGATCACCGCCCGGGACCGCGCCGGTGAGCCACCCGCCCCCCTCCTGCGACGGGCCGAGCGCGTCGTCGCGGGGATGCGCGAGGCTCGCGCGCCCCAGCTGCCGCAGGCTCTCCTCGTCGGTGCAGGTCTGGCGAGCCGGGTCCGGTCGGCTCGTGCGGCCGGACTCGCGTCCGACTGGCTCGCCGAGGCGGCGTCCTACCGCCGCGCGACCACCGGTTCCGAGCGGGCGCTCGGCTGGCTGGCGCGGGCCAGGGAGCGCGAGCTGGCAGGTGACTCGGGGGGTGTGCTGCGCGCCTGTGAGCTCGGCCTGCGTGCGCTCGACGAGCACCGGGCCACCCTCGGCAGCCAGGAGCTCCGGGCTGGGTCTGCCGGCCATGGAGCGGCCCTGGCCGAGCTCGGCACCCGGACCGCGATGGCCGGCGGTGATGCGCGACAGCTGCTGAGGTGGTCCGAACGGTGGCGCGCCACGGCCCTCTCCACGCCCCTCGGCAGCTCACGCCACGACGCGAGGACCGCCGCCGACCTGGCTGCCCTCCGGGCCCAGCGCCAACGCCTCGACGACGCCCGCTCCGAAGGAGCGCCCACCGACGCGCTCGAGGCGCGTGCGACCCGACTCGAGCAGACGGTGCGCCGTCGCCTGTTGCAGGAGCGAGGATCCGGAGAGGCTGCCGCTGCCCTCGACGTCAGGTCGCTCCTCGAGGCGCTCACCGAGGACGACACGGTCCTCGTCGAGCTGGCCGAGCTCGACGGCGTCCTGCACGCACTGGTGGGGGGGCGCGGCCGCGTACGCCACCGGGTGGTCGGCGATGCAGCGGCAGCTGCCGCTGCCGTGGACTTCTCGTTGTTCACCCTGCGCCAGGCCGCTCGCGGGCGCCGGGCCCAGCTCGAGGTGGCCGGCGCCCGGCTCGAGCGCGCGTTGCTCGGGGGCGCGCTGGACGGCGTGGGGGAGCAGCGCGTCGTGGTCTGCGCGCCTGCGGCGTTGCAGGGCGTCCCGTGGGGCCTGCTCCCGTCGCTGGCGCACCGACCCGTGACCGGTACGCCGTCGGCGCGGCTCTGGCTGCGGGCCCGGACGTCCGCCCCGGCGGACGACCGTCGGGTGATGCTCGTCGGGCCGGGGCTCGGCAGCGGTGGCGCCGAGGTGCCTGCGGTGGCCGCCGAGGACCCGCGGGCAGAGGTGCTCGACGGCGAGGCGGCGACCGTCTCGGCTGCCCTCGCGGCCCTTGACGGGGTGGCGCTGGCGCACGTCGCCGCCCACGGTCGCTTCCGCGAGGACAGCCCGCTCTTCTCCTCGCTCACCCTCGCCGACGGACCCCTGCTCGTGCACGACCTCCAGGGCCTGGGGCGGCCGCCCCACCGGGTCGTGCTGTCGGCCTGCGAGTCCGGCGTCATGCAGCCGGTCGGCGACCAGGAGCTCCTCGGACTGGCGGCCGCGCTGCTGTCCATGGGCACCGCCGGCGTGGTCTCGAGCCTCGCCGAGGTCGACGACGCCGCGACCGTCGACGTGATGGTCGCGCTCCACGCCCGGCTCCGGCAGGGTGGCGGGCTCGGCGACGCGATGCTCGCTGCCCGCGAGGCTGCGGCGGGTGACTCCGTGCTGGCCGCCACCGCCGCGTCGTTCACCGTGCTCGGCATCTGACGGCGCTGCCGCCTCTGTGACTGGTGCCTGCGGGGTGGCGGCACATCGCACGTCGAGGGGTACGCCGGCTGCGATCTGCCGCCACCCTCCGACGGACCGCAGCGAACACACGGCGGCGCTCAGCCGAGTCAGGGTGGCGTGACCTTCACGGGGTCGGTGGCGTTCTCACACTCCGCCAGCGTGCAGCGTACGGTCGCCGACTTCCGCGTGCCGTTGACCTCGAGCAGCACCGTGCCGGGGGACTCCCACTGCCAGCCGCTGAACCACCCGGTCGTCCAGGTGGCGAGTCGCTTCCCGCGGAGGGTGCGCAGGGTGATCCTGCCCGGGCCCACGCCGTCGGTGAGGATGTGGAAGGTCAGCAGCTGCGTGCCGTCCGGCGAGATGGCGGCGACGCGCTCCTTGCAGGACCGCCACACCGTCGTGCCCGGGTCGCTCAACCGCACGAGACGCGTGCACCCGCCGATGTACGGGTCGTTGGTGGAGGTGGCGAGCAGGTCGTGCTCGATGCTGACGGCGCCGGCGGCATCGCGCGTCACGGTCCGCACGCGGTCCGGCCCGACGCGCCAGAGCACGGCGCGTCGCATCGTCTGCACCACGACCCTGCGGTCGTCGGCCGTGACGGCCTGGGGCCAGCCGTCGAAGACCCGGCTGCGGACCTCGGAGCCGTCGGTCGCCGACCGCACCGTCACCTCCGCCCGGCGATAGCCGGAGTCCGCCATCGTCACCAGCCGCGAGCCGTCCTCGCTGAGCAGCGCCCAGCGGGACTCGAAACCGACGAAGATCGTGCGCACGGTCCCGTCGGGCTCGACCCGCACGATGCGGGCCCGCCGCTGCTCGCCGACCCGGTTGTTCGTCCAGGTCGCTGCGATCCACGCGGCCCCCGACGCGCCGAGGACGTCCGCGTCGGTGCCCGGCAGCTCGATGCGGCGCTCCCCGTCGACGAAGACACCGTCCTGGAGGTGGGGGACAGCGATGTCCGCGCCGCGTGCCAGCGCCTGCGGCTGCAGGTCGACGGTGGGCGCTGCCGCCCGCGCGGCGGGCAGACCGATCGCGGCGCTGACGGCGAGCGCGGTGAGGGCGCTGGCGAGCACGGGCCGCAGCGCGGCCCCGAGGACGGTGGTGGAGCGCGGCATGGTGGTTACCCCCGGAAAGGACGTGGTCTCACCGGGGAGACGCCGTCGGGGTCGTCGGGGTTGCCTCCGCCACTCGGCAATCTGGTTCGCGGCCGCCACGGGCCCACCCCTATCGTTGCGCCCATGACTGGCCGCATCCTCCGCATGTCGACCCTGTTCGTGCGAACCCTGCGCGACGACCCCAACGACGCCGAGGTGCCGAGCCACAGGCTGCTCGTCCGCGCCGGCTACATCCGCCGTGCCGCGCCCGGCATCTACACCTGGCTGCCGCTGGGGCTGCGCGTCCTCCGCAAGATCGAGGACGTCATCCGCGACGAGATGGACGAGATCGGCGCCCAGGAGCTGTCGTTCCCGGCACTGCTGCCCAAGGAGCCCTACGAGGCGAGCGGGCGCTGGGCGGACTACGGCCCCAACATCTTCCGGCTGCAGGACCGCAAGGGCGCCGACTACCTGCTCGGTCCCACGCACGAGGAGATGTTCACCCTCGTGGTGAAGGACCTCTACTCGTCCTACAAGGACCTGCCGCTCTCGATCTACCAGATCCAGACGAAGTACCGCGACGAGGCGCGTCCCCGCGCCGGGCTGCTGCGCGGCCGTGAGTTCATCATGAAGGACTCCTACTCCTTCGACATCGACGACGCCGGGCTCGAGGAGTCCTACCAGAAGCACCGCGACGCCTACATCCGGATCTTCGACCGGCTCGGCTTCGAGTACGTCATCGTCAAGGCGACCTCCGGCGCGATGGGCGGTTCGGCGAGCGAGGAGTTCCTCGCCAAGGCCGCTGTCGGCGAGGACACCTACGTCCGCTGCACGCACTGCGACTACGCCGCCAACGTCGAGGCCGTCGCCGTGCCCGCCCCGCCTGCGGTGTCGTACGACGACGCGCCCGCCGCGCACGCCGAGGACACCCCCGACACCCCCACCATCGACACGCTCGTCGCCCACCTCAACGAGGCCTACCCGCGCGACGACCGTCCCTGGGCGGCCGGCGACACGCTCAAGAACGTGATGGTCGTGCTCAAGCACCCCGACGGCACCCGGGAACCCCTCGCGATCGGCGTGCCCGGCGACCGCGACGTCGACCAGAAGCGCCTCGAGGGCCAGCTCGAGCCGATCGAGGTCGAGCCCATGGACGAGGCCGAGCTCGCCAAGCACCCGGCGCTCGTGAAGGGCTACATCGGTCCCGAGGCGCTGGGGGAGGAGTCGAAGTCCGGCATCCGGTTCCTCGTCGACCCGCGCGTCGTCGAGGGCACCCGCTGGGTCACCGGCGCCAACGTGCCCGGCTCCCACGTCATCGACCTCGTCGTCGGCCGTGACTTCACGCCCGACGGCACGATCGAGGCCGCCGACGTGCGCGACGGCGACCCCTGCCCCAGCTGCGACGAGGGGACGCTCGAGTCCGCACGCGGCGTCGAGATGGGCCACATCTTCCAGCTCGGCCGCAAGTACGCCGAGGCGCTCGGGCTCAAGGTGCTCGACGAGAACGGCAAGCTCGTCACCGTCACCATGGGGTCCTACGGCATCGGTCCGTCCCGCGCCGTGGCCGCGATCGCCGAGGGCACGCTGGACGACATGGGCCTGTGCTGGCCGCGCAACGTCGCCCCCGCCGACGTCCACGTGGTCGCCGCCGGCAAGGACGAGGCGGTCCTCGCCGCCGCCGAGGTGCTCGCCCAGGACCTGAAGGCCGCCGGTGTCGAGGTGCTGCTCGACGACCGCGTCGGAAAGGTCAGCCCCGGCGTGAAGTTCAAGGACGCCGAGCTCATCGGCGTGCCGACGATCGTCACCGTGGGCCGTGGCCTGGCCGACGGCAACGTCGAGGTCCGCGACCGCCGCACCGGCGAGCGCGAGGACGTCCCGGTCGGGTCTGCCGCGACGCGCATCGTGGCCCTCGTCCGCTCCTGACGGGTGACTCGCCGATCGTCATCCCGTCCGTCCGTGACGACACGGGTCGCCCGGTCGTAGCCTGTGGGGAACCCCAGGAGGCGTCATGGGCAGGTTGATCTCGGTGGTCCGACCCGTCCTCGTGGTCGCGGTCGCCGTCGCCGTCGCCGTGGCCGCCCGGGCGGGCGCACCCGCCGCCCACGCCGAGGACACCGGAACCCTGACCGGCACGGTGTTCTTCGACACCGACGCCGACGGGGTGCGGGACGCCAGCGAGGCGCCCCTGGAGGGAGACGACCAGGCACAGGTCGGGGTGTGCGCCGACCATGTGTCGCTCCCGGCGCCCGAGGGTCACAGGTGCACCTGGGCCGACGGCACCTGGATCCTGACGGGTCTTGCCGCCGGGAGCTGGGCCGTGACGATCCGCATCGGGTCCTACCAGGGCTGGACGCAGACCGCCGGAGGGCACGTGGTGCAGGTGGACACCGACTCGACGACGGCCGTCCCCGAGCTCGGGACCGTCGCGCCGGTGGGGTCGGTGGCCGGCGTGGTGTGGAACGACCACGACGGGGACGGGGTCCGTGAGCTCGGGGAGCCCGGAATCGCAGGCGCTCGGGTCTTCGTCAACGACGGCTCGGAGGGCGGCTTCAGCTACACCTCGGACGCCGCCGGGAGCTACCGCGTCCCCTACGTCGTCGCGGATCGTGACGTCCTGGTGAGGATCGACGACCCGCCGAGCGGACTGCCCCCCACCGCGCCTCCCGGTGCCAGCACGCGCCTCAGGGTGCGCTTCGCCACCACCACGACGCAGGACTTCGGCTTCGACGGCGAGGCGCCGCCGGCCGTGCCCACCGCCTCCCCGCCCGCCTCCCCAACCTCAGGGCCGACCACGCCCGCCCCGACCACGTCTGCCCCGACCACGTCCGCCCCGACGGCGACGACGGTTCCCGGCAACCCCCGGCGGGTGCGGGCCCGCGCGCTGAGCGACGGCGTACGCGTGCGCTGGCTCCCGCCGTCGCGCACGGGCGGCAGCCCGGTGACCGGCTACGAGGTCCGCGTCGCACGGCACCGGCGTGCGACCGGCCGGACGATCGGCTCCGACGGTGAGCGGCTGGTCGTCACCGGGCTGGAGGCGGGCCGCCGCTACTGGTTCCGGGTGCGCGCGGTGAACGCACTCGGTCACGGGGACTGGTCGGCGCGACGAGCGGTCCGGCCCGGCACCTAGGGCGCTAGGGTGCGGCCGATGAACATCGAGGCCGTCATCTTCGACTGGGGCGGCACCCTGACCCGCTGGCACGACGTGGACTTCCACGCCGAGTCGATGGCGCTCGCCCAGGCCGTACGACGTACGCCGTCGCCGGACGACGACCACCACGCCCACGCCGAGCGCCTGCACCGCGCCGGCGACGTCATCTGGGGACGCAGCCGCGACCACCAGCAGAGCGCCACCATCGCCGACCTCTTCACCGAGGCGGGCCTCGACCACGACCCCGACCTGCTCGCGGCCTACTACGAGTTCTGGGAGCCGCACACGCTCACCGACCCCGAGGTGCGGCCGACGTGGGAGGAGCTGCGCTCCGCGGGGGTGAAGGTCGGCGTGCTGTCCAACACCATCTGGCCGCGGGAGTGGCACGTCGGCTTCTTCGAGCGCGACGGGGTCTACGACCTCGTGGACGGCGACGTCTACACCAGCGAGGTCTCCTGGACGAAGCCCTCGCCGCTCGCCTTCGGAGCGGCGATGGACGCGGTGGGCGTGAGCGACCCGGCTGCCTGCGTCTACGTGGGGGACCGGCTCTTCGACGACGTGTGGGGCGCCCACAACGCGGGGATGCGGGCGATCCACGTCCCGCTGTCGTCGATCCCCGCCAACCAAGTCGGCCACACCGAGGGCGAGCCGGACGCCACGATCACGTCCCTCCGCGAGGTCCCGGACGTCGTACGTCGGCTCGACGCCTCCTGAGGAGGGGCGGCCGCGACGTCCTGAGCGTGGCACTTCTGCAACTTCGTGCGTTGCAGGAACATGCAAGTGGATCCGGCTTTCGCATCTGGCGGATCGAATGCATGATTGTGCATGTCGCTCCACCACCCCCACAGGTTGGGCGACACAGGGTGATGCTGACCAACCCCATGGCGGTCCGCGTCCTCGGCTTTTGGGAGAGATCTCGGGACTTTCCCAAAGGCTGAGGCCGCGGGCCGCTTTCCCTGTGTCAGGGCACGTGCGCCCACCTAGGACGAGCCGTTCAGGCCTGGTCGAGCTCGGGAGCTCCGGGCCACGTCTCGGCGGTCTGGCCGAGCTGGAGGCCCCACACCGCCGACCACGTCGCCTCGGTGAGCGCCCACTCGCGCACGGATGCCGTCGACTGCGCGACCAGCGCGAGCAGCACCTCGACGCTCGCGGCCTCGAGGTCCGCCGCGGCACGCTCGATCTGGGGCGCACGGAGCAGCGAGCCGTCGAGGTCGTACGCCACCTCGGCGGCGACGGGATCGCCGCCGGCGTCGCGCACCATGAGCTGCAGCTGGTCGCGACGGGCGCGGTGGCGGCGGTAGCCGGACGTCAGGGTCTCGAAGAGCACGGGGGAGGTGGCCTGCGACGTCCGCGCGCCGAGGACGCCGTAGGTGTAGAGCGCGGCGTGCTCGTCGGCGAGGGTCGCCTGGAGGGCGTCGAGGACGGTCACGACGCCTCCTGCCCGGCCGCGGGGTCGGCGAGCGCCGCACCGTGCTGTGCGGTGGACGCGGCCATGCTGGCCAGCACGCGCGCCAGGTCGCCGCTGGCGGCGTCGACGCACCCACGGCGCACCTCGCGCAGCAGCCGCTGCTCCGAGCGACGCACCGCCGTCAGCGCCCCTGCCCGGTCGGCGTGGACGCGGGGCGGCGCCGGGGTCGGGACGTCCGCGTCGGCGACCGCTCCCTCGAGCACCTCGAGGTGAGCGGCGTGCGCGGTCGCCACGGGCTCCAGGAGGGGCGTCAGGTCGGGGACCGAGAGCGTCGCGGCCTCCACCACCGACCGGGCCCGGACCAGTGCCGCGACGACCGCGGTCACGAGCTCGGAGTCCTCGGGCGGAGGCGGCGCCGCGTCGGCGGACCCGTGGTCGCGAGACGGCGGATCGATGTCGCAGGCGGTCGCGACCAGGGGAGCGACGAGTGCCACGCCCACTGCCGTACGACGGGTCAGCGAGCGTCCGGGCACCCCCGAACCCTAGCCGCCCCGTGGCCCGGTCCGGACCGGCCACGGGTGTTTGTGGCGGCCCGGGTCGGGGCGGCTATCGTGGTCCCCGGACAACTACACAAGGAGGTCGCAACCCGATGAGCACCCCCCACCAGGACGCCACCCGGGACCGCATCGAGGCGGAGCTGGTCGACCCCTTGCAAGCGATGGGCCTCGACGTCGAGGCCGTCGAGGTCACCCCCGCGGGCAAGCGCCGCGTCCTCCGCGTCGCCGTCGACAAGGACGGCGGGGTCACCCTCGACGACGTCGCCGACGCGACACGCGAGGTGTCGCGGGTGCTCGACGAGTCCGACGTGATGGGGGAGATGCCCTACACGCTGGAGGTCACCTCCCGCGGCGTCGACCGCCCCCTGACGCTGCCGCGCCACTGGCGCCGCAACGAGGACCGCCTGGTCAAGGCCACCCTCACCGACGGGTCGACCCTGACCGGCCGCATCCTGACCTCGTCCGAGGACTCGGCGACCCTGGACGTGTCCGGGGAGCAGCACGAGGTCGCCTACGCCGACGTGGCCAAGGCGCTCGTGCAGATCGAGTTCAACCGCAAGACCGAGAAGGCCGAGAAGAAGGACGACTGATGGACATCGACCTGAGCATCCTGCGCATGCTGGAGCGGGAGAAGGAGATCTCCTTCGAGGTGCTGGCCGAGGCCATCGAGCAGGCCCTGCTCACCGCCTACCAGCGCGCCACCGAGTCCTCGCACCCCGCGCGCGTCGAGCTGGACCGCAAGTCCGGTCACGTCACCGTCTGGGCGCGCGAGATCGACGAGGACGGCACGGCCGGTGCGGAGTACGACGACACGCCCCAGGGCTTCGGCCGGATCGCCGCGACGACCGCCAAGCAGGTCATGCTCCAGCGGCTGCGCGACGCCGAGGACGAGATCAAGTTCGGGGAGTTCGCCGGCAAGGAGGGCGACATCATCTCCGGGATCATCCAGCAGGGGCGCAACCCCGACGACGTGATGGTCGACCTCGGCAAGATCGAGGCCATCCTGCCGGTCAGCGAGCGCGTCCCGGGGGAGAAGTACGTCCACGGCGAGCGCATCAAGTGCCTGGTCACGTCGGTCCGCAAGGGCATGCGCGGCCCCCAGATCACGCTCTCCCGGTCCCACCCCACCCTGGTCAAGAAGCTCTTCGCGCTCGAGGTGCCCGAGATCGCCGACGGCACCGTGGAGGTCGCCGCCATCGCCCGCGAGGCCGGCCACCGCACCAAGATCGCGGTGCACTCGACCGTCCCCGGCGTCAACGCCAAGGGCGCCTGCATCGGTCCGATGGGCCAGCGCGTGCGCAACGTGATGAGCGAGCTGCACGGCGAGAAGATCGACATCGTCGACTGGGCCGAGGACCCGGCCGAGCTCGTCGGGCACGCGCTCTCGCCGGCCCGGGTCACCTCGGTGGAGATCGTCGACCTCGCCGCACGATCGTGCCGGGTGGTCGTGCCCGACTTCCAGCTCTCCCTGGCCATCGGCAAGGAGGGGCAGAACGCGCGCCTCGCCGCCCGGCTCACCGGTTGGCGCATCGACATCCGCTCGGATGAGGCTCCCGCGCCGGAGTAGCCCGGCCCCGCGAACGCCCAGTTCGTAAACCACTGGTCACACCGGCTAGAGTGGAGGTCAGTGGCCACCACGACTGACACCCCTGCGCCCGGACCCGTCCGGACCTGTGTGGGTTGTCGCGCGAAGGCCGCTGCGAGCGAGTTGCTGCGTGTGGTTGCAGGCTCGGACACCGAGGGCAGACCAGCCCTGGTGCCCGATCCGGACCGCCGGTCACCCGGCCGCGGGGCGCACGTCCACCCCACGCCCGAGTGTTGGCAGCTCGCGGTGCAACGCCGAGCGTTTCCCCGGGCCCTCCGCTCGGGCGAGGGGCTCAGCACGGCGCCGGTGGCCGACCACCTCGCCGAGATCCACCAGTCCGATTCACCGCAGCACCGAACAGAAACTGGAGCACGCAGCTCATGAGCACTCGATGAGTAACTCGTAATGAGTGTGCACACCCACTAGCTGTTCCGTTTCCCCTCTCCTTCTGGGGTCACGGACCAGAAGGAGACAGAAACAACCGTGGCAAAGACCCGAGTCCACGAACTCGCCAAGGAGTTCGGAGTCGAGAGCAAGTTCGTTCTCGAGAAGCTCAAGGAGATGGGGGAGTTCGTCAAGTCGGCATCGTCGACTGTCGAGCCGCCCGTCGAGATGCGCTTCAAGAAGCAGTACGGCGACGAGCTGAAGGCCGCAGCGGCCGCAGCCCCCGCCGAGACTGCGGCGGCCGACAAGCCCGCCGCCAAGAAGGCCGCGCCCAAGCCCGGCCCCAAGCCCGCACCGGCCCCTGCAGCCACCGAGACCCCCGAAGTCGTCGAGGTCGCTGAGGCCCCCGCGGCTCCCGAGGCGCCTGCCGAGGCGCCTGCCGAGGCGCCTGCCGAGACCGCGGCCCCGGCCGCCGAGCCGGCGGCGCCTGCTGCCCGGC
>NZ_JBFUJV010000034.1:0-33793 GCF_056401175.1 Nocardioides sp. P4_G10 | reverse complement strand
GGCCTGACAACGTCAGCGATCCCCGGCTGACCGGGGATCGCTGACGTGGTCGGGACCGACGGCTCAGAAGTGGGTCCAGCCGGTGGGGCCGTCGTACGTCCCGCCGTCGACGGTGACGCCCTCGCCCTCGCGGACCTCGCCGATCACCTGCCAACCGGACGGGACCGAGGCCGCGTCGGGGAAGGTCGCCAGCAGCGAGTGGTCGTCACCACCACCGAGGATGAACTGCATCGGATCGGCGCCCAGCGCGGCGCCGACGGCCTGGAGCGGCTCAGGGACCTCGAACGCGCTGGTGCGTACGTCGATCGCGACGCCGCTCGCGTCCGCGATGTGCCCGGCCTCGGCGAGGAGGCCGTCGGAGACGTCGATGAGGGCGGTCGCCCCGGCCTCGGCGGCCTCCTTGCCCGCGGCGTACGGCGGCTCCGGTCGGCGGTAGGCCTCGACGAGCACCCGCGGGGAGCGGAAGCCGCGGCCGAGGACCGCGAGGCCGCCGGCGGCCCACCCCTGGCGACCGGTGAGCGCGAGGACGTCGCCGGGCTGGGCGCCCGAGCGCAGGACGGGCGCCTGGGTGCACTGGCCGAGGACCGTGACGGCGATCACCACCTGGTCGGCGCGCGTGACGTCGCCGCCCACGACCGTCGCCCCGACGCTCGCGCACTCCTCCGCGAAGCCGCGGGCGAAGTCCAGCGCCCACGCGACCGGGAGGTCCGCGGGGGCCGCGAGGCCGATGGTGAGGTGACGCGCGGTGCCGCCCATGGCGTTGATGTCGGAGAGGTTCTGGGCGGCGGCCCGGTGGCCGACGTCGGCGGCGTCGGCCCAGTCGCGACGGAAGTGCCGGCCCTCGACCATCAGGTCGGTCGAGACGACCACGTGGCCGTGCCTGACGCGCAGCACGGCGGCGTCGTCGCCGGGTCCGACGAGCACGTGCTCGTCGCCCTCGAAGATCTCCACGAGCTGGGAGATCAGGCCGAACTCGCCTGCCTCCCCGAGGGTTGCGTCTGCTGCCGGTGCCATGCGCCCATCCCACCAGACCGAGGTGGTGACCACTGTCACCCATCCCCTGTCGGGGCCGGCGCGCGGCGCGGTAGGTTGTGCCGGTCACACCCGATGAACGAGACCGAGGAGTCCACGATGGTCGTGCAGGCCTACATCCTGATCCAGACCGACGTCGGCAAGGCCGCCGAGGTGGCCAAGGCCATCGCCCAGGTCAACGGCGTCACGCTTGCTGAGGACGTCACCGGTCCCTACGACGTGATCGTCCGAGCCGAGGCCAAGAACGTCGACGAGCTCGGCAAGCTCGTCGTCTCGAAGGTGCAGAACCTCGACGGCATCACCCGCACGCTCACCTGCCCGGTCGTCCACATCTGAGCCGACCGGCCCACGTGCACCTGAGTCGACGCCTCGGTCCGTCCACGGGCCGGGGCGTCGTCGCGTCCGGAGCCACCGCCGTCGTGCTCGCCCTCGCGGGCTGCAGCAGCACCCCGACGATCGACGCTGTCGAGCTCTCCGACGCCGACCGGGCCGCCTGCGAGTCCCTGGTCGCCGACCTCCCCGACACCCTCGCCGGTCTGGACCGGCGCGACGTCGATCCGGCCGACGCGCTGGGTGCGGCCTGGGGCGATCCGGCGTACGTCCTCACGTGCGGCGTGCCCGAGCCGGGCGACTACGAGCCGACCGCCGAGTGCAACGTCATCGACGGCGTGGGCTGGTACGTCCCTGACGACCAGCTCTCCGACCAGTCCGAGGACGCAACGCCGATCGCGCTGAGCCTCAAGCCCTACGTCGAGGTGCTGGTGCCGGCCGACTACCGCACCGAGGGCATCGACCGCGCGCTGGCCGAGCTGGCGCCGGCGCTGGAGCAGCACCTCGGGGAAGGTCTGTCCTGCCTGTAGCCGTGCCCGGCCTCAGCGGAGGCCGGTGTCGCGCCGCAACGCGAGCTGGACGAGCCGGTCCACGAGGTCGGGGTAGGACATGCCGGTCGCGGCCCACAGCTGCGGGTACATCGAGGTCGGGGTGAAGCCCGGCATCGTGTTGAGCTCGTTGATCACCAGCGAGCCGTCGGGCATCACGAAGAAGTCCACGCGCGCGAGACCCTCGCACGACAGGGCCTCGAAGGCGCGCACGGCCATCGCGCGCAGCTCCTGCTCGATCGCGGCCGGCAGGTCGGCGGGGATGTCGATCTCGGTGTGCTGGTCGGCGAGGTACTTCGCCTCGAAGTCGTAGAACTCGTGGTCGCCGCCGGTGCGGACCTCGCCCGGCCGCGACGTCTCCGGCGGGCCCTCGAGCGTGCCGAGCACACCGCACTCGACCTCGCGCGCTCCCTCCATCGACTGCTCGACGAGCACCTTGGGGTCGTGGCGGAACGCCTCCTCGAGCGCCGCGTCGATCTCCGAGGCGTCGTGCACCTTGCTGATCCCCATGCTCGACCCGGCGCGGGCGGGCTTGGCGAACGACGGGAAGCCGACCTCCTCGACCCGCGCGCGTACGCCGATCGGGTCCTGCTCGAGCTCCGTGCGGGTCACGACGATGCCGGGCGTCACCGGGAGACCGGCGGCCTGCAGGACGACCTTCATGTAGGCCTTGTCCATGCCGATCGCTGACGCGAGCACCCCCGAGCCGACGTAGCGCACGCCGGCCATCTCCAGCATCCCCTGCAGGGTGCCGTCCTCGCCCCACGGGCCGTGGAGCAGCGGGAAGACCACGTCGACCTCGCCGATGACCGACGGGACGCTGGCCGGCTCGGCGACCACGAGGTCGGTGCCGGTGGCAGCACCCATCAGCGCCACCGGGGACCGCCCGGCGTCGACCTGCGGCAGGTCGTTGCCGCGGATCGCGAGCCGGGTGGGCTCGTCGCTCTCCAGCACCCACCGGCCGTCGGGGGCGATCCCGACCGGCACGACGTCGTAGGCCTCGCGGTCGATCGCGGCCAGCACGCTCCCTGCGGTCACGCACGAGATGCCGTGCTCGGAGGAACGGCCACCGAAGACGACCGCGACGCGCGGCTTGCGGCTCGTGGCGGCTGGGGTCGGGTCCGAGAGGGGGGCTGCGGTCTTGTCAGGGGAGGTGTCGTTCATCGCCTCGACCCTATCCACCTACGCTGGCGCGCATGGCTGCAGACTCACCACTCAGGCCCGGCACGATCGCCGTCACGGCCGGCCGGCCGGACAAGGTCCCCGACGCCCCGCTCAACACGCCGATCACCATGGCGGCCACCTACGTGGCCGGCGGCGAGGTGGAGTACGGCCGCTACGGCAACCCCACCTGGACGGCACTGGAGGACGCGCTCGGCGCCCTCGAGGGCGGTCGGTGCCTGACGTTCGCGTCCGGGCTCGCCGCTGTCGCCACCGTGCTCGACCTGGTGGGCAAGGAGGGCAAGGTCCTGGTGCCGAAGCACGGCTACACCGGCACGATCATGCAGCTCGCCGACCTCGAGTCGCGCGGTCGGCTCACCGCCGAGATGGTCGACGTCACCGACACCGACGCGGTCGTCGCGGCCTGCGACGGCGCTGCGCTCGTGTGGCTGGAGTCGCCCACCAACCCCGCCCTCGAGGTCGCCGACATCGCGACGATCACGAAGGCCGCGCACGAGGCCGGCGCCTACGTCGTCGTCGACAACACCTTCGCCACTCCCCTGCTGCAGCGCCCGCTCGAGGACGACGTCGACATCGTGGTGCACTCCGCGACGAAGTACCTCGCCGGCCACTCCGACGTGCAGATGGGCGCGATCGTCACCCGCGACGACGAGCTCTACGGCGTGCTCAAGGGCCGTCGGGACCTCGTCGGCGCCATCCCCGGTCCCTTCGAGGCCTGGCTGACCCTGCGCGGCCTGCGCACCCTGCACCTGCGCGTCGAGCGCGCGCAGTCCAACGCCCAGGAGCTCGTACGCCGCCTCGCCGAGCACCCCGCGCTGGCCGAGGTGCGCTACCCCGGGTTCGGCGCGATCGTCAGCATCGTCCTCGCCCAGGGCGAAGTGGCCGCCGACCTCCTCAGCCGCAAGACGCGGCTCTGGATCCACGCCACCTCGCTCGGCGGCGTCGAGTCGAGCCTCGAGCGCCGCCGCCGCTGGAAGGCCGAGGCCGCCACCATCCCCGAGGGGCTCGTCCGGCTCTCCGTCGGCATCGAGGACGTCGACGACCTCTGGGACGACCTCAGGACGGCACTGGACGGCTGCGTCGGCTGACTGGTCCGGGACGTCATGAGGACCGGCGGTCCGGACCGCCGGTCCTCATGACGTCGTCCAGGGCCGCGGTCGTGTAACGCTTCACCGTGGTGCGACGAAGAACGGGCATGGACTCTCCACCGGACGTCGCCGCCATCGGCAGCGACCCCGACGCCTTCGAGGCGTTCTACCGCGAGCACCTGCCGTGGGTACGCCGGTTCGTCGCCCGCCGCGTCGACGACCCGCACACGGCCGCCGACCTGACGGCCGACATCTTCCTCGCCATCATCGACAGCGCAGCACGCTACGACGCCTCTGCCGGCACGGCCACCGCCTGGCTGGCCGGCATCGCCCGGCACGTCGTTGCCGACCACGTCCGTCGCCGGGTGCGCGAGTCGCGGGCACACGGCCGGCTGTCCGGGCGGGCGCTCCTCGACGAGCAGTCCACCGAACGCATCGCCGACCGCATCGACGGGGAGCGGATGGCACGAGAGCTCCACCGCTCGCTCGCGTCCCTGCCCGACAACCAGCGGGCCGTCGTCGAGCTCGTCGCCGTCGACGGCCTCAGCCTCACCGAGGCCGCGCAGGCCCTCGGCATCTCCGCCGGCAACGCCCGGGTCCGCTACCACCGGGCCCGGACCCGGCTCCAGGACGTCCTTCCCAGTCCCTTCGAGGTGACCGCATGAGCACGCACACCCCTCCCCCGCCCGACCTCGACACCTTCGAGTCCCGCCTCCTCGTCGGCCTGCGCCGCGAGGTGGCGACCGCGCCGGCCGCCCTCGCGGACGCCACCCCGACCCCACGTCGTACGCGTCGTCGTGCCCTTGCCGTCGCGGCGGGCATCGCCGCCACCGCGGTCGTGGGAGTCGTCCTCGTGCCCGGCCTCGGGACGACGCCCGCCTACTCCGTGCAGGAGGGCAACGCGGGCACCATCGAGGTCCAGATCAACCGCCCGCAGGACGCCGCCGGGCTCGAGCGCGCGATCGAGGAGCACGGGATCGCGGCGGACATCACCTACCTCCCCGACCTCCAGGAGTGCGCGCCGGGCCGCTACGCCGAGGTGGACCGCGAGGTGGGGATGTCGCTCCAGATCGGCCAGGAGATGGTCAAGGTGACCATCCCGCCTGGTGCGGTGCGTGACGGGGAGACGTTCGTGATGGTCCTGTCGGTCGAGGCGATGACCCAGGACGAGCTGTCCGACATGGAGGAGCGCGAGGGGCAGCACGTCGTGGAGGGCACGAAGTCCTCCGTGACCGCCGAGGTCGCCGCCGGCCCGGTCGGGGCCTGCGAGGTCGTTCCGGCGAGGGGCTGAGTAGCTGGGTCGTAGTTCACTCGCACCAGCTACGGCTGGGGTCACGTGATGGTGTCCCGGCTGACTGGATCTCGACGCGCTCGTGCGACTTCGTTCCTCAGTCGCGTCGCTTGCTCGATCTGGCCGCCCCCACGCCCCGACCTCGTACCTCGGTCGTGGCTGGGCGTCTCATCAGTGCAGCTCGGGCTTGGTGTCGCGGGCGATGAAGGAGTTCATCATGTCGAGCGCGGTCATCTTGCCGTCGACGACGGCGTCGACCGCCTCGGCGATCGGGGCGTCGACGCCCATGCGGCGGGCGAGCTCCAGCAGGGACTTGCAGGACTTCGCGCCCTCGGCGACCTGACGGGTGGAGGCGTAGATCTCCTCGGTCGTCATGCCCTGACCGAGGCGCTCGCCGAAGGTGCGGTTGCGCGAGAGCGGCGACGAGCACGTGGCGACGAGGTCGCCGAGGCCGGCGAGACCCATGAGGGTCAGCGGGTTCGCACCCTGCGCGGTCGCCAGGCGCGCGGTCTCCGCGAGACCGCGGGTGATGACCGAGGCGGTGGTGTTGTCACCGAAGCCCAGCCCGACCGCCATGCCGACGGCGAGGCCGACGACGTTCTTGTAGGCACCGCCGATCTCGCAGCCGAGCACGTCCACCGACGTGTACGGCCGCCACGACGGCCCGTGCGTGAGGGCCTGGATGTGCTTGGCGCGCTCCTCGTCGAGGCAGGCGACGACGGACGCAGCCGGCTCGCGACGGGCGATCTCGCGCGCCAGGTTGGGTCCGCTGACGACGGCGATCCGGTCGGCCGAGGCATCGGTGACCTCCTGGATCACCTCGCTCATCCGCATCAGGGAGCCGAGCTCGACGCCCTTCATCAGCGACACGAGCGTGGCCTTCTCGGGGATGACCGGCGCCCACGCGGTGAGGTTCTCCCGGAGGGTCTGCGACGGGACGGTGAGCACGACGACGTCCGCGTCCGCCGCGACCTGCTCGGGGTCCGTCGACGCGGAGATCGACGGCGGCAGCTCGATGCCCGGCAGGTAGTCGGTGTTCTCCCGGCGCTCGTTGACGGCCTCGACGACCTCCTCGCGCCGGGCCCACAAGGACACGTCGTTGCCGGCGTCGGCCAGCACGAGCGAGAAGGCGGTGCCCCACGACCCGGCACTGAACACTGCGATCTTCGTCATCGGGTGCGCTTCCTCTTCGTCCGGTGGGCCCCGTCGTGGGCGGTGTCGTGCGGGTTGCCGGTCTCGCGTACGCCGCTGCTGCGGGGGTCGTAGCGCTGCTCGGGTGCGGTCTCGTCACGGAGGTCGGCCACGATCGCCGTGACCGCGGCCATGATGCGGTCGGTCGCATGCGCCGTCGTCTCGGCGGACGCGGGGAGCCCGAGCAGGTCCTCGAGGTCCACAGGGTCACCGGCCTTCATGACGATGTTCTTGCGCGGCACGAGGTGCGGCCGCTTCGTGTAGGGCGGGAGCACCTCCTGCGCACCCCACTGCCCGACCGGGATCACCGGACAGCCGGTGGCCAGGGCGATGCGAGCCGCGCCGGTCTTGCCCTTCATCGGCCACAGGTCGGGGTCGCGCGTCAACGTGCCCTCGGGGTAGATGATGATGCACTCGCCCTCGCCGATCGCCTTCACCGCGGCGTCGTACGCACCGATCGCGTTGCGGCTCAGGCGCTCGACGGGGATCTGGCCGGCGGAGGTCAGGAAGCCGCCGAGGTACTTGTTGCTGAAGAGCCCGGACTTCGCGAGGTAGCGCGGGAGCCGGCCGTGGTCGTAGACGAAGTGCGCCGACAGCAGGGGGTCGACGTGGGAGATGTGGTTGATGACCACGATGCAGCCACCGGTGGCCGGGATCTTCTCTCCGTCGATCCACGTGCGCGACGTCGCGCTGATCAGCGTCGGCTTGAGGATCGACGCGGCCACGGTGATCGCCCAGCCGCGCTTCTGCTCGAGCTTCCTGACGCGCACCGCCACCCCTCCCGATCGTGCTCTCCTCGCGGGCCCCGCCCGGACGCTGCCTGCGTCGCGAGCAGGCTACTCGGTCGACGGGGTGCAGGGACCCCACCGGTACGCTGGTGCCGGATGGGAGAATCGGCGTGATGTCCGCCGATGCCCGACCCACGCGCTGCGTGGTCGTCGTACCCGTGAAGTCGCCCACCTACGGCAAGTCCCGACTGGCCGGGCTCGCCGACGACCATCGACGTGACCTGGCCGAGGCCTTCGCGCTGGACACCGTGCAGGCCGCCGCGGCCACGCCCGGCGTCGACGCCGTCCTCGTCGTCACCGACGACCACCGCCTGGCCGCGTCCGTGCGCACCCTCGGGTGCGAGGTGATCCCCGACGGCGTCAGCGAGGACCTCAACGCGACACTCGTGCAGGCGGTCGCGGAGGTCGCGCGACGCTGGCCCGGAGCGGTGCCCGTCGTGCTGTGCGCCGACCTGCCGGGACTGCGGCCCGTCGAGCTGGCCGGGGTGCTGCACGAGGTGCACGAGCAGGTCGCGGCCGGACGCGCCGCGTTCGTCCGCGACCACACGGGCATGGGCACGACGTTGTACGCCGCCCCTGCCGACGGCTTCGACCCGTCGTTCGGTGTCGCCTCCGCGGCGCGCCACGAAGGCACCGGGGCCGTCGAGGTCGGCACCACCGCGACCAGCGTGCGCACGGACGTCGACGACCCGGACGACCTGGACGCCGCGCTGCTGGCCGGTGTCGGTCCGCACACGACGCGGGCAAGCGAAGGGCGGGCCACCCCCTCGGGGTGACCCGCCCTCTCGACGCGGCGCCAGCGAGCCGGCGGCTGCGTCAGGACTTCTTCGCGGTCTTCTTCGCCGTGGTCTTCTTGGCGGTGGCCGTCTTCGCCGGCGCCTTCTTGGCCGTCGACTTGCTCGCCGTCGCCTTGCTGGCGGTGGACTTGCTGGCCGTCGACTTGCTGGCGGTGGACTTGCTGGCCGTCGACTTGCTGGCGGCCTTCGTGGCGGTCTTCTTCGCGGGCGCCTTCTTGGCGGTGCTCGCGCTGGACGACTTCTTGGCCGTCGACTTCTTGGCCGTGGTCTTCTTCGCCGCGGACGTCGAGGACGCCTTCTTCGCCGGGGCTGCCGACTTGGAGGCCGCGGACTTCGCCGGCGCCGACTTCTTGGCGGCGGCACCCGTCACTGCTGCCGCGGCAGCCCGGACACCGGGCGGCTTGGGCATCGTGGCGGCGGTCAGCCTCGGCAGCTTCTTCGCGCCCGAGATGACGTCCTTGAGCTCCTTGCCGGCGGAGAACTTCGGCACGGACTTCTTCTTCGACTTCATCCGCTCGCCGGTCTGCGGGTTGCGGACCCACCGGGCGTTGCGGACGGCCTTCTCGAACGAGCCGAAACCGGTGATCGCGACCTTCTCGCCCTTGGCGACCTCGCGGGTGATGGTGTCCAGCACGGACTCCAGTGCGTGGGCCGCCTGCTTGCGGTTCCCCTCGTAACGCGCGGCGAGCGCGTCGATGAGCTCTGACTTGTTCACTAGCTTCCCTTCCCAATGAACCTCGGACGCCGAGCTCGTGCTCGACCTTCTCAAGGCACGCTAGGCACATGGAAGGGTGAGGACAATCACCAAAGCCCCTGTTTGTAGGGGTTTTTCACGCAGTGACGGGCTTCCAGCTCGGTCGCTCCGCCTCAAAGGCGGTGATGTCGGCGTCGTGCGACAGCGTGATGCCGATGTCGTCGAGGCCCTCGAGGAGGCGCCACCGGGTGTAGTCGTCGATGTCGAAGGAGTCCTCGACAGCGTCCTCGCCGACGCCAGCGCGGACGGTGCGGCTCTCCAGGTCGACGGTGATCTCGCCACCCGGGTTGTCCTCGAGCCAGTCCCACAGCCGCTGCACGACCTTCTCGTCGACCTGCGCCGCGACCAGCCCTGCCTTGCCTGAGTTGCCGCGGAAGATGTCGGCGAAGCGCGAGGAGATGACGGCCTTGAAGCCGTAGTTCTGCAGGGCCCACACCGCGTGCTCGCGCGAGCTGCCGGTGCCGAAGTCAGGACCGGCGACCAGCACGGACCCACCGGTGTAGGTCGGGTTGTTGAGCACGAAGTCGGGGTCGTTGCGCCAGGCCGCGAAGAGGCCGTCCTCGAAGCCCGTGCGGGTCACCCGCTTCAGGTAGACCGCGGGGATGATCTGGTCGGTGTCGACGTTGCTGCGCTTGAGCGGGACGCCGACGCCGGTGTGGGTCGTGAACTTGTCCATGGGTCAGACCTCCTGCAGGTCGGCGGGGCTGGAGAGCGTGCCGCGCACGGCGGTGGCGGCGGCGACGGGCACCGAGACGAGGTGCGTGCGTCCCCCCTTGCCCTGGCGGCCCTCGAAGTTGCGGTTGGACGTCGACGCGCTCCGCTCCCCCGGGGCGAGCTGGTCGGGGTTCATGCCGAGGCACATCGAGCAGCCGGCGCCGCGCCACTCCGCACCCGAGGCGATGAACACCTTGTCGAGGCCCTCGGCCTCGGCCTGGAGGCGTACGCGCACCGAGCCGGGCACGACGAGCAGCCGGGTGTCGGCGGCGACGGTGCGGCCCTCGAGGATGGACGCCGCCAGGCGCAGGTCCTCGATGCGGCCGTTGGTGCACGAGCCGACGAAGACGGTGTCGACCTTGACGTCGCGCAGCGGCGTGCCGGCCTCGAGACCCATGTACTGCAGGGCCTTCTCGGTCGCGACCCTGTCGTTGGGCTCGTCGAAGTCGTCGGGGCTGGGAACGCTCGCACCGAGCGGCGCACCCTGGCCCGGGTTCGTGCCCCAGGTGACGAACGGCGTCATGGTCGAGGCGTCGAGCTCGATGACCTTGTCGAAGACCGCGTCGTCGTCGGTGCGCAGGGTCTTCCAGTGGGCGACGGCTGCGTCCCAGTCGGCGCCCTTCGGCGCCTCCGGCTTGTCCTCGATGTAGTCGAAGGTGGTCTGGTCGGGCGCGATGAGGCCGGCCTTGGCTCCCCACTCGATCGACATGTTGCAGACGGTCATCCGACCCTCCATCGAGAGCTCCTCGATGGCCTGGCCGCGGTACTCGACGATGTAGCCCTGGCCGCCACCGGTGCCGGTGTGCGTGATCAGGGTGAGGACGAGGTCCTTGGCGGTGACGCCCTCGGGCAGGCTGCCGTTGATGGTGACGGCCATCGTCTTCGGCCTGGCCTGCGTGAGGGTCTGGGTGGCGAGCACGTGCTCGACCTCCGACGTGCCGATGCCGAAGGCGATCGCACCGAAGGCACCGTGGGTGGAGGTGTGGGAGTCGCCGCAGACGATCGTCATGCCGGGCTGGGTCAGGCCGAGCTGGGGGCCGACGACGTGGACGATGCCCTGCTCGATGTCGCCGAGCGGGTGCAGGCGCACGCCGAAGTCGGCGGCGTTCTTGCGCAGCGTGTCCACCTGCAGGCGGCTCACCGGGTCGGCGATCGGCTTGTCCCAGTCGAGGGTCGGGACGTTGTGGTCCTCGGTCGCGAGGGTGAGGTCGGGACGGCGTACGGAGCGGTTCGCCAGGCGGAGGCCGTCGAAGGCCTGCGGCGAGGTCACCTCGTGGAGGAGGTGGAGGTCGATGAAGAGGAGGTCGGGCTCTCCGGGGGCACTCCGGACGACGTGCTCGTCCCAGACCTTCTCGGACAGGGTCTTGCCCATGACACAAACTCCTTTGACTTTGCCGCGTGCTGTAGGACGACGCTACATCTTGCATCCCACTCTCTGAGATGAGAATATCGGCATATGGACAACGGATCTGGCGTCGGCGTACTCGACAAGGCAGCGCTCGTGCTCGCGGCGCTGGAGGCCGGACCGGCCACCCTGGCCGGCCTGGTGGCCGGCACCGGGCTGGCCCGACCCACCGCTCACCGGCTCGCTGTCGCGCTCGAGCACCACCGCCTCGTGGCCCGCGACATGCAGGGCCGCTTCGTGCTCGGGCCGCGACTGGCCGAGCTGTCCGCCGCCGCCGGCGAGGACCGGCTGCTCGCCGCGGCTGGCCCCGTCCTGGCCCGGCTGCGCGACATCACCGGCGAGTCCGCCCAGCTGTGGCGCCGCCAGGGCGAGCACCGCGTGTGCGTCGCCGCCGCCGAGCGCCCGTCCGGCCTGCGCGACACGATCCCGGTCGGCTCGCAGCTGACCATGAACGCCGGCTCGGCCGCGCAGATCCTGCTGGCGTGGGAGGACCCCGAGCGCATGCACCGCGGCCTGCAGAACGCCGCCTTCTCGGCCACCGCCCTGTCCGGCATCCGCCGCCGCGGCTGGTCGCAGTCCGTCGGCGAGCGCGAGCAGGGCGTGGCCTCGGTGTCCGCGCCGGTCCGCTCCCCCGGCGGCAAGGTCATCGCCGCGGTGTCGGTCTCCGGTCCCCTCGAGCGACTCTCCCGCCAGCCCGGCCGGATGCACGCGCCCGCCGTGCTCGCCGCCGCCGACCGGCTGTCGGAGTCGCTGCGCCGCGCCGCGTCCGAGTAGCTCCCCGCTCGACCTCCCGATGGTGGCGGCACATCACCCGACAAGCAGGGGTCCTGCTGCGATCTGCCGCCACCTTTCGGCCCACAGCGATCTCGGGCAGGGTGGGCGCATGGCAGACCTCGTGGACCTCGGACCAGCAGGTGAGCGCCTGGCCGCTGTCGCCGCCAACGTCACCGACGACCAGCTCGACGGACCGACCCCCTGCGAGGGGCGTACGGTCGGGCAGCTCGTCCAGCACCTCGTGGGACTGACGCTCGCCTTCCGGGCCGCAGCGGACAAGGACTTCGGTCCCCTCACCGACACCAGTCCCGACGAGGCCGGGTGGCCCGAGGTCCAGCCGGGCTGGCGCGAAGCCCTCGCCGAGCAGGTCCCGGCGCTGGCCGTGGCCTGGCGCGATCCTGCGGCGTGGGAGGGCATGACCCGCGCCGGTGGCGTCGACCTGCCGGGTCAGGTGGGCGGACTGGTCGCGCTCGACGAGGTCGTCCTCCACGGGTGGGACCTGGCGCGGGCCACCGGCCAGCCCTACGAGTGCGACGACGCGACCGCCGGGGCGTGCATGGCGTTCGTCGGGGGCTTCGACGAGGGCGGCACCCCGGGCCTGTTCGGTCCCTCCGTGCCGGTCGCTCCCGGTGCGTCGGCCTTCGAGCAGGTGCTCGCCCGCTCGGGCCGCGACCCGAGGTGGACACCCTGAGCACGCGCACGGGCGAGGACACCGACCGTCTGGGTCGGGTGGGCCACGTCCGGGCCGTCCTCGTCCGCCTCGCCGGCCTGGGCATCGCCCTCACGGCCTACACGCTGCTGGTGGTGCCACGGATGGGCGACGGCGGAGATGCCGCGATCGGAGCCGGTCTGATCGCCTTCGCCGCTCTCGCGACGGCCGGCTTCRTGGGCTGCCTCGTCGACGCGGCGAGGGTGGGCGCTGCCACTGCCGTGGCCTGGTGGTTGCTGGTCGCCGCCGGCCTGGCCGTCGGGTGGTGGGTCGCGCTCGCGGTCCCGCGAGACGCCTCGATGTCGTTCACCGAGCTCCTTGCCTCAGACGTCGGCCAGCTGCCGTTCACGTTCGGGCTGGTGGCCGTGCCGGCGCTGCTCGGCGCGGCCATCGGCGCCGCCACGTCCCGACGACCTGCCCGGTAGGACGCACCTCGACGCAACCTCCCGGACGCTTCGGGCTAGAAGAGCGCGTCCTGCTCCAGCTCCAGCAGCTGCTGCTTGCGCTCGAGGCCGCCGGCATAGCCGGTCAGGGTGCCGTTGGCGCCGATGACGCGGTGGCACGGCACCACGATCGGGATCGGGTTGCGACCGTTGGCCAGGCCGACCGCGCGCGACGCCGCGTTGGTCATGCCCAACCGGCCGGCGATCTGGCCGTAGGACGCGGTCTCGCCGTAGCCGATGAGCTCGAGCTGGGTCCACACGCGGCGCTGGAAGTCGGTGCCGACCGGCGCCAGCGGCAGGTCGAAGTCGGTCAGCTCGCGCTCGAAGTACGCCGCCAGCTGCCGCACGGCCTCGGCGAGAACGGGGTCGTCGTCGGAGCGCGCGCCCAGCGGCCGACCGTCCACCGGCTGGCGGAACGGCGAGAACTCGATCGCCACGATCGAGCCGTCGCGCTCGACGATGCGCAGGTCGCCCACGGGTGAGGGCATCACGGTCCACATGTCAGTTCTCCTCATCAGCGCGGGACGGCGCGGGGGTGTCGGGCATCAGGGTGTTCCAGAGGTGCATCAGGGCGTAGGAGCGCCACGGCTTCCAACGCTCGGGGTCCGGGTCGCCTCCTCCGGGCGTGGCGAGGCCGGCGAGCAGTCGGCGCACCGCGAGGTCGGTGGGCAGGAAGACGTCCGGATGTCCGAGCGCCCGCATGGCGACGTAGTCCGCCGTCCAGGGGCCGATGCCAGGCAGCTCCAGCAGCGCGCGTCGTACGTCGTCGCGGTCGGGGCCCCGGTCGAGCAGCACCCTGCCGTCGGCGAGCGCCGCGGCCAGTCCGACGAGCGCCCGGCCCCGCGCGCGGGGCATCGGCAGGGTGGTCGGGTCGGCCGCCGCGAGCGTCGCGGCGTCGGGGAAGAGGTGCGTCAGGCCCGGGACGTCGGACGCGACGGGGCGTCCGTGCTCGACCACGAGGCGTCCGGCGACCGTGCGGGCGCCGGTGACGCTGACCTGCTGCCCGATGACCGTGCGGATCGCCGTCTCGTCGCCGTCGACCTGCCCGGGGACGCGCAGTCCCGGGGTGGCGCGGACGAGGTCACCGAGCACCGGGTCGGCCGCGAGGTGGTCGTCCACCGCGCGCGGGTCGCAGTCCGCGTCGAGCAGGCGGCGTACGCGCTCGCTGGCGGCCGCGGTGTCGCGCAGGTCCTCGAGCCGGAACTCGGCGGTGACGAAGCCGGTCCCGCCGCCGGCACGGTCGGAGGTGTCGGGGACGTCGGCCAGCCCGAGGCGCACGGTGCCGCTGCCGTGGGGCAGGTCGAGCGTGCGGGCGTACCAGCCGGGTCCGGCGACCTCGACGCCCGGCACGAGGTGGTAGGCGAGGAAGTCGAGCATCCGCCTCCCGGCGAACGGCGTGCGGACGGGCAGCCGCATGGTGACGGCGCCGGCGCTGCGGGCCCCCGTACGACGACCGCGCAGCTCGCTGGGCGAGGACGCGTAGATCTCGCGCAGCGTCTCGTTGAACTGGCGGACGCTGGCGAAGCCGGCCGCGAAGGCCACGTCGGTCAGCGGCAGGTCGGTGGTCTCGATGAGCACCCGCGCGCTCTGGGCGCGACGCGCCCGGGCCAGCGCCAGCGGACCCGCACCCAGCTCCTGGGTCAGGAGGCGGCCGAGGTGGCGCGGGGTGTAGCCGACCCGGCGGGCCAGCCCGTCGACACCCTCGCGGTCGACGAGTCCGTCGGCGATCAGGCGCATCGCCCGCCCGGCGACGTCGGCGGCGACGTCCCACTCCGGACTGCCGGGCGTCGCGTCGGGCAGGCAGCGCTTGCAGGCGCGGAAGCCGGCGGCGTGCGCGCTCGCTGCGGTGGGGTGGAACGTGACGTTGCCCGGCGCGGGGGTCCGCGCCGGGCACGAGGGCCGGCAGTAGATGCCGGTGGTCCGGACTGCGGTGTAGAACACCCCGTCGAAGCGGCGGTCCCGGCTGCTGACGGCGCGGTAGCAGGCCTCGGTGTCGAGGTGCCCGGTCGGTGTCATGACCCGAGCCTGTCACCCGGAGGCACCTCGCACCAGCGGAAATCGGACACCGCCGTCCCGGCTGTCAGGCCTCCACTGCGATGTCGGTCGTGCGCCGGGTGCGGCGCTGCCGGGCCGGTCCGTCGAGCAGGAGGCGCACGCGCACCGCATCGTCCGGGAAGGCCTCAGCCACCTCGCGCTCCAGCTGGCTCGCCGCCTGCACGAGGGCCTCGGCGTCGGCCTCCACCTCCACGTGCGCGGACAGCTCGACCACCTCGGGTGCGTCCGGCAGGGCACGCCCCCGCGCACCGGTCACCGGCGCCAGGTCCCCCCACCGCTCGGCCAGCGTCGAGGCGAGCGACGACCGGTCCACCTCGAGCCGTCCGGTCGGGTCGCTCTCGGCGAGCCGGCTCGTGCCGCGCGTGAGTCGCGGTCGGTGGGACAGGAGCCACGCGAGGCCGACGAGACCCAGGGCGATGCCCGCAACGGCCCAGGCCCACGGCCACCAGGCGCTGTCGAKGACGGGATCGGTCGCCGACACGTCGAGGGTCGACGCGAGCCCGCCGGTCAGGCCGAGCCGCCAGTCCCAGGCGGCCAACCCCGCAGCGAGCAGGACGGCTCCCAGGACGACGGTGACGACGCGGTCGGTGCCGCGGGTGCGACGGGTGCTCATGCGCTCTCCTCCTCAGCGGCTCGTACGTCGACGCGCCGGGCGCCGAGGGCGGTTCCGGCTGCACTCGCCAGCTCGCGTGCGGTGCTGAGCGTCGTCTGGTCCGTCACGCCGTTGCGGGTGACGACGTCGAGGACGACGCGTCCGCGCGAGGCGCGGGCGACCCTGGCGGCAACGACGCCCGGCGACCGGTCCGCCGCGCTGCGAGCCACCTCGGCGAGTGCCGACGGGCTCGACCACAGGTGCTGGACCCCGGATGCCGGCACGTGGTGGCGCCCGGCAGGCAACAGCCCTGCAAGGACCAGCACCAGTCCGAGGATGGCGACGACGGTGGCGAGGGCCAGGACCCCAGTAGACGGCTCGAGGCCGTCCAGGCGGCGAACGCCCTCGGCGAGCCAGGGCTCACCCGTGGCCCAGCCCTCGGTCACCGCGAGGTCGCGAACAGCGACCACGGCGACACCGACCAGGGCGAGGGCGAGGACCACCCCGATCGCCACCGCGCGGTGGCGGGACACGGGCGGGCGGCTTGCGACGCTCTCGATACGGCGGCGGCTCATGACGTCCTCCTGTCGTCGGTGCCGCAGAGCCCGACGGTGACGTCCACCGACGCCAGCCGCACACCGCTCAGCTCGGACGCACGATCCAGCACGTGGCGTCGTACGTCGGCGGCGATGCGGGTCACCGGCGCCGGCCATCGGCAGGTGACGTCGAGCTCCACACGGGCGCTGGTGCCACGCACGCGGACCGACGCACGAGGGCTTCCGGACCGGACACCGGCCAGGCCACCCTCGACCCGTCGCACGCCGGGCACCTCCAGCGCCACCGTCTCGACGATGTGCTGGAGCGCCTGCGCACGCACGTTCAGGCTGCCGCGGCCCTCGACCACGGCCCGCTGCTCACGCTCCGCCAGCTCACTCACGCCGACCTCGCAGCAACGAGCGGACGTCGACCTCTCCGTCGACTTGGYCGCCCACGAGGTAGCCGAAGGTTCCGAGCACCACGGCGAGGAGCAGCCCGGTGAGGCCGCCCGTCGTGATGGCGATGGTCAGCAGCAGGCCTGCGATCAGGCCCAGGGTGGAGGTGGTCATGCTTGCTCCTCTGACAGGTACGTGTGGTGGCGCCCGGACCTCGAGGTCGGGCGGCGATCGGCGAGAGCACGGAGGCGACGGCGGGCCCGGCGGGCCCGGCGCGACGCGCGTGAGCGCCAGGTGGTGATGACGACGGGCCGGGCGCCCCCAGCGCCCGGACCCGCCGCAGCAGCGTCGAGGCCCGGCACCGGCTGGCGGGACTGCTCGAAGGCGCGCACCACCCCGATGAACGCCTCGGTGTCGCCGCCCAGATCGGGGTGGGCGGCCCGCAGCGCGGCGCGCCTCGCGGCGCGGTGCTCGCGGACAGCCCGGTCGGCGCTGCTGGTCTTTGTGGTCATGGGGTGCTCTGTGCCACGCCGGGGTCAGCGATGTCCTCCACCGCCACGTGCACGGTGCCCGGGACGATCGCGGCCACCCGGGCCCGGACCTCGTCGGTGGTGGAGGCGATCGGGGCGCCCCACGACAGGACCAGGTGGACCTGGGTGTCTCCGTCGCGCAGGCGCACGCCGGTCACGCGGCGCCCCGGCAGGTAGGTCGCCACCTCACCGAGCACACCCCCGTGCAGGTCGTGCACCCCGGGCACGGACAGGACGGCGAGCGCCACCCGGTCCGCGACCTCCGCGACGGGCGGCTCACTGCACACGCGTGGCCGCCGGCTCCTCGTCCGGCTCGTCGCTCTCGAGGAACACGTCGTGCACGGTGATGTTGACCTCGGTGACCTCGAGCCCGGTCATCCGCTCGACCTGGTCGACGACGTTGCGGCGGATGGCGTCGGCGAGGTCCGCGATCGCGACGCCGTACTCCGCGACGATGTCGAGGTCGACGGCGGCCTGGTGCTCGCCCACCTCGACGGCCACGCCCTGGGTCAGGTTGGTGCGCGACCCCGGGATGCGCTCACGGAGGGCACCGACGGCGCGGGCCGTTCCACCACCGAGGTCGTGGACCCCGCTGATCTCGCGGGCGGCGATGCCGGCGATCTTGGAGACGACGGTGTCGGCGATCGCGGTCCGGCCCTGCTCGCTCACAAGAGCACCGGTGCCGGCGGAGAGGCCGCCCGACGTGGTGGCGGGCGTCGCGGTGGACGTCGTGGCCGGTGTGGTGGGGGTCTGCTTCTCGGTCATGGTCTCTCCGTTCGTCGTACGTGCTCCCGTTCCGTGGCGGATCGGGACACAGGTTGGTCGCGCGGAGTTCGTCACTCGTCACGCACGGGATGGTGTGAGCCCGGTCACGTCGTCCACCCCCAACCTTGGACACACCTTGGACAAGGAGGGCAGACTGCCCGCGTGCCCACCGATCGCTCCGCTGACGTGCCCCTGGGCGACGCCGCGGCGGCCTCCGACGCAGCGCTGGTGCGGGCGGCCCGGCTCGGGGACGACGACGCGTTCGGCGTGCTGGTCGACCGGCACGGCCCGCCGATGCTGCGCTACGCGCGTCGCCTGGTGGGCGGGAGCGAGGCCGACGCGGGAGAGGTGGTGCAGGAGGCGTTCATCTCGGCGTGGCGCAGCCTGGACACGTTCCGGGGCGAGTCGTCCCTGAGGACGTGGCTGTTCCGGCTGGTGCACCGCCGGGCCGTCGACCTCCAACGTCACCGTCGTCCGACCCCGATCGACGACGAGCTCATCTCCCGCGTGATCGACGCCTCCGACGACAACCCGCTGCAGGACGTGTTGGACTCCGAGCTGCTCGAGGCGTTGCAACGAGCACTCGACGAACTACCGTGGAACCAACGCGCGGCCTGGTTGCTGCGTGAGGTCGAGGGTCTGGGGTACGAGGAGATCGCCCGGACCATGGGGACGACGGTCGGAAGCGTGCGGGGGCACCTGCACCGCGGCCGCCGACAGCTGGCAGAGAGGATGGCACGATGGCGTTGAGTCCTACCGGCCCCCTCGAGCGGGCCGCGGCGGCTGCCCGGGCCGAGGAGCCGGACGACTGGGAGTCGGTCTCGATCTCGGTCAAGAGGCGCGTCCGCGCGACGGTGACCCCGTCGCGGCCCGTCGTCGTGGTCGGACCCGACGGCGCCACCGAGCAGGACGAGCACGGGTCGCGCACCTACGTCGCCTCCCGGGTCGTGCGCTCCCGGCTGCGCGAGGTGCTGGGGACCGGTCCCGAGTCGACGCCGGAGCGCATCGACCTGACCATCGGTGAGGACCAGCGTCTGGTGCGCGTCGAGATCGACCTCGTCTGCGCCTACGGCACGGAGCTGGCGATCCACGCGGAGGACGTGCGCCTGCGCGCCGAGGCCGTCGTGACCGACCTGCTGGGCGCCGGCACCCGGGTGCCCGTCGACGTCACGGTGACCGACGTCGTCGTCGGCGACGTGCGCCTGGCCTAGGCCTGTCCGGCCGGCCGGTAGCGGCGCTCCGGTCGTCCGGCTCCGCCGTACTGCAGGCGTACGACGGCAGCGCCGCGCGCGACGAAGTGCTCGAGGTAGCGGCGCGCGGAGACGCGGGAGATGCCGACGAGGTCCGCGCACTCAGCAGCGGAGAGCTCGCCGGCGCTGCGCAGCGCGTCCTGCACCGCCTCGGCGGTCTCCGGGCTCAGCCCCTTGGGCAGGCTCACCGGCGGCGACGGGGCCGCCGCAGCGGCGCCGAACACCGCGTCGATGTCGTCCTGGCCGGGCGCGCCAGATCCGGAGAGCGCGAGCTGCGCGGCGCGGAACGTCTCCAGCCGGACGCGGAGGTCCTCGTAGTCGAACGGCTTGACGAGGTAGTGGACCGCTCCCCCGGACGCCGCGGCCCGGACCGTGTCGGCCTCGCGCGCCGCGGTCACCATCAGCACCCCGACGTCGTCGCCACCGCCCCGGAGCCGCCGCAGCACGTCGATGCCGGTCATGTCGGGGAGGTGGACGTCGAGCAGCACCAGGTCGGGTCGAAGCCGCGCGATGTCGTCGAGGGCGGCCTGACCGCTGCTGGCGACCCCGACGACGACGAAGCCCTCGGTGCGCTCCACGAACTGGGTGTGGATGCGCGCGACCATGAAGTCGTCGTCGACCACCAGCACCCCGAGGTCGTCCGTCCCGCTCACCCGACCTCCACTCCCGGCAACCGCACCTCGAAGACCGCGCCCGAGCCGTCCTCGCCGGCACCGACCCCGACGGAGCCTCCCCGACGCTCGCAGACGACCTGCACGAGCGCCAGTCCGACACCCCGTCCCTCGACGGTCGGCCCCTTGGAGCTCCAGCCGCGGCGGAAGATCCGGCCCACCTCGTCCGGCGGGACACCGGGCCCGGTGTCGGCCACCGCCACCCGGACCACGTCGCCGTCGAGGCTCAACGCGACCTCCACCGACCTGCCGCCCACCGACACGGACGCGTCGACGGCGTTGTCGACCAGGTTGCCCAGCACCGTGCCGACGTCGGTGGAGCCCTCCGGGTCGAGCCGGGGCAGGCTGCTGTCGGCGGCGATGCTGAGGTCGACGCCCCGCTCGACCGCGAGGCTGGTCTTGGCGATGAGGAGCGCCGCGACGGCCGGGTCCTCGACGTGGGCCAGCACCGCGTCGGAGATCTCCCGGCGGCGCCGGCTCAGCGTGCCGACGAGCCGGGACACCTCGTCGTACTCCCCGAGCTGCACGAGGCCGGAGATGGTGTGCAGCTGGTTGTGGAACTCGTGGGTCTGCGCCCGCAGCGTGTTCGTGATCGACTCGCGCGCGCTGAGCTCGCTCTGCAGCGCGAGCAGCTCGGTGCGGTCGCGCAGGGTCGTCACCGACGCGACGGTGCGCCCGCCCTCGACGACCGGGTTGCGGTTGACCACCAGCACCCGCTCGCCCAGCACGACGACGTGGTCGCGGATCGCGGCGTCGTCGGACAGCAGGTCGCGCACGGCCGGGTCGAGGTCGAGGTCGTCGACCCGGCGGCCCTCGACGTCGCCGTCGAGGCCGATCAGCTCGCGCGCGCTGTCGCTCAGCACGGTGACGGTGCCGTCCTCGGCCACGGCGACGACGCCCTCGCGGATCGAGTGCAGGAGCGCCTCACGCTGGTCGGCCAGGGCCGCGATGGCGGCAGGCTCCAGGCCGCGCGTACGACGGCGGATCAGCCGCGAGAGCAGGAACGACCCGGCCACGCCGAGGCCCAGGGCGACGCCGGCGAAGGTGAGGAGGTCGGGCACCACGCTGCGGGCCCGCTCGCGCCACGTGGGGTACTCCTCGGCGACCATCGAGATGCCGACGAGGTCGCCCTGGTCGTCGATGATCGGCACCTGGGCCGCGATCGACGGCGTGCCGAAGTCGTCGACGTCACCGGTCCACGTGCGCAGCTGCTGCACAGTGCTCGAGCCGAGGTCGACGTGCTGGTCGCGACCGCCGAAGTCGCTGCTGACGAGCACCCGCCCCTCGGGGTCGGTGAGGTAGACGCCGCTGGCCTGGACCCTGGTGCGCACCTGCTGGGTGTACGACGTCAGCGTCCCGCGTCTGCGCTCGACCCGGTCCGCGACGAAGGCGTCGCGCACGACGGCAGTGTTGGCCATCGACTCCGCCGCGGCTCGCATCCGGGCACCGCGGGTGTCACGGAAGTCGGCGTCGCTCTGCTGCACCGACACGATGCTGGCCAGCGCCACGACGGCGAGGAGCACCGTCAGCTGCAGCACCAGGAACTGGCCGGCGAGCGTCGCCGGCCACCAGCGCGAGCGTGACCACAAGTTCCACAACCTCCATTGCTTACCCAACCGTGACGACCGCCACAGGAGTCTCCCACCATCGTCACGTCGGAACCGATCCGAGAGATGGAGACCACATGCTGCGCCAACGGACCAGGCGGACCGGGAGGACCCGGCGGGCTGCGGCCGCGCTGACGGCCCTCGCCGGCGTCGTGCTGCTCGCCACCGGTTGTGGGGTGACCCGTGGGCCCCAGACCGCCAACGACCTCACGATGCTGATCCCCAACAGCCCGGGCGGAGGCTACGACCAGACCGGTCGCACCGCCATCGCGGTGATGGAGAACGCCGACATCAGCCCCGGCTCGTTCGAGGTCACCAACGTGATCGGCGCCGGCGGCTCGGTCGCCATGACGCGACTGATGAACGCCGACGGCGACGAGCGCACCATGATGACCGCCGGGCTCGGCGTCGTCGGGTCGCTCTACTCCTTCGGCGCCCCCTACAAGCTCGACGACGCGACGCCGCTGGCGCAGCTCATCGAGGACCAGGAGGGCGTGCTGGTCCCGGCCGACTCGCCCTTCAAGACCATCGACGACCTCGTCGCGGCCTGGGAGAAGGACCCCGACTCGGTCGTCATCGGCGGCGGGTCGTCACCGGGCGGCCCCGACCACCTGTTCCCGATGCAGCTGGCCACCGCGGTCGGCGTCGACCCCCGCGAGCTGCGCTACGTCGTGTACGACGGCGGCGGCCCGCTGACCACCGCCCTGCTCGGCAACAAGATCGACGTCGGCTTCTCCGGCGTCGGCGAGTTCGAGGGGCCGCTGTCCTCCGGCGAGCTGCGGCTGCTGGCCGTGTCCGGCGAGGAGCGGCTCAAGGGCGAGGGGATCAGCGAGTCCCCCACCCTGACCGAGGCCGGCATCGACCTCGTCTTCACCAACTGGCGCGGCGTCTTCGCGCCCCCCGGCATCAGCGACGAGCGGCGTGACGAGCTGATCGCGATGCTTCAGGAGATGCACGACACCCCCGAGTGGAAGCAAGCCCTCGAGGACAACGGCTGGATCGACGAGTTCAAGACCGGCGACGAGTTCACGACGTTCCTCCAGGAGCAGGACGAGCGCGTCGCCACCACCCTCGAGGAGCTGGACCTGCTGTGAGCACATCACTCGACACCCCCACCACCGCGGAATCCCCGCGGGAGACACCCGGTCCCGACCGCGACCTCGCCCAGCTCGGCCTCGCCGCGCTGCTGGTCGTCGTCGGCGCCTACACCTTCTGGGAGGCCACCACGCTGCGCGTCGGCTTCGGCGACCCGGTCGGTCCGCGGGTCTTCCCCTACGTCATCGGCGCCGTCACCGTGCTGCTCGGCGTCCTGCTGGTGATCGCCACCCTGCGCGGCGACGTGCCCCAGGCCGAGGGCGGCGAGGACGTCGACCTGCGCCACCCCGCCGACTGGACGACCGTCCTCAAGCTGGTCGGGGTGCTGCTCTTCACCGCCCTGACGATCACCTTCCTCGGCTGGGCCGTGAGTGGTGCGCTGCTGTTCGTCGGATCGGCGTGGTCCCTCGGGAGCCGCACGCTCGTGCGTGACGTCATCGTCGGCTTCGTGCTCTCCGTGGCCAGCTGGTACTTCTTCCACGAGGGCCTGGGCGTCATCCTCCCGGCCGGGATCCTGGACGGGGTGCTCTGATGGAGAACCTCGGACTGCTCATGGACGGCTTCAGCTCCGTCCTCACCCCGGAGAACCTGCTCTACGCCGTCATCGGCGTGCTCCTCGGCACCTTCGTCGGCGTCCTGCCGGGCATCGGCCCGGCCATGGCGGTCGCGCTGCTGCTGCCCGTGACCTACGGCCTCGAGCCGATCTCGGCCTTCATCATGTTCGCCGGCATCTACTACGGCGGCATGTACGGCGGCTCGACCACCGCGATCCTGCTCAACACACCGGGCGAGTCCGCGTCGGTGATGACGGCCCTCGAGGGCAACCTCATGGCACGGGCCGGACGAGCCGCACAGGCGCTCGCCACCGCGGCGATCGGCTCCTTCATCGCCGGCACGATCGGCACGCTCCTCGTCGTCTTCTTCGCCCCTGCACTGGCATCGGTGGCGGTCGAGATCGGCGCACCGTCCTACTTCGCCCTCATGGTGCTGGCGATGGTCATGGTCACCAGCGTGCTCGGCGGATCGCCCCTGCGCGGCTTCATCGCGCTCTTCCTCGGCCTCACCATCGGCCTGGTCGGCCTCGACCTCAACACCGGCCAGTCGCGGCTGAGCTTCGAGCAGCCGCTGCTGGCTGACCGCATCGACGTGGTCGTCGTCGCGGTCGGCATCTTCGCCCTGGGCGAGGCACTCTGGGTCGCTGCCCACCTGCGTCGCAGCCCCGCCCGCGTCATCCCGGTCGGACGCCCGTGGATGAGCCGCTCCGACCTGAAGCGGTCGTGGGGCCCGTGGCTGCGCGGCACGGCGTACGGCTTCCCGTTCGGCGCGCTGCCGGCCGGCGGCGCGGAGATCCCGACGTTCCTGTCCTACATCACCGAGAAGCGGATCGCCGCCCGCAAGGGCCACGACGACTTCGGCAAGGGCGCGATCGAGGGCGTGGCCGGACCGGAGGCGGCCAACAACGCCTCGGCCGCGGGCACCTTCGTCCCGCTGCTCGCGCTGGGCCTGCCCGTGACCGCCACCTCCGCCGTCATGCTGGCCGCCCTGCAGGGCTACGGCATCGAGCCCGGTCCCGGGCTGATGACGGACCAGCCGGAGCTCGTGTGGGCGCTGCTGGCCAGCCTGCTCATCGGCAACGTGCTGCTGCTGGTGCTCAACCTGCCGCTCGCGCCGCTCTGGGCGAAGCTGCTGCGCATCCCGCGGCCCCAGCTCTACGCGGGGATCCTGTTCTTCGCCGCCCTGGGCGCGTATGCCGCCAACCTGCAGGCGTTCGACCTCTTCCTGCTGCTCCTGCTGGGCCTCCTGGGCCTGATGATGCGGCGCTTCGCCCTGCCGGTCCTGCCGCTGATCCTCGGCGTGATCCTCGGGCCGCTCATGGAGTTCCGGCTCCGCGAGGCGATGGCCATCTCGGGTGGCGACGTCTCGGCGCTGTGGAGCGAGCCGCTCGCCATCGTGATCTACGTGGTGGTGTCGATCGCCGTGGTCGCACCGTTCGCGGTGCGCCGGCTGCGCCCGACGCCCGCCGCAGTGGCCGCGGACCAGAGCCTGACGACCGACGACACCCACACAGAGGAGAAGGTGCGATGAACGACGGTGCGAGCGTGATCGTGGTGGGCTGGACGCCCGACGAGTTCGGCGAGGTCGCGTTGCACCGCGGCGTCGAGGAGGCGAGGCTCCGCGCAGGTCGCGTCGTGGTGGTCAACGCCACCCGCGGCGACGCGCTGGTGGACGACCGCTTCGCCGACGACGAGCAGCTGGGCCGCCTGACCGCGGAGCTGGCCGCCAGCGGCATCGAGGTCGACGTACGACGCTCGATGGGCGCCGACGTCGGCGACCAGGTCCTCGCGGTGGCCCAGGACGTCTCCGCCGACCTCGTCGTGATCGGCCTGCGCCGGCGCTCCCCCGTGGGCAAGCTGCTCATGGGTAGCGTCGCGCAGCGCATCCTGCTCGGTGCGGACTGCGCCGTGCTGGCGGTGAAGCCCCCTGGCTAGGTTGGGCTAGGTCCCGCTCGGGGCAGCGCGGCGCCGGTGCCGGATGACCAGCGCGCAGGCCCCGGACAGCAGCACCACGCCGGCCGGCACGACGATCCCGCGGAGCACTCCGTCGGGATCGTCGTCGTCCCCGGACGACGAGGAGGCCGCCGCTCCCACCGCGTCGGGCGTGCCGTCGCCCACCTCGAAGCGGATCTCGCCGGCCATCTCGTGGCCGTCGGAGGACACGACGTCGTAGGTCAGGGTGTAGGCACCGTCGGGACCCGCCCAGAGGTTCTGCCGGACCTCGGGCCCCGTCGCCGTGGCAGTGCCGTTCGCGACGCTCCCGTCGGGCCCCGTGACGGTCACCTCGTGCACCTCGGCGACCGGACCGGTGAAGGTGAGGATCGCCCGCGACGGCATCTCACGCAGCACCCCCGAGTCGGACGGGTCGGAGAAGAGGAGCTCGTCGTGGGCGGCGGCCGGAGGCACCGTGGCCCAGCAGAGGACGGCCGCCACGGCCGCCAGGACGAGCCGGGCGGCACCTCGCCGGGCAGCGAGGCCGGTCACGAGCCGAGCTCCGCGCGCCACGACACCAGGTCGTCCCACTGCTGGGACAGACGGTGCTCGGTGGCGCCGACGGGGTCCTTGAAGAAGAAGGCGAGAGCGGTGAGCGGACCCGTCCGGCCGGCCGCGTGCGCGGCGGACACCAGGCGGGCCAGGTCGAGGACGAGTGGCGCGGCCAGCGCGGAGTCGCAGCCCTCCCAGGTGAGCTGCAGCGTCATGCGGGTGCCGAGGAAGCCGTCGAAGCGCACGTGGTCCCACGCCGTCTTCCACTCCCCCAGGTCCTCCACCTGGTCGATGTGCATGGGCCCCGGGACGGGGCGGCCGACGATGGCGTCGAGCCCGCTGCGCTTCGCGACGGTCTTGCTGCGAGCGGCCTCGGGGTCGGCCAGGGTCGCCCCGTCGCCCCCGCCGAGGAGGTTGACCGAGGTCCACGACCGCAGCTCGAGGGCCCGCATCACGAACATGGGGGCGAGCGCCGACTTGAGCAGCGTCTCCCCGGTCTTGCCGTCGCAGCCTGCCCAGGGCAGGCCGCTCTCACGCGCAGCCTCGACGACGACCGGGAGCCGCAGGCACGGGCTGGGAGTGAACGACACGAAGGAGGCGCCGGCGCGGAAGGCCGCCAGCGCGTAGACCGCCCCGACCGGCAGCGCGTCGTCGACCTCCGTCATCGAGTCGGGGTCCGGCACCGGAGGCTGGGTGCTGGCGACGTCGACGACGACCACCCGGTCGAGGTGGTGGCGGTCGCGGAAGTCCGTGATGTCGCGGGCGAGCCGCTCCACCGCCTCGGCGGCGGTGGCCGAGCCCACGACGTGGCCCGGGCGCACCTCGGCGTCGACGGCGTCGAGGTGGGCGCGGGCGGCGTCCACCAGGGCGGGTGGCACCACGCCGCCCGCGGCCAGCTCCTCGGCCCGCTTGGGCATCGAGTGGGAGCTGACGTCGTGGCCGCCGAAGACCAGCCCGCCGAGGGCCGGCAGGCCGTCGGGCTGCAGCTCCGGCAGCTCGGTCACGAGAGCGGTGGTCGGTGCGAGGCCATGCGCCACGGCGTACGCACCGACCACCGCTGTGGTGGCCACCGAGCCCCGCGCACCCACGAACCACACGCCTGTCCTGGCCGTCACCTCGGGCGTGGGGGTCATGTCGTCCTCCTCGGACGGATGGGCGGGGGCCCAGCGGACATCAGGGGGCCATCAGGGGGCCATCAGGGGCCGTCAGGCGGTCAGGACGAGGTCGAGAACGCCGCGTCGAAGGCCGCGGTCGGCGCGTCGAAGGCGAGCCGGCGCACGAACTCCAGCGCCTCGGGGGCTCCGACGAGACGGTCCATCCCGGCGTCCTCCCACTCCACGGAGATCGGGCCGTCGTAGCCGATCGTGTTGAGCATCCGGAACGACGCCTCCCACGGCACGTCGCCGTGACCGGTGGACACGAAGTCCCAGCCGCGGCGCGGGTCGGCCCAGGCCAGGTGCGAGCCCATGCGGCCGTTGCGGCCGTTGCCGACCTGGCGCTTCGCGTCCTTGCAGTCGACGTGGTAGATCCGGCCCTTGAAGTCCCACAGGAAGCCGACCGGGTCGAGGTCCTGCCAGACGAAGTGCGAGGGGTCCCAGTTGAGGCCGAACGCCTCGCGGTGGCCGATCGCATCGAGCGCCGCGACGGTGGTCCAGTAGTCGTAGGCGATCTCGGACGGGTGCACCTCGTGGGCGAAGCGGACGCCCTCGCTGTCGAAGACGTCGAGGATYGGGTTCCAGCGGTCGGCGAAGTCCTGGTAGCCCGCGTCGACGAGGGCCTGCGAGGCCGGCGGGAACATGGCGACGTACTTCCAGATCGAGGACCCGGTGAAGCCGACCACGACGTCGACGCCGAGCTTGCGCGCGGCCCGGGCGGTCATCTTCATCTCCTCCGCGGCGCGCTGGCGCACGCCCTCGGCGTCGCCGTCGCCCCAGATGCGGTCGGGGAGGATGTCGCGGTGGCGCGCGTCGATCGGGTCGTCGCAGACCGCCTGGCCCTTGAGGTGGTTGCTGATGGCGAACACCTGGAGGTCGTACTTCTTCAGCATCTCGAGCTTGGCCGGGACGTAGGACTCGTCCTCCACCGCCGCCCACGGGTCGAAGTGGTCGCCCCAGCAGGCGAGCTCGAGGCCGTCGTAGCCCCAGCCCGACGCGAGCTTGCACATCTCCTCGAACGGCAGGTCGGCCCACTGGCCGGTGAACAGGGTGACGGGGCGTGGCATGTGTGCTCCTCAGGGTGTGGTGGTGCGTTTCGGCTGGTTCTGGTCGTGATGGTGGTGCTGGTCAGGTGGATCGGGGTGGTCGTCGGGCGGGCCGGGTGGCCGCGCGGACCGGTGCCGGGACGGAGCGCCGTGTCCCGGCACCGGCCGCTGGGGGCGGTGCCTCTCGGCACCACCCCCCGCCCGGGCGGGGGCCCGGCCACCGGGGCGCACGCAGGGCCGATCCTGCGTACGCACCGGTTCACCTCACCCGAGGGTGATGTGCTGGCCGAGCCGCCCACCTTCGGACGTCTCGTGCTCGGACCGGCGCCTACAGCTGGGACTTCAGCGTCCGCGACAGGCGCTTGAGAGCGAGCTTCACCTCCTTGTCCTTCACCCGCGACGCGAGCCGCTCGAACTTCTTGAGCGACCGGAGGGCCTGGCCCGCGTCCTTGCGCCGTTCGGCGCGCTTGGCGGACGTCAGCTCCTTCTTCAGCTTCGCGGCGAGCTTCGGACCGACGAGGCCTTCGTCGACGAGCCGGTTGACGAGCTTCCTGCCGGCGCCGTAGGACCCGACCACCCGGAAGGTGACGGTCTCCGACGCCTGGTTGCCGGCCTCGTCGAGGACGCTGACCTCGAGCTCGTGCGTTCCCGGCGACAGCGACATCGCGGCGATGCGCACCGGGGCGCTCACCACCTTGCCGTCGAGACGGACCACCTGCTCGGCGGCGCCGGACGTGGTGTCCGAGACCCTCACCCGAGCGGTGCGGACCGCGGCGACATCCAGCTTCGCCCCGTCGGCGATGCCGTCCACGGCCACGGTGGGCGCGGTCGCGTCCATCTTGACGGTGAGCGTGCTGATCGCCGACGTGGTGCCTGCTGCGTCGGTGGCGCGGGCCTGGACGAGGGTGACCCCGTCGTTGGTGACCCGGAACGGCGCGGTGTACGCCGTCCAGGCGCCGTTGCCGCCGAGGCGGTACTCGAGGCCGAGCTTCCCCTCACCGCCGGCTCCCGCGAGGGAGACGGTGACCGGCGAGGTGAACCAGTTGGCACGACCGTTGGCCGCGGCGGGTGCCGTGGTCAGGCTGACCGACGGCTTGGCCGACTCGACGGGCTCGCCCGGCTCGCTGACCGTGACCTCGAGCTGACCGCCGGCGGTGTTGCCCGCCTTGTCGGTGGCGCGGTAGCGCACCAGGTAGGTGCCCGGCTCGTCGAACGACAGCGGCGTGTCGTAGGTGCTCCACGCCGCGTCGTCACCGATCCGGTACTGGATGCCCGCCACGCCGGAGGTGGCGTCGGTGGCGGTCAGCGTGACCTTCTTGGTGGTGGTGCCGGACTCGGCGCTGGTGACCACCGGCGGTGCGGTGTCGACCTTGACGGTCTGCGACCGGGCCGCCTCCACGTTGCCCGCGGCGTCGGTCGAGCGGTACTCGACCAGGCGCTCACCCTCACCGGTCACGGGGACCGCGATGGTGTAGGGCATCCACTCGCCGCCGGCGATGCGGTACTCGATCGAGGCGATGCCCGACCCGGCCGCACCGTCGGTGGCGGCCAGGGTGATCGACGGACGCGTGGTGTGCCACCCGTCCGTGCCYGTGGCTGCCGGCACGGTGATCGTCGCGGTCGGTGCGACCGTGTCGATCTTGACCGTCAGGGACTTGACCTCCTCGACGTTGCCCGCCTCGTCGGTCGAGCGGTACTCGACCAGGCGCGAGCCCTCACCCGTGACGTGGACCGCTCCGGTGTAGGGCGTCCAGGCACCTCCGGCGATGCGGTACTCGGTCGAGGCGACGCCCGACCCGCCCGTCTCGTCGGTGGCAGCGAGGGTGAACGACGGCCGCGTGGTGTACCAGCCGGCCTGGCCGGTGGCACCCGGGATGGAGATGGTCGTCGTCGGAGCCGTGGTGTCGCCCGGCTCCTCGCCACCCGGCTCGCACGTCTCGTCCTCACCCAGGGTGAAGAAGTCGAAGCTGGCGGTGATGCCGGCCCCACCCGCCTGGTTGGCGGCGGAGAGCAGGCCGATGCGCGGGTTGGTGATGCCGGCGAGGCTGTAGCCCGCCGCCATGTCCGTCCACGACTCACCGTCGGTGCTGTAGCTGCCGAGGACCTGCTCGCCGTCCTCGCTGGTCAGGCGCAGCCAGACGGTGCTCGGGAAGGTGGCCCCGAGTCCCGACGTGTTGGTCTCGGCGGCCGTGCCAGTGGTCTCACGAGCCGTCTGGATGATGTTCGACGCGGCGTTGGGGTCGGCGCTGCGTCCCTGGAACACGTGCTTCAGGTAGTTGTCGTCGTCCCCGTAGACCAGCAGGCCGGCCGACTGGTACTGCCTGTTGATCGGCGCGGTGACCTTGGTCGTCGCCACGAACGGACCCTCGGGAAGGTCCGTGAGGACCAGGTCGCGAGCCGTGTTCGTGGTCTGGTAGAGGTCGGTCGCCTCCATCGGGATCTTCAGCGAGCTGCCGGAGACCGTGAGGTTGCCGCTGGGGCGGACCGTCGTCCAGTCCGAGCCCAGTGCGTTGCCGTCGAACTGCTCCACGACGCACGGCGGGCTGCACTCGACAGCGGTGTCGTCCGGCGTGATGGTGAAGTAGTCGAACTCGGCGGTGATGTTGTCAGCCGCTCCCGCAGCCGTGCTGCCCAGGGCGAGCAACCCGACCTTGGGCGCCGTGATGCCGGTCAGGTCGCGGGGTGCGGCCGTGCCGTTCGACGTCGTGATCGGGAGCCACGTGGCCCCGTCGGTGCTGTAGGAGGGAGTGACGACGTTGCCGTCGGTGCTCGTCATCCGCAGCCACACGGTGTCGGGGAAGGTCGCGCCGAGGTTGGTGGAGTTGGACTCCGACGCCGTGCCGTTGACCTCCTTGGCGAACTGGATGACGTTGGCTGCCTTGCTGCCCGCGGCGGCCGTGGATCGACCCGAGTAGACGAGCTTGAGGTAGTTGTTGTCATCGCCGTAGACGATCAGTCCACCCTGCTGGTAGCCGCGGACGGCAGGCAGCGTGAGCTTGGTCGTGACCTCGAACCTCCCGGCCGGCAGGTCCTGGAGGACGATGTTCGGCGTGGTGTTGGTGGTCTGGTAGATGTCGGAGTTGGTGAGCGGGATGTTGAGCGTCCCGTCGGCCACCGTCATGGCCTGGTTCACCCGGACGTTGCGGTTCCACCTGGTGCTGTCGAGCTCGTTGCCCACGAAGTCGTCGGAACGTCCGCTGAAGCAGATGTCCTTGGCTGCGGTCGCGGTGATCTCCGTCGTGCGGGTGGTCTTGGCCCCGCGCGAGTCGGTGACCGTCAGCGAGACGACGTACTTGCCCGGAGCGGTGTAGGTGTGGCTGGGGTTGGCCTCCGTCGAGGTCGAGGCCTCGCCGTCGCCGAACTTCCAGGCGTAGGTGACCGGGGTGTCACCGTCCGGGTCGGTCACCGTGCTGGTGAACGACACCGGGAGCGGCACCTCGCCCGTGGTGGTGCTGGCGTTGATCGCCACCGTCGGCGGCTGGTTGTCGGTGATGCCCCGGCCCTTGAACTCGAGCCAGTTGACGTTGGCCCCACCCGTGGTGGCGACGAAGTAGAGCGCCTCGCTGGAGGCCGAGGCCCCGTTGAAGGTCGTCGTCACGTCCTGGTAGGTCTGGGCGCCTCCGGTGTTGGGCACGTCGAGCGTGCCGATCACCGCGCCCGTGGGCGAGCCCTGGCGCACCTCGAACGCAGCGCCGGCGGTGCTCGACGCGGCGCGCATGGTGACGCCCGTGATGCCGGTGAGGTTCATGACGTTCCAGCGGAACCAGTCGCCGGCCTCGACGCCGGTGACGTTCTGGCCACCGCCCGTGTCGGTCGTGCTCTGCGTCGTGACACCTGCCGAGCCGGTGGTGTTGCTGCCGGTGCGGCCGGTGGCGTCGTAGAACTCGGCCTCCTTGTGCTTGGTGTGCAGGACGATGCCGTCGACGCTGGTGAGCGCACCGGCCGCGCCGTTGCCCTTGTCGGTGTAGGTGGCCTTGATGGTGCCGAAGATGTTGGCGCCCACGTGGCCGGCGTCACCGGGCAGCGGGAACGAGCCCTCGCAGCCGGTGTACTGCTCGTAGTCGTGCGAGTGCTGGTCGTGGCCGAGGCCTGGCTGGACGACGACGTCGTCGCAGTCGATCTCGCCGTCCTCGGCGTCGGTGACGACCACCTCGTACTTCACGTAGTCACCGAAGTCGAAGAACCCACCGTCCTTCGGCAGGACCAGCTCGACGCTCGGGGCCGTGTTGCCGACCGTGATGTCGATGTTGGTCGTGCCCGTGCGGCCGTCCACGTCGGTCACCGTCAGCCGGGCTGTGTAGTTGCCCGCCGTGGTGTACCTGAAGCTTGCGGTCGGCGTGGTGGCGTCGGTGGTGCCGTCGCCGGTGAAGTCCCACGCGTAGGTGAGGCCCGTGGCGTCACCGGTGTCGGGGTCGAACGATGCCGACCCGTCGAACTCCACCGTCAGCGGGGCCGGACCGGACGTGCGGTTGGTCGTGGCCCTGGCCACCGGTGCGCGGTTGCCCTCGACGTAGTCGATGCGGTAGACGCCGGAGTCGGTGTTGTTGCCGTTGAACCCGCTGCCCCACTCGATCATGTAGAGGGCGCCGTCGGGGCCGAACTGCAGGGCGTGCGGGCGCTGCATGGGCAGGTCGGAGAGGAACCGGTTGATGTCGGTGTAGTTGGTCCCGGCCTCGTTCATCTGCACGGTGAACAGGCGGTTGTTGTTCCAGTCGGCCCAGATCGCCTTGCTGTCGAAGTAGGCGGGCCACTTGCGGTCCGAGTCGAGGTCGGGGTCGTAGGAGTAGGTGCCCGAGGTCATCGGGGCACCGCTCGCCCCGATCTCCGGGGTGCCGGTGAGCGAGGCGTTGTTGCTCTGCCAGATGACCGCAGCCTTCGCCGGCGGCAGGTTGGTCAGGCCCGTGTTGTTGGGCGAGTCGTTGACCGGCGCGCTGCAGTTGAACGTCGCACCCGCGGTGCTGCTGGCGAAGTTGTAGTCGTTGTAGGGCGTGTTGTTGCCCACGCAGTAGGGCCAGCCGTAGTTGCCCGGCTCGTCGAGGATGTTCCACTCCACGCGACCGTTGGGCCCACGGGTGGCGCTGACCGAGCCGGCGTCGGGACCGTAGTCGGCGACGAGGATGTTGTTGTTCTGCTCGTCGAGTCCGATGCGGAACGGGTTGCGGAAGCCCATGGCGTAGATCTCGGGGCGGGTCTTCTGCTGGGTGTCGGCCGCCTCGTCGAAGAGGTTGCCCGCGGGGACCGTGTAGCCACCGTCGGCCTTCGGGGTGATCCGGAGGACCTTGCCGTTGAGGCTGTTGGTGTTGCCCGAGGTGCGCTGGGCGTCCCAGGCGCTGCGGCCCGGGCGCTCGTCGATCGGCGAGTAGCCACCGGAGTCGAACGGGTTCGTGTTGTCACCCGTGGCGAGGTAGAGATTGCCGTCGTTGTCGAACTCCATCGACCCACCCGCGTGGCAGCACTCGTTGCGCTGCGTCGGGACGTCGAGGATCGTCGTCGCTGTGCTGAGCTGCAGCGTGTCGCCCGACATCGTGTAGCGCGAGATGCGGTCGATGGACTCCGAGCCGGTCGGCGAGTAGTAGAGGTAGACCCAGTTGTTCGTCGCGAAGTCTGGGTCGAGCGCGATGCCCAACAGGCCGAACTCCTGGCCCGTGTAGACCGGGACCGTGCCCGCGGTCAGCACGCTGCCGTTCTCCTTGATGATGCGCACCGCGCCGTTGCGGTCGATGTAGAACACCCGACCGTCATCGGCGATGGTGAGCTCCATCGGGTTGGAGGTGTTCTCGTCGAGGGCCACCTTCTCGAAGCTGGGCGTCAGGGTCGCCTTGCAGTCCGAGTCCACGACACCGGCAGCGGTCTGGATGCCACCGAGGATGTGGCCCAGGAAGGCCGGGTCGACGAAGGACGCCTCGGTGTGACCCATGCCGGTGTACCAGCTGCGGCCGCCGTCGTAGTCCTGGCACCAGGCGATCGGGTGCTCGTTGCCCATCGAGCCGTTGCCCGGGGTGTAGGTGGTCT
>NZ_JBFUJV010000033.1:0-34912 GCF_056401175.1 Nocardioides sp. P4_G10 | reverse complement strand
GGGTCGCCCTGGCGACCGGACGCCATGACGTCCGCGCTCGACGGCCTCGTCCTCCCCGCCGACGGCCGCCTCACCCAAGCCGACCTCGACCACCTCGTCGGCCGCGGGCCGGGCCTGACCCCGCTCGGAGACGACGTGCTGGCCGGGTGGTTCACCGCCCGCGCCGCCCTGGGCCGGCCCGACGACGTGCTGGCCGCGGCCCTGCGAGGTCGCCTCCCCGCCACGACGCTGCTGTCCGCCACGCTGCTCGACTGCGCGATCCGCGGCGAGGCGCTGCCCCAGCTCGCCAACTGGCTCGCCGATCCCACTGKATCAACGGCCGACGCGCTGCTCGCCGTCGGCGCCACCTCGGGCGCCGGCCTCCTCGCCGGCGCCAGGCTCGCCCTGGCATCGATCGAGGACCACACCACATCCCGGAGGGTTGCATGACCACGCCGACCAAGGACCACGTCGAGCTCCGCAGCGGTGCGTACGCCGACTCGGTGACGCTGCTGCAGGTGAGCCGGGCTGTGCAGGCCACCCCCGGCGTCGTGGCCGCGCAGGTCGCGATGGCGACCGGCCTCAACCTCGAGGTGCTCGAGGGGATGGGCTTCGACATCCCCGGCTCCTCCCCCAACGACATGGTCGTCGCCCTGCGCCTCGACGCCGACGCCGACGTGTCCGCGGCCCTCGCCGCAGTCGACGCGGCCCTCACGCCCACCCGCCCGACGGGCGGCGACACCACGATCGCCCCGCCGCGCACCACCGGGAGCGCGCTGCGGCGCTCGGCTCCCGACGCGATCGCGCTCGTCTCGGTGCCCGGCGCCAGCGCCACCGTCGAGGCGATGGACGCGCTCGAGGCCGGCCGCGACGTGATGGTCTTCAGCGACAACGTGCCGGTGGCCGAGGAGGTCGCCCTCAAGCGGTACGCCGCCTCGCGCGGCGGGCTGGTCATGGGACCGGACTGCGGCACCGCGGTCGTCGACGGCGTCGGGCTCGGCTTCGCCAACACGGTCCGTCCCGGACGGATCGGCATCGTCGCCGCCTCCGGCACGGGCTGCCAGCAGCTCCTCGCACTGCTCCACCACGCCGGCGAGACGGTCGACGGGGTCGGGGTGCGCCACGCGCTCGGCGTCGGCGGTCGCGACCTGTCGTCGGCCGTCGGCGGGCTCGCCACCCGCGAGGCCCTGCGCCGGCTCGACGCCGACCCGGACGTCGACCTGGTCGTGGTGGTGTCCAAGCCCCCGGCGCCCGAGGTCGCTGAGGCACTCACGAAGGAGACCGGGGCGCTGGGCACGCCCGTGGAGCTGGGGCTGCTCGGCCGCGGCCAGCGGGACCTCACCGCGGTCGCCGAGGCCGTGCTGGAGCGGCTCGGTCACACCCCGCCGGAGTGGCCGGTCCATGGTGCCGACAACACCGGCCCCACGACCGGGCCCCTGCTGCGCGGGCTGTTCGTCGGCGGCACGCTCTGCGACGAGTCGATGCTGATGGCGTCCGCGGCCCTCGGCCCGGTCCGCAGCAACATCCCGCTCTCCGACGACCTCGCGCTGGGGGACGACCTCCTGGTCGACGACCACACGATGGTCGACTTCGGTGACGACGCGCTCACCCAGGGACGCGCGCACCCCATGATCGACCCGACCCTGCGCAACGAGCAGCTGGCCAGGGCCGCCGCCGACCCCGCGACCGGCGTCATCCTGCTCGACCTCGTCCTCGGCCACGGCGCCGAGCCCGACCCAGCCACCCTGCTCGCCCCGGCGATCGCGGCGGCCCGGAAGGACCGTCAGGTCCCGGTGGTCGTCAGCCTGGTCGGCACCGACCTGGACCCGCAGGGCCTGGACGCCCAGCGCGACGCCCTCGTCGCCGCCGGCGCCGAGGTGCACCTCTCCAACGCGAGCGCCACCCGCCGCGCCATCCAGCTGATCGAAGGAGCTGCCCGATGAGCCAGCCCACCGTCGTCACCGTCGGGGCGGACATGTTCGCCGACTCCGTGGCGGGTCAGGCCGTCGACGTCGAGCGCGTCGACTGGCGTCCGCCGATGCCGGGCACCGAGGCCGACCTCGCGAGGGTCGCCACCGATCCCCGCCGCCCCGACGCCAACCGCCGTGCGGTCGAGGCGATGCTCGGCGTAACGGCCCACCTCGTCGACGTCGCGCCCGCCTCCGAGGTGCTCGGCCTCGAGAAGGGCCAGTTCCTCCACGCGGGCCCGCCGATCGAGTGGACACGGACGTCCGGCCCCCTGCGCGGCGCGCTCATGGGCGGCGCCGCCCTCGAGGGCCTCGTCGACGACCCCGAGGACGCCGCAGCGCTCTTCGCGTCCGGCAGCTCGGTCAGCCTCGAGCCGTGCCACCACCGCAGCGCCGTCGGCCCGATGGCCGGCGTCGTGACGCCGTCCATGTGGATGTGGGTCCTCGAGGACCGCGCGACCGGGCGCCGGACGTACTGCTCCCTCAACGAAGGGCTCGGCAAGGTGCTGCGCTACGGCGCCTACTCCCCCGAGGTGCTCACCCGGCTGCGCTGGATGGGCGACGTGCTCGGCCCCCTGCTGCAGGCCGCCGTCCGCGGCACCGAGGAGGCGACCGACGTCACCGGCATCCTCACCCAGATGCTGCAGATGGGCGACGAGGCGCACAACCGCAACCGCGCCGGCACGCTGATGCTGCTGCGCGACCTCTCCCCCGCGATGGTCAGCAGCGCGTCCGACGCCGGGTTCGACAGCTCGGACGTCGCCGACGTGCTGCGCTTCGTCGGCGGCAACGACCACTTCTTCCTCAACCTGGCGATGCCCGCGTGCAAGCTCGCGCTCGACGCCGGCCGCGACGTCCCGGGATCGACGATGGTCGTGGCGATGGCGCGCAACGGCACCGACTTCGGCATCCAGGTCTCCGGCACCGGCGACGAGTGGTTCACCGGGCCGGCCCAGGTGGCCGAGGGCCTCTTCCTCGGCAGCTACGGCCCCGACGACGCCAACGCCGACATCGGCGACTCCGCCATCACCGAGACCGCCGGCATCGGCGGCTTCGCGATGGCGACCGCCCCGGCGATCGTCCGCCTCGTCGGCGGCACCGTGCCCGACGCGCTGGCCACCACCCGGCGGATGCACGAGATCACGCTCGCGGAGAACCCCCGCTGGACGGTGCCCGTCCTGGAGTTCATGGGCACGCCCACCGGCATCGACGTGACCAAGGTGTGCCGTACCGCGATCCTGCCGCAGATCAACACCGGCATGGCCGGCAAGGTCGCCGGCGTGGGCCAGGTGGGCGCCGGTCTCGTCACCCCGCCCGCGGAGATCTTCCCGAAGGCGCTCGCCGCGCTCGCTGCACAGGTCCCCTCCGTCTGAGCGGTGCGTGAGCCACCTTCGGAGGTACGGCGATGTGGCTGGCACACCGCCCACCACCGGGGCGACCGCGCGGGCGGGTCAGGCCGGGGAGGCCGGCCGCTCGTTGTAGACGCCGGCCGGCTCCTGCCCGGTGAGGCCCGCGATGGCACCCATGATCCGGTCGGTCAGGTCACGACGGGCCCGGCCGCTCGGCACGCCGTCGTACTCGTCCGCGACGGTGATCGGCTCGCCGACCCGCACGGTGACGTCGACCTTGCCCAGCCGCGGGCGGCTGGCGCCGACCGGCTGGATCTCCTCGGTCCCCAGCAGGCCGACCGGCAGGACCGGGCAGCCGGCGGTGAGGGCGAGGTGCGCCACGCCCGTACGACCGCGGTAGAGCCGGCCGTCGCGCGAGCGGGTGCCCTCGGGGTAGATGCCGAACGCCTCCCCGCGCCGCAGCACCTCGAGCGCGGTGTCGAGGCTGGCGATCGCCGCCTTGGTGTCGTCCCGGTCGACCGGCAGCATGCCGAGCCCCTCGAACCACGCGCGGACCAGCGTGCCCTTCACCCCGGTGCCGGTGAAGTAGTCGGACTTGGCGAGGAAGACGACCTTGCGGGGGACGACGACCGGGATGACGACGCTGTCGAAGAAGGACAGGTGGTTGCTCGCCACGATGACGGGTCCGGTGGCGGGCACGTGGTGCAGCCCCTCGACCGCCGGGCGCCACACGGCACGGGCGAGCGGGGGGATGACTCCGTGCGCGACCGTGTAGAGCATGGCAGTCATTCTGCCCCGAGGCGCGGCGACCAGAACGCCCGTGTCAGATCCACGGCCCCGCTCGGCCGCAACGGGGTGGCCTCCTCGAGGTAGGCCTGCCGGGCCTCCTCCCCGTGCGAGGGCGGCAGCGAGCCGTCCGCGCGGACCACCCGCCACCACGGCACGCCTCCGCCGTGGGCGGCCAGCACCGACCCGACCAGCCGCGGACCGCCGCGCCCGAGCCGCTCACCGACGACGTCGGCGATGGCGCCGTACGTCGTCGCGCGACCACGCGGGACCGACTCGGCGCACTGCAGCACCAGCTCGGCGTAGAGCTCGCGCTCCTCCTCGGTGGTCATTGCTCCTCCGGCCGGATCAGGCGGGCGGTGACGACCAGCAGGCCGACCACTGTCACCCCGGCGAGGAGCCACAGCCACGACGGGGCCAGTCGCGGGTCGAGGCCGCGGACGGCCAGCCAGGTGACCGGGAGCGGGACCAGCGCCAGCCCACCGCGGGCGAGCCACAGCCGGGCCAGGCGCGGGTCGATCGCGAGCGTCGCGGGGCCGTACGACACCAGGGTGGCGGCGACGTGCGCGGCGGCGAGCAGCACGCCGACCACCAGCAGCCGCCAGTCGACGACGTCGTGGACCGTCCACCAGCCCGCGACGAGCGCGAGCGGCACGACGCCGACGGCGTGGTCGGGCAACCACGCCCAGGCCGCTGCGGACAGCACGACCCCGGCGACCACCAGGCCGTGCGGCACCTGCGGCAGCGCGAGCGCCAGCGCGGCACACGGCAGCACGAGGAGCAGCGCGCGCAGCACGACCACCGCTGGGCTCACGCCGGGACGCAGCACGCGCATCAGGCACGCACCCGGGGCACCTGCGCGCGACGCGACAGCTGGTGGAGGACGGTGTCGAGGGTGCCCGGTCCGCGCCACGGCACCACGGGGGCACCAAGGGCGGCCAGGCGTCGTAGCCGGTCGTCGCGCTCGATCTTCTGCATCCGCATGGCGAGGCTCGACAGGGCGAGCCGGTCGGCGCCACCGGGTTCGGTCAGGGCGTCCCCGAGCGTGTCGACGACGACGACCGACGTCCCGCCGCGCTGGAGGCTGACCGTCGCGGTGACCAGCGGCGTGAACAGCATCGGCGACAGGACGTGGACCACGCTGCCGGACTGCGTGCCGAGGTCGAGGCGTTCCGGTGGGGTGCTGCGCGCGTCGGTGCGGATCCGGGCGAGGGTGCCGAGCAGCCGCTGCAGGTGGCGGGGCCCCGACCCGAGCGGCACCCGCGCCCCGTTGGCGGCGACCACGAGCAGCCCGACCCGGTCACCGGTGCGGACGTGGTGCTCGGCCAGGGCGGCCGCCGCGCGCACGGTGAGGTCGAGCGTGCTGGCGCGGCCGTCGATCCCGCCCGAGACGCCGATGTCGCGCAGGGCGTCGACGAGCAGCCAGACCCCGGCGTCCTGCTCGGCGCGCGTGGTGACGACGTGCAGCTCGCCGGTCCGGAGCGAGACCGGCCAGTTGATCCGCTTCAGGCGGTCGCCGGTGGCGAAGGGTCGGATCCCTTCGAACTCGGTGCCGCTGCCCACCCGCCGCGACCGGTGCCGGCCGACGAGGCCGTCGGGCTGCGGCACCTCGGCCCGGGTGTCGTACGGCGCCCTCCTGGGCAGCACGACCAGGCTGGTCTCGGGGAGGTGCACCGGACCCCAGCGCCAGCCCGCCCACGCGCTGGTCAGCGCGACGCGCTCGGCGCCCACGGCGCGGCGACCCCAGCGACGCGGGCTGAAGCCGAGCGTCGGCAGTCCCTCGTCGACGAGGGAGCCGACCGTGCCGTACGTCGGGGCGCTGGCGACGTGGGCCGCACGGGCGGCGACCCGGGTGAGGTGCTCGACCCCGTCGAGGTCATCGACGTGGAGGCGGGATGTCGCGCCCTGCCCCTCGTGCAGGCTGCGGTGGTCGAGGCGGGCGGCGATCTGCGGCCTCCGGCGGGGGCGGCCGGCGAGCCCGGTCGCGGCGAGGACCACGAACGGGGCGCACAGCACGGCCAGCACCTCCTGGCCGAGCACGATCCCGAGGCTCACGCCGCCGAGCCCGAGCAGGCAGGCGCGCACGAGCGCCGGCGTCGGCCGCCAGGAGGTCACGGGCGGCCGCCCCCGAGCGCCTCCAGCGTGCGCGGCGTCTCGACCGAGGCCAGGACGGAGTCGACGACCCGCGAGCCGGACGCCTCCGTCATCCAGAGGTCGGGCTTGACCGTGATCCGGTGCGCCAGCACGGCCCGGGCGACGACCTTCACGTCCTCGGGGACGACGAAGTCGCGTCCCCGGATCGCCGCCCACGCCCGGGCGGTCAGCACCAGGCCCAGGCTGCCGCGCGGCGAGGCGCCGGTGAGGACGTCGGGGTGGGAACGGGTCGCCGCGACGAGGTCCACGCAGTAGCGCGCCACGGACTCGTCCACGACCACCTGCTCGACCGCGGCCTGCGCGGCGGCCAGCCCGGCGGCGTCGGTGACCCGGGCGATGTCGACCTCCTCGCGCTGCCGGTCGAGGCGGCGGCGCAGGACGTCGTGCTCCTCGCCGGCGGTGGGGTACCCGAAGGCGACGCGGAGCAGGAAGCGGTCGAGCTGCGCCTCGGGCAGCGGGTAGGTGCCCTCGTACTCCACCGGGTTGGCGGTGGCGAGGACGTGGAACGGGCTCGGCAGCGGGTGGGTCCTCCCCTCGACCGTGACCTGGCCTTCCTGCATCGCCTCGAGGAGCGCTGCCTGCGTCTTCGGCGGGGTCCGGTTGACCTCGTCGGCGAGCAGCAGCCCGGCGAAGACCGGTCCAGGACGGAAGTCGAACTCCGCCCGGCGCTGGTCGTAGACGTAGGACCCGGTGAGGTCGGCCGGGAGCAGGTCCGGGGTGAACTGCGCGCGGGAGAAGTCCAGGCCCAGGGCACCCGCGAAGGAACGCGCCGCCAGCGTCTTGCCCAGGCCCGGGAAGTCCTCGAGCAGCACGTGTCCCTTCGCCAGGATGCCGGCCAGCACCAGCGAGAGCACCTCGCGCTTCCCCACGACGGCGCGGGCCACCTCGTCGAGGACGCGGTCGGCGAACGCGGCGACCTGCGCCGGCTCGAGGGACTCTGCGGGCTCTGGCCGCTCGGTGCTGGGGTGGTCAGCGTCGCTCACGGGACGTCCTCGATTCGGGTCAGGATGCGGTCGATGTCGGCAGGCGAGAGCCTGCGGGTGTCGGCGAGCTCGCGCCGGACGGTCGCGCCGAGGTCGGGGTCGCGGGCGCGGGCGAGCGCCACGAGCCGGTGGGCCAGCGCGGTGGACGGCTGGTCGGACTGCACGTGGCTGGAGAGCACGCGGAGGTCGGAGGAGGCCTCGTCCACCCGGTCCGTCGCCGGCGGCCCCTCCAGCCACTCCGCGGTGGGGACGTCGAGGGTGTCGATGACGAGGTACGCCGTGGTCAGCACGACCACCGACCAGACGACGTACGGCAGGGGCTGGGGCTCCATGTCGAACAGGACCGCGGCGACGAACCCCGCCACGGCCAGGCCGACCCCCTTGGCGACCCGCCCGGTCAGGCGGTCGGAGAGCGAGGTCATGCCCCCACCCCCAGGCTGTGCCGGATGTCGGCAAGGGCGGCGAGGGCCCGTGCGCGGTGCTCCTCGGTGACGGGGTGGTCGGAGAACCGGGCCTCCCGGTAGAGCTCGGCGAGGCGGTTCACCGAGCCGTTGTCGGCCGCGGCGAGGTCCAGGATGCGCAGGCCGTACTCCGACGACGTCTCCGAGGCCCGCCGGGCCACCCCCGCTCGCTCGCCCTGGACCTCGAAGTGGTGCCAGGCGGCCACGATGGCGTTGCGCGGGTCTCCCTCGCGCAGCAGCGTCTCCTGCTCCTCGGCGTCGGCGGCCACCTGTCGAGCCACCCGGACCGGCTCGTCGAGCACGGTGAACCCGACCACCGCGCGCTCCCCTTCGCGGAGGCGGCGCGCCCGGACCTCCCGGATGACCATGGCAGCGAGCCACACCAGGACCGCCAGACCACCCGCTGCTGCCGCGGCGAGCAGGAGACCGGTGAGCACCCCCATCCACAGCGGCGGCGCCTTCTCGGTCACGTCCCCCGAGTCGTCACCGCCGAAGCCCGGCGGCGGCTCGCAGTAGTTGCGGGCGGCGAAGTCATCCGGGATCTCGACGGTCGTCGAGCCATCGGCGGCCGTGGCCACCGGCAGCGGGATGCACGTCTCCGTCGTGGTGGTCGGGGCCTGCACCCGCCCCGCACCGGTGAACACCTCGTCCGGACCGATCAGCGTGGCCCAGGCGACCAGGACCATGAGCAGGCACGACGCGGCCACGGCCAGCACGGCGCGCAGGCCCGGCGGCCACTCCCCGAACGCACGCATGGCGCGACCCTAGGTGACGGGGTCGCGCCATGCGAGGGCGCGTCAGTAGGCCGGCTGGCTCGGGTCGACCTGGCTGACCCACGCCACGACGCCGCCGCCCACGTGCACGGCGTCGGCGTAGCCGGCGCCCTTGACGATCGCGAGCACCTCGGCGGACCGGACGCCCGACTTGCAGTGCAGGACGATCGGCTTGTCGCTGGGCAGGTCGCCGAGGGCGTTGCCGTTGAGGAACTCGCCCTTCGGGATCAGCTTGGCGCCCGGGATGCGGTTGATCTCGAACTCGTTGGGCTCACGGACGTCGATGAGCTCGAAGTCGCGGGTGCCCTCCTCGCGCTCCTTGAGCATCACCTCGAGCTGGGTGACCGAGATCGTCGAGCCGGCGGCGGCCTCGGCGGCCTCGTCGGAGACGGCGCCGCAGAAGGCGTCGTAGTCGATGAGACCGGTGACCGTCGCGTTGTCACCGCAGAGGGCGCAGCTCGGGTCCTTGCGGACCTTGAGCTTGCGCCACTCCAGCTCGAGGGCGTCGTAGATGACGAGCTTGCCGATGGCCGGGTCACCGATGCCGGTGATCAGCTTGATCGCCTCGTTGACCTGGATCGAGCCGATGCTGGCGCACAGCACGCCGAGCACGCCGCCCTCGGCGCAGCTGGGGACCATGCCCGGCGGCGGGGGCTCGGGGTAGAGGCAGCGGTAGCAGGGGGCGTCGTCGGCGAGGGTCGGCGCGAAGACGGACGCCTGGCCGTCGAAGCGGTAGATCGAGCCCCAGACGTAGGGGATCTTCAGGAAGTAGGCGGCGTCGTTGACCATGTAGCGGGTCGCGAAGTTGTCGGTGCCGTCGACGATGAGGTCGTAGCCCTCGAAGACCTGCAGCACGTTGTCGTTGTCGAGGCGCTCGTTGTGCACGATGACCTCGACGTAGGGGTTGACCTCGGCGATCGACTCCTTGGCGGACTCGGCCTTGGGGCGACCGATGTCGGACATGCCGTGGATGATCTGGCGCTGGAGGTTGGACTCGTCGACCTCGTCGAACTCCGCGATGCCGAGCGTGCCGACGCCGGCCGCGGCCAGGTAGAGCAGGGCGGGCGAGCCCAGGCCGCCGGCGCCGATGACGAGCACCTTGGCGTTCTTCAGCCGCTTCTGCCCGGCCATCCCCACGTCGGGGATGATCAGGTGGCGGCTGTAGCGGCGCACCTCGTCGGTGCTGAGCTCGGCTGCGGGCTCGACAAGTGCAGGGAACGACACGTCTTCTCCTCGACTCGGGTGTCGGTGCAACAGCACCGACGACTCCCATGTTCCCCGCGGGCCCCACATGCCCTTCACCGGTCCCGCGATGCGGACGCGGGCCGGCCGGCTGCCGGCACCGCAGCATCTTCGGCCTCCGGGGTGGATTCAGAAGATTTTCCTTGCCACCGGGCGCTCCCTGCGGTGGAGTGACCGGTTGGTGACTCGATCTGACCACCTCCGGGTGGCCCGTACGGGTCATGCACCACCATCCCCCCACTCTCGGAACACGGAGAACTCCCTGTGAAGAAGACAACCCTGCCCGGCCTGATGGCCGGTACGGCGTGCCTGGCCCTCGGCCTCGCCGCCCTCCCCGCAGCAGCAGTCCCCTCCGACGGCGCCCCGGCGTCGTCCGACCAGGCCCGCGCCAAGCCCGACAACCGCACCTCCCCCCAGATCAGGAAGCAGGCGCGCCTCAAGGCGAAGGCCCGCGCGATGGTCGAGAACGGCTCCGCCAAGGCTCGCACCCTGAGCGACGGCAGCCAGGTCGTCGAGGTGACCGACGGCGAGTTCGTCGAGCTCGGTGAGACCGGCACGGACAAGATCTGGACGGTCCTGTCGGAGTTCGGCACCCAGGGGTCGAAGAAGCTCGGCCTCGCCCCCGGCCCACTGCACAACGCGATCCCGAAGCCCGACCGCTCGAAGGACAACTCCACCACCTGGGAGCCGTCCTACGACAAGGCCTACTACGACGACCTGTTCAACGGTCCCGGCGAGTCGATGGCGAACTTCTACACCGCCCAGTCCAGCGGCAAGTACAGCGTCGACGTGACCACCGAGGACTGGGTCACCGTGCCGGGCAACGCGTCGACGTACGGCGACAACGCGGTCGAGGACGACGGCGGGTCGTGGGCCTTCATCAACGACACGGTCGACGCCTGGGCCACCACGTCCGGCAAGTCGACTGCCGACCTCGACGCCTACCTGTCGCAGTTCGACGAGTGGGACCGCTACGACTTCGACGAGGACGGCGACTTCGACGAGCCCGACGGCTACATCGACCACTTCCAGGCCGTCCACGCCGGCGAGGGCGAGGAGGCCGGCGCCGACCCCGACGCCATCTGGTCGCACCGCTGGTACGTCAACCCGACCACCGCCGGCTCCGACGGCCCGGTCGTCGCGGGCAAGCCCAACCTCAACGGCGGCGCGCGGATCGGCAGCTCGAGCTACTTCATCGGTGACTACACGGTCGAGCCCGAGAACGGCGGCCTCGGCGTCTTCGCGCACGAGTACGGCCACGACCTCGGCCTGCCCGACTTCTACGACACCAACGGTGGCGACAACGGCACCTCGTTCTGGACCACCATGTCCTCGGGCTCCTGGCTCGGCCACGGTGGCGCCGACGAGGGCATCGGCACCCAGCCCGGCAGCTTCGGCCCGGAGGAGAAGCTCTTCCTCGGCTGGCTGAAGTACGCCGAGGTGAACAAGGGCGCCGGCACGCAGGGCATCACGCTCAGCCCGTCGGAGAAGCAGGTCGACGGCGCCTACCAGGCCGTCAAGGTGAACCTCAAGGACGTCACCACCACCCAGGCCCAGGTCGACATCCCCGGTGGTGACTACGCCTGGTGGTCCGGCCGCGGCGACGACCTGCGCAACACGCTGACCCGTGACGTGCCGAAGGCAAGCTCCGTCACCGTCACGGCCGACGCCTGGTACCAGATCGAGAAGGGCTACGACTTCCTCTACGGCCAGTACTCCGTCGACAACGGCGACACCTGGACGACCGTCGGGCAGCCGCTCACCGGCGACAAGGCGCGTTGGGGCGGCCTCCGCTTCTCCTACAAGCCGGGCGGCAAGGCCTCGAAGTTCCGGTTCCGCTACGCCACGGACGGCGGCGTGAACGAGACGGGCGCCTTCCTGGACAACATCGTCGTCAAGGCCGACAAGACGACGTTCACCGACGACGTCGAGACCGAGGCGACGCCGGCGTGGGTCGCCAAGGGCTGGAAGCGCTCGACCGGCACGGAGACGGTGACCGACAACCGTTACTACCTCATCGAGAACCGGCAGTACGTCGGCTACGACGCCACCCTGGCGCAGGGCCCGTACAACTTCTCCGAGGCCGTCACCCGGCCCAACTGGGTGGAGTTCTTCAGGTTCCAGGACGGCATGCTCGTGTGGCTCGTCGACCCGACCGCGGCCGACAACAACACCTCGGTGCACCCGGGCTCCGGGTACGCCCTGCCGGTCGACGCGACGCCGAACTCGTTCACGTACGGCGACGGCACGAGCCCGACCAACCGGCGTGAGCCGTTCGACGCCACCTTCGGCCTCGACGTCATCGACCGGACGTGCCTGCACAAGCAGGTGGCCGCCGACAACGCCGCCGGCTACACGACGCTGGAGACCTGCTCGGGCGGTGTCCCGCAGCAGGCGACCTTCGACGACACGCTGGTGTCGACGTACTACGACGAGGCCAACAACCCGCAGAACTCGGTGAAGGTCGCCGGGGAGGGCGTGAAGGCCACCGTCAAGAGCGTGGACGGCACCAGCCGCAACATGCTCGTCGACGTCACCTACTGAGCGACACCACGACACGCGAGGAGGGGCCCCGGGACACCCGGGGTCCCTCCTCGCACGTCCGGCTGCCGATAGGCTCGCCGTGGCCTACCCGGCAGTACCTTCCAGCCGCACGGCCCATCGCCACTCGGCAACACCCCCGGCAAGCAGGAGCACGACGTGACCGCAGGCAGCACCGACACCACGTCCGACGGCGTCAACCCCCGACCGCGCGGCGGCCGGATGCCGCGGCGCGAGCGTCGCGTGCAGCTGCTCGAGTCCGCGCTCGAGGTGTTCGTGGCGCAGGGCTACCACGCTGCCGCGATGGACGACATCGCCGACCGGGCCGGGGTGTCCAAGCCGGTGCTCTACCAGCACTTCCCCGGCAAGCTCGACCTCTACCTCGCGCTGCTCGACACCTCGTGCGACCTGATCATCGACAACTGCCGCGAGGCACTTGCCTCCACCACCGACAACAGGGACCGCGTCGCGGCGACGATGAAGGTGTTCTACAGCTACGTCGCGTCCGAGGAGGGCGCGTTCCGGCTGGTCTTCGAGTCCGACCTGACGAGCGAGCCCGACGTGCGCGAGCGCGTGGACCGGGTCACCACCGAGTGCGCGTCCATGATCGCCGACGTGATCCGCACCGACACCGGCCTGGCCGACGAGGCCTCGGAGCTGCTGGCGGTGTCGCTGGTGGGAATGGCACAGGTGTCCGCGCGGTTCTGGCTCGCGGGCGGCGGCCAGATCACCCAGGACGACGCGGCCGCCCTGATCGCCGGGCTGGCCTGGCGCGGCATCCGGGGCTACCCGATGACCGACGACCACTGACCGGACCACTGACCCGACCACCCACCCGGCATCATCAAGACGTCACCCAACACCCCTGAGCTGAGGAGCAACATCGTGGAGGTCAAGATCGGCGTGCAGCACGCGCAGCGCGAGCTGGTGCTCGACACCGACAGCACGCCCGAGGACATCGAGGCGCGGCTGACCGAGGCGCTGTCCGCCAACGGCGTGCTGCGCCTGGCCGACACGAAGGGCCGCTCGGTCGTCGTGCCGGCCGACAAGATCGCCTACATCGAGCTGGGGTCGCCGAGCTCGAGCACCGTCGGTTTCCGCTGACGCTTCACCGGTGGGGGTGAGACACCCCATCCCTCCGGGCGGCGTGGTGATTGATCCGACCCCCTTCGGGGAACATGATGGGACGCCGGCACACACTGTCGGCACTCCCGTCACGAGCTCGTGGCAAAGAAAGGTGGCCCATCATGGTCGTAGATCTCATCGTCCTCATCATCGTCGGCGCGATCATCGGACTGCTCGGCAAGCTCGTCGCACCGGGCGACAAGGACAACATCCCGATCTGGCTCACGATCCTGTGCGGCATCGGCGGCGTGCTGCTCGGCTACTGGATCTACTCGCTGTTCGGTGGTGACGGCTCGCGCGGCATCGACTGGGTCCGCTGGTTCGTCGCGATCGTGACCGCGGCAGTCCTGGTCGTGATCGCCTCGACGGTCACCGGCCGCAACACCGGGTCCCGCACGCGGGTCTGACCCGCACGCACCACCGCACGAGGCCCCGCATCCGACGGATGCGGGGCCTCGTCGCGTCTGCGGCGGTGGCTCAGGCCTCCAGGCCGAGCCGGGCCATCCGGTCGGTGTGCAGCTCGGTCAGCCGGGTGAACATCCGGCCCAGCGCTGCCAGGTCGAGACCCGGGCGGTCCACTCCCCCGGCCAGCAGCGCGGTGAGGGAGTCACGGTCGCCCGCGACGCGCTGCGCCTGGGTGAGGGCCTCGCCCATCAGCCGTCGCCCCCACAGGGCCAGCCGGCCGCCGAGCCGGTGGTCCTCGGCGATGCCGGCGCGGACCCGCTCGACGATGAACGCCGTCTGTCCCGTGTCCTGCAGCGAGCTGATGATGACCTCGCGGGTCTCCGGGTCGAGGTAGGCGGCGATCTCGCGGTAGAAGTCGGCGGCGAGCCCGTCGCCGACGTAGGCCTTGATCAGGCCCTCGTAGTAGTCGGAGGGCGCGGTGTGCGCGTGGAAGCTGTCGAAGCTGTCCCGGAAGGCCTGCATCGCCTCGGCCGGGTCGGCACCGAGCTGCTCGAGCCGCTCGACGAGCTTCTGCAGGTGCCCGAACTCGGCGGTGGCCATCGCGCCGATCGCGATCTTGTCGTCGATCCCGGGCGCCATCTTGCCGTCCTCGACGAGGCGCTCGAAGGCCGACAGCTCGCCGTAGGCGATGGCTCCGAGGAGGTCGACTGCGGCGCGTCGGTAGTCCTCATCGGGCGATTCCGTCATGTTCGCAGCCTAGCGATAGCATCATGGTGACCGAGCCGCCGACTATCTGCCGGTGGCCGCCTGTATGTGCGCGGTCGGCACTCGCCCGCCAAGGGCCTCTCGAGTGGGCTGACCGCATACGTGGGACATCCGACTCAGCAGAGAGACACCATCTCGTGACCACCTTCCGTGAACTGGGCGTGCTGCCCGACATCTGCGACGCGCTCGACCGCGCCGGCATCACCACCCCCTTCGCCATCCAGGAGATGACCCTCTCGGTCGCCCTGATGGGCACCGACCTCATCGGCCAGGCCCGCACGGGCACCGGCAAGACGCTCGCCTTCGGCATCCCGGTCCTGCAGCGCAGCGTCGCCCCCAAGGACCCGGCCTACGCCGACATGCCGCAGGGCAAGCCGCAGGCCCTCATCGTCGCGCCGACCCGCGAGCTCGCCCTGCAGGTCTCCAACGACCTGCACCTGGCCAGCAAGGACCTCGGCCTCCGCGTCCTCACCGTCTACGGCGGCGTCGGCTACGACGCCCAGCTCGAGGCGCTCGAGTCCGGTGTCGACATCGTCGTCGGCACGCCGGGCCGGCTCATCGACCTGGCCAACCGTCGCTCGCTCGACCTCTCGCACGTCCACGCGCTGGTCCTCGACGAGGCCGACGAGATGCTCGACCTCGGCTTCCTGCCCGACGTCATCACGCTGATCTCGAAGACGCCCGAGACCCGCCAGACGATGCTGTTCTCGGCGACCATGCCGGCCGCCATCGTCTCGCTGGCCCGCATCCACATGCGGCACCCGATGAACATCCGTGCCGAGTCGTCGTACGACACCACGATGGTCCCGGCCACCGCGCAGTTCATCTACCAGGCCCACGACCTCGACAAGCCGGAGATCATCGGCCGGGTCCTGCAGGCCGAGGACGCCGAGAAGATCATCGTCTTCACCCGCACCAAGCGCCAGGCGCAGCGCGTGGCCGACGACCTCGCCGAGCGCGGCTTCCTGGCCTCCCCGCTCCACGGAGACATGGCCCAGGTCGCGCGTGAGAAGGCACTCGCCAAGTTCCGCGAGGACAAGATCCGCGTCCTGGTCGCCACCGACGTCGCGGCCCGCGGCATCGACGTCCGCGGCGTCTCGCACGTCATCAACTACACCTGCCCCGAGGACGACAAGACCTACGTGCACCGCATCGGTCGCACCGGTCGCGCCGGGGCCACCGGCACGGCGATCACCTTCGTCGACTGGGCCGACCTGCACCGCTGGAAGATGATCAACAAGACGCTCGACCTGCCCTTCGACGTGCCGCAGGAGACGTACTCGACCTCCGAGCACCTCTTCCACGACCAGGGCATCCCGGCCGGCACGAAGGGCCGCATCGTCGACCCCGCCCCGGTCGAGAAGAAGGAGCGCGCGCCGCGCGAGCGGCGTTCGGGCTCGGGTTCGGGTTCGGGTTCGGGCCGCAGCGGCTCCGACGCCGGCTCCCCGGAGAAGTCCGGTGACGCACCCCGCCGCCGCAACCGCAACCGCCGTCGCACCCGCGGTGGCGAGTCGGTCGAGGCCCCCAAGGCCTGATCTCCGGCCTCCGGGCCACTACTTCGCGCGAGCGGGCTTCTTCGCCACCTTCTTCTTGGGGCGGGAGGCCCGCTCGACGAGGTTCCGGGCGACCTCGCGGTAGGCGTTGGCACCCTTGCTGCTGCGACTCGTGGCGAGGATCGACCGGCCGGCGGCCGGGGCCTCGGCGAACTTGATCGTCTTGGGGATCGGCGGCTCGACGACCTCGAGGTCGTAGGTCTCGCTGATCGTCTCCAGCACCGTGCGGGAGTGGTTGGTGCGGCCGTCGTAGAGCGTCGGCAGCACGCCCCAGACCTCGAGCCCGCGGTTGGTGAAGCGGCGCACGTCGTGGACGGTGTCGAGCAGCTGGCCCACGCCGCGGTGCGAGAGCGTCTCGCACTGCAGCGGGATCAGCACGCCGTCGGCGGCGGTGAGCGCGGCGACCGTCAGCACGCCGAGCGAGGGCGGGCAGTCGAGCAGCACCCAGTCGTAGGCCCCCTCCTCGGAGTCCTCGAGGTCCTCGGCCAGCTGCTCGAGGGCGCCCTTGATGACGTGCTCGCGCCCGGTGCGGGTCAGGAGGTCGGCCTCGGCGCGGGCCAGCTCGATCGTGGCCGGCAGGACGTCGACGCCCTCCTCGGTCTCGATGATGACCTCGATCGGGTCGACGCCCTGGGTCAGGACGTGGTGGACCGAGGTCTCGAGGTCCTCGGGGTCGATGCCGAGGGAGAAGGTCAGGCAGGCCTGCGGGTCGAGGTCGACCAGCAGCACGCGGTGCCCGAGCTCGGCCAGCGCGGCGCCGATCGAGGCGACGGACGTGGTCTTGGCGACCCCGCCCTTCTGGTTGGCGACGGCCAGCGTGACGGGGGCCGCTCCCCGGCTCTTGGTGCTCATTGCCGGCAATTGTGCCGGACGGGCTCGCGGAGGGTGGGGCGGTCCTGAAATGCTGGTGGCATGAGCACTTCACTGATCACCGGCGCGACCGCCGGCATCGGCCACGAGTACGCCGTCCAGCTCGCCGCCCGCGGCGACGACCTCGTCCTCGTGGCGCGCGACTCCGCCCGCCTCGAGGAGGTGGCCGAGGAGCTGCGGCGCACCCACCAGGTCCAGGTCGAGGTGCTGGTCGCCGACCTCACCGACCGTGACCAGCTCGCCACGGTCGAGGCCCGCGTGGCCGACCACGACCGACCGGTGGACCTGCTGGTCAACAACGCCGGCTTCGGGCTGAAGAAGCGCTTCCTCGACAACACCGCCGACGACGAGACCGCGATGCTCGAGGTCCTCGTCACCGCGGTGCTGCGGCTGAGCCACGCCGCGCTCGGGGCGATGGCCGAGCGCGGCCACGGCGGCATCATCAACGTCTCCAGTGTCGCGGCCTTCCTCCCCCGCGGCACCTACTCGGCGTCGAAGGCATGGGTCAACAGCTTCAGCGAGTGGGCGCACCTGGAGTACAAGTCGCGCGGCGTGAAGGTGATGGCCCTGTGCCCGGGGTTCACCAAGACCGAGTTCCACCAGCGGATGCAGGTCAAGCGTGGCGAGGGCTTCATGTGGCTCGACGCAGACTTCCTGGTCCGCACGTCGCTCGAGGACTTCGAGAAGGGTCGCGCCTACTCGGTCCCCGGTGCGCAGTACAAGGCGATCCGGGTGCTGACGACCGCCATCCCGAACCGCGTCCTCCGGCTCACGCAGGGCGTGGGCCGCCGGTGACGGTGCGCATCGCACCCCCTCTCGTCGGCGACGCCGAGCAGCTGGCCGACCTCCACCTCGACGTCTGGGAGGAGGCCTACGCCGCCCTCATGCCCGCGTGGGTGTTCGCCGACCGTCGCTCGCGCCGCGACGAGCGGGTCGCGAGCTGGAGCGGCATCATCGCCAACGGCTCGAGCGACAACCTGCTCGCGTGGTCGCCCGACGGCCGACTGCTGGGCTTCTCCAGCACCGGCGGTGGCCGCGACCCCGACGACGGCCTCCCCCCGCTCGAGCTGATGGCGCTCTACGTGCGGGCGTCGTCGTACGGCACCGGGGTCGGGCACGCCCTCCTCGATGCGGCGATCGGCGACTCGCCCGCCTACCTCTGGGTCCTCGACGGCAACCTCCGGGCGATCGGCTTCTACGAGCGCCACGGGTTCGCCTTCGACGGCGCGACCAAGCCCGAGGACGTCGGGCTCGAGCGGCGGATGGTGCGTGGCTCGACGTCAGGCTGACGCCGCGGCGCAGCGACAGGACGATCGCGGAGGCCGTCGGGCAGCTCAGCCACCGAGCGGGTTGCCGGCCAGCGAGAGCAGCCGCTCGTACTGCTCGGGGTCGGTCGTGTTGACGCCCAGGTCGTGGTCGACCTTGCCGAGGCCGTGGTGGTCACTGCTCCCGGTGGCGACGAGGTCGAGGTCGGCGGCGATGCCGCGCAGCCGCTCGCGCAGCTCCGGGGGGTGGTCCTGGTGGTCGACCTCGATCCCGGCGAGGCCGAGGTCCTTCAGCATGGCGAGCGCGGTCTCGTCGAGCACGGTGCCGCCGCGCCTCCCCCACGGGTGGGCGATCACGGGCACGCCGCCGGCGCCGGTGATGATCGGGATCATGTCCTCGAGCGCGGACGCGTAGCGGTTGACGTAGCCCGGCTGCCCCGGGCTCAGCAGCGTCGCGAACGCCTCGGTGCGGTCCCGGACCACGCCGAGCCGGGCGAGGGCGTCGGCCACGTGCGGGCGTCCCGCCGCGACCGAGCCCCCGGACTCACGGCGTACGTCGTCCTCGGTGATGTCGACGCCGTGCGCGCGGAGGGCCGCGACGATGGCCGGCGTCCGCGCGGTGCGCCCCTCGAGGATCCGGTCGAGCTCGAGCACCAGCGCCGGGTCCGTCGGGTCGGGCAGGTAGCCCAGGAGGTGCACGCCCCGGTGGCCGAAGCGCGTGCTGATCTCGAGGCCCGGGACGAGCGTGATGCCGACCTTGTCGGCCACCTCCTGCGCCTCGGCCCAGCCGGACATGGCGTCGTGGTCGGTCAGCGCGACGACGTCGAGGCCGGCGGCTGCGGCCTCGCGCACCAGGTCTCCCGGGGTGTCGGTGCCGTCGCTGGCGGAGGAGTGCGTGTGGAGGTCGATCCGCACGTCAGCTGTTCCACTTCAGCAGCGCCGGGTGGTCGCGCTCGAAGCCCAGCACCGACACGGTCGAGGTGTCGAGCTTGAAGAACCGGCCCACGTCGGCCGGCTGCTCGACCCAGCGTGCGGTCAGCACGCGCAGCGAGTGGCCGTGGGCGAAGACGAGGGTGCGGTCGTGCTCCCGCGCCCGCGCCACGACGCGGTCCAGGCGGGCCGAGACCTCGTCGGCGGTCTCGCCGCCCGGCGCGGGGTGCGTCCAGATCGTCCACCCGGGCACGTCCTCGCGGATCTCCGCGGTGGTCACGCCCTCGTAGTCGCCGTAGGCCCACTCGACGAGGTCCTCGTCGACAGCGGCGTCGGGGAACCCGGCCAGCGCGGCCGTACGACGCGCACGCTGCCGCGGGCTCGTCAGGACGAGGTCGAACTCGACCTCGGCCAGCCGGGACGCGAGCGCCTTCGCGCCCTCCTCACCGGTCTCGGTGAGCGGCAGGTCGGTCACCGAGGTGTGCCGACCGTCGCGGCTCCACTCCGTCTCACCGTGCCGGACCACCCAGAGCTCGGGGCCATCGGAGTTCGCGCCACCGGAGGTCATGTCCGCGAGTCTGCCACGGGCGCCGGGCGGGGCTGTCACGATGCTCGGCATGACGACCGCCGACCTCCGCCGGGCGCGACGCGCGATCGCTGCGGCGTTCGCCGTGCAGGGCCTGGTGTTCATCAGCCTGACCACCCGGCTGCCCCGGTTCCAGGACAGGTGGGACCTCGGCGAGCTCGCGCTCTCGGGCGTCCTGCTGATGATGGTGCTCCTCGCCGGGGTGGGGTCGCTCGTCGCCGAGCGGCTCGCCCCGCGCCTCGACAGTGCCGTGGTCCTCCGCGCCGGGCTGCTGGTCGTCGCGGTGTCGGTGGCGGTGACCGTCCTCGCCCCCACCCGACCGGTCTTCGTCGTCGGGCTCGCGGCGTACGGCGTGGGGCTCGGGCTCGTCGACGCCACGGGCAACATGCAGGCGGTGGCCCTCGAGCACCGGTGGGGCCGGGTCGTGCTGCCGTCGTGCCACGGGGCGTGGACGATGGGCGGCATCGTCGGCGCCGTCGTCACCCTGGCCACCGGGGACGTCCCCTGGTCCGCGGTCGCGCTGGTCGCCGCGCTCCCGCTCGCTGCCACGATGGCGCCGTACCTCCGTCGCGACCACGGCGGTCCTGCCACCACCACGGAGACGGACGTGCCGTGGCGGGCGATCGTGATGGTCGGGCTGGCGCTCGTCGCCTTCTACACCGTCGACACTGCCGCGGCGACCTGGGGACCGGTCTACCTCGACGACGTCTTCGACGCCCCCGAGGACCTGGTCGCCCTGGCCACGCTCCCCTACCTCGTGGCGAGCGGCGTGGTGCGTCTCGCCGGTGACCGCCTGACCGAGCAGGTCGGCGCGGTCCGCCTGGTGCGGGTCGGGGCGGCAATCGCCCTCGTCGCGCTCACCGTGGTGGTCGCCGCACCGTCGTGGCCGGTCGCGGTGCTCGGGTTCACGCTGCTGGGCTGCGGGGTGGCGGTCGTGGCGCCACTGAGCTTCTCGGCCGCCGCGGCGCTGGCCGGCCGGGACGCCGACCCGGCGACGCGGCGAGCCCGGGTCGACGCCGTGGTGGCGCGCTTCAACCAGTTCAACTACGCCGGTGCGCTGCTCGGCGCCGTCATGACGGGGGCCGTCGGCTCCAGCTCGCTGAGGATCGGCTTCGCCGTGCCTCTCGTGCTGGTGGTGGCCCTGTTCTGGCTGGCGAAGGCGTTCGCGCCGGCGGACGAGGTGCCCGCCGGCGCGCGCTAGGACTCGGGCGGGACGGCCTCAGACGCCGCCGCCACCGGCCTTGCGTCGGTGCATCGGCTTGGCGACGTTCTTGTCGTTGACCTCGGAGCCGTGCGCCTTCTCCCGCGAGCCCGCACTGTCGTCCGGGTGGTCGTGGCCCTTCTTGCGATCGAGGGCCTCCCGCATCTTCGCCTTGATGTCGGCGTTGGGGTCCTGATCGGCCATGAGGTCCTCCTGGATCGATGAACGGTCGGAACCCCCACCCTGTCAAACCCGGCAAGCAGGGTCGAGCGGTTAACCCTTGCGCAGCACGTCGATCCGCGCGCCGAGCTTGCCCATCGTCCGGTAGACCTGCCAGCGGCAGTCGCCCAGCATCACGTCGTACGCCGCGTCCCCGAACTCGGCCCGGTAGCGCTCGGGCTCGCGCAGCAACCGCGCCAGGTGAAGGAGCGCGCGGCCCCCGCTGCCGTCCTGCTCCTGCGACCACTCGCCCCACTCGGTGGAGAGGTCGATGGTGTCGATCACGTGCAGCCCCGACCGGGCGATCGCGTCGTCGACGACCCGCGGGTCGGCGGAGGCGGGCACCACGCCCATGACGTCGAAGAGCCAGTCGGCCTCCTCGTCGCCGAGCAGGTCGGTCGCGACGGCCTGGAACGCCACGACGTGCCCGCCGGGTCGCAGCACGCGGGCGAACTCCGCGAACGCGTCGTCGGGATGCTCGACGTGGACCATCACGTCGCGGCACCACACCAGGTCGAGCGTGGCGTCGGCCACCGGCAGGTCCGTGGCCGTGCCGCGCTCGAACGCGAGCCGGGAGGAGATGTCGGGCACGAGGTCGCGACGGGCGGCGCGGGCGAGGTCGAGGTGGCGCTGCACCGGGTCGACGCCCAGGACGCGGAAGCCGAAGTGGGTCGCGAGCCGGACGGCGTGGGCGCCCTCGCCGCACCCGACGTCGACGACCCGGCTGTCGGGGCGCAGGTCGAGCTCGCGCACCACCTGGAGCAGCACCGACGGGTCCCGCGGTGCGAGGCTCTCGTCGAGGCGCGCCGAGAAGGCCGCCTCCAGCCGCGGGTAGGTGTCGTAGAAGAAGGTGCGATCCCAGGCCACGGACCGAGTCTGCCGCCACCCAGTAGGGTCACCCGCATGGCTCGCCGCGTGTTCCTCCACGTCGGCACGGCGAAGTCGGGGACCTCCTTCCTGCAGGACCTCTGGTGGCGACACCGCGACGAGCTCCGCGGCCGCGGGCTGCTGCTGCCCGGCGCGCGCCGCGACCACTTCGCCGCAGCCGCCGTCGTCAAGGGCATGACCGCCGTCGTCGAGACGCTCGTCGACCGCGAGCGCGACGCCTGGCGGCGCCTCGTCGAGGAGGCGCGGCACTGGCCTGGCGACGTGCTGCTCACCAACGAGCACTTCGCCGACTCCCCCGCCGAGGCGGCGAGGGCCGCGCTCGACGACCTCGCTGCCGCCGCGGACGAGGTCCACGTGGTCGTCACGGCCCGCGACCTCGGACGGGTGCTGCCCTCGGCGTGGCAGCAGCGGGTCAAGATGGGCGCCCGGCAGGCCTACCGCCGCTTCCTCGCCACGGTCCGTCGCGACGAGGACGACCAGAAGTTCTGGCGCTACCAGGACGTGCCCGCGATCCTCGAGCTCTGGTCCGCCGGCCTCCCCCACGAGCGCGCCCACCTCGTCGTCGTACCTCCTCCCGGCGCGCCGCGCGAGGAGCTGTGGCTGCGCACCGCCTCGGTCCTCGGCGTCGACGTGGCCGGTCTCGACACCGAGGCCGAGCGCCCCAATGCCTCCCTCGGCCTGGTCGAGGCGGAGCTCCTGCGACGGATCAACGAGCGGCTGCCACGGTCCGAGCGGTCCCCCGAGCTGACCCGCCACGTGAAGGGGACGTTCGTCCCCGAGGCGCTCGTCGGCTCGGCGGTCCGCGAGTCGTTCGTCCTGCCCGCCCGGCACCACGCCTGGGTGCACGAGCGCGCGGCGGCGATCGTCGCCGACCTCCGCGCCAGCTCGTACGACGTCGTGGGCGACCTCGACGACCTGCTGCCGGCGCCGCTCCGCGACGGCCGCACCCCCGACGACGCGACCGACGAGGAGCTTCTCGCGGCGGCCCGGACGGTCCTGCCGCGCCTCGGCGCCGACTCCGAGCCCGCGTCGCTCGAGGAGGCCGTCGGCCTGATCGCCGACGACCTGCTCGGCCGCGTGTCGCCGGTGGCGCCCGACCGAGCGGTGTCCCAGCCACCTTCCGAGGCTCCCGGAAGTGGCTCAGGCACCGCCCTCGGGCGTGTCCTGCGTCGGCTCACCGACCAGCGGTGAGCCACGGGCACTCCGGTGGCCGGGGATGCCCCTGACACCCCGCCGAGCGAGGGCTCAGCGCGGGACGAGCGCCCAGCAGTCGAGGTCGAGCAGGACCCCGTCGGCGTACGTCCCGTCGTCGCCGCGCAGCGTCATCGACTCGTCGCGCCCGCGGGTGGCGACCAGCCGCAGGCGCAGTGCCCCGACGCCGGGTGCGTCGAGGATCGCGGTGTCGAGCACCTCGGACCAGGCGTGGACGGTGTCGCCGGCGAACGCCGGGGCGACGTGGGCGCCGGCGTTGATCGCGGAGACGAGCTGGGCGTTGGCCAGGCCGTTGAAGGACAGCGCCCGCGCGAGCGAGATGACGTGGCCGCCGTAGACGAGCCGCCGGCCGTCGGGACGCGCGTCGGTGTTGAAGTGCACCTTGGCGGTGTTCTGCCACAGCCGGGTGGCCATCATGTGCTCGGCGTCGGTGAGCGTCACGCCGTCGACGTGGTCGATCCGCTCCCCCACCTCGTAGTCGCCGAGCCGGTGCGGCTCGCCGGCGGCCACGACGTCGTACGCCGAGAAGTCGAGGCCGGCGGGCACCACCAGGTCCTCGGGCGCGACGACGTCCGCGAGCGACGGCACGACGGTCTCGGAAGCGGGCGAGTCGGCCGACCGCTTGTGCACCATCACCCAGCGGGCCCAGTCGATCGCGACCTCGCCGCGCTGGTTGGTGGCGGTCGACCGCACCCAGACCACCCCGGTGCGGCCGCTGGAGTTCTGCTTGAGGCCGATGACCTCCGAGCGGGTGCGGAGGGTGTCACCCGGCGCGACCGGCACGTGGAAGCGGCACTCCGCGTAGCCGAGGTTGGCCACCGCGTTGATCGAGACGTCGGGCACCGTCTTGCCGAACGCGACGTGGAAGCCGATCAGCTCCTCGACCGGGTGGGCCGTGAGCCCGACCGACGCCGCGAACTCCGCCGACGACGGGACGGCGAACCGCGTCGGGTAGATCGCGCCGTAGAGCGCACGGTCACCCTCGGTGACCGTGCGCGGGGTGGCGTGCTCGATGACCTGCCCGACGGAGAAGTCCTCGAAGTAGTTGCCGGCGTTGGTCTTCATGGCCGACATGGTGCCGCACGCCGAGGCTCATGGGGCCTCGACGTGGGATGTGTCACCGTGCGTGTGGCTCGCGGCCGAGGATCTCGCCGCTCGGCGCCGTCGTCAGGGACCCGGTCTCGTTGAACTGGTTGGTGATGCGGATGGTGACGACGGCCGGGTCGTCGCCGCTCCGGCTCAGCACGGCACGCCCGAGCCGACCCTGCTCCACCCGGAGGGCCCCCCTGGCGGTCCGGATGTTGTCCACGAGCCGGTCGGCGTCGAGGTCGGCCAGGTCCACCCGCGCGTGCGGCTCGACCAGAGCGGACTGATCGGCGTCCTTGGTCCACGTGCCGGCCCAGGACCAGACCTCGAACCGTGGACTCGGGCCGGGCAGCGGCACCTGCACGACCACGCGGCGGGGGAAGAAGGTGACCTCGTAGGGCTCGAGGGAGCCGAACCGGGCCTGGTAGGAATCCACGAAGTCGCGCACCGACGCCGCCTTCAAGGTGAAGCCGGGCGAGTCGACCGAGCCGGTCATCCCCCTCGGAGTCGGCATGGAGTACTCGGACGGCTGCTGAGCGGACTGCCCAGCGGCAAGCACCGCGAGGACGCCGAGGCCCACGAGCACGGCTGCGGCGGTCCCGAGCACCTTTCCGGCACTGATGCTGGAAGGCACGGCCTGACGGGCAGGGCCAGGGGCGACGGGCGTCGACGTGCGTGGGCTCGCCGGCACGGGTCGGTTCTGCAGGTCCCGGGTCAGGCCCTCGAGCTCGTCGAGCGTCTCGGCGACCAGCGCCCGCGACACCCGCAGCTCGCGGTCCTGCTCCCCCAGCTGCCCGTCGACGTACGCCGCCTCGATGACGTCGACGTAGCGGTCGCGATCGGCGTCACGCGCCCGGAAGTCCCCCACGCGCAGGAGTGTAGGTGAGCGGAGCCGCCCTTGCTCAGCCCTCCGACTGCTTGCTGAAGGCGGCGTCGAAGGACTGCGCAGGCGGCTCGAAGTCGAGCGCCCGCAGGCGCTCGAGCGCCTCGGGGGCACCGCGCAGGCGGTCCATGCCGGCGTCCTCCCACTCCACCGAGATGGGGCCGTCGTAGCCGATCGCGGTGAGGGCGCGGAAGCAGTCCTCCCACGGGATGTCGCCGTGGCCGGTGGACACGAAGGTCCAGCCGCGGCGCTGGTCGTCCCACGGCAGGTGCGAGGAGAGGATGCCGTTGCGGCCCCCACCCATCCGCATCCGGGTGTCCTTGCAGTCGACGTGGTAGATCCGGTCGGCGAAGTCGGAGATGAACGCGACCGGGTCGATGCCCTGCCACATCATGTGGCTGGGGTCCCAGTTGATGCCGAACGCCGGACGGTTGTCGATCGCGTCGAGCGCACGCCGGGTGGTCCAGTAGTCGTAGGCGATCTCGGAGGGGTGCACCTCATGGGCGAAGCGCACGCCGCACTCGTCGAAGACGTCGAGGATCGGGTTCCACCGGTCGGCGAAGTCCTGGTAGCCGGCCTCGATCCGCTCCGCGGGGACGGGCGGGAACATCGCGACGTACTGCCAGATGGAGGACCCGGTGAAGCCGACGACGGTCTTCACGCCGAGCTTCTGCGCGAGCCGGGCGGTCAGCTTCATCTCCTCGGCGGCGCGCCGGCGCACGCCCTCCGGGTCGCCGTCGCCCCACACGTGGTCGCGGACGATGGCCTGGTGCCGGAAGTCGATCGGGTCGTCGCAGATCGCCTGGCCGGTGAGGTGGTTGGAGATGGCGTGCAGCTGGAGGCCGTGCTTCTCCAGGATGCCGAGCCGCTCGGCGACGTAGTCCGCGTCGTCCCAGCGCCACGCGTCGAGGTGCTCGCCGGAGACGGCCACCTCGAGGCCGTCGTAGCCCCACTCGGAGGCGAGCCGGGCCACCTCCTCCAGGGGCAGGTCGACCCACTGGCCGGTGAAGAGGGTGAACGGGCGACCCATCAGATCGGGCCCCCGTCGACCTCGACGCAGCTGCCACCGCGTGCGGAGCTGGCCTCGATCGCGGCCAGGACGCGCTGGACGGCGATCCCGTCCTCGAACGACGGCGTGGGCTCCCGACCCGCGGCGAGCGCGGCGAGGAAGTCGGAGGCCTGGTTGGTGAAGGTGGCGTCCCAGCCGAGGACGTGCCCGGGCGGCCACCAGCCGTCGATGTAGGGGTCGTCCTGCTCGGTCACGAGCTCCCGGCTGAAGCTGTCGGCGCCGTCGAGGCAGACGTCGAGGTGGTTGAGCGACTCGAGGTCGAAGCGCAGGGCGCCGTTGCTGCCGTAGACCTCGATGCCGAGGGCGTTCTTGCGGGCGGTCGCCATGCGGGTGACCTCGAGGCTGACCACGGCACCGCCGTCGGTGCGCAGGGTGCCCCACGCGGCGTCGTCGACGGTGACCTCCTCGGGGCCGTCGGCGCCGGTGCGCTGCGGGACGAAGGTGTGAGTGATCGCGTTGACGGCGGTGACCTCCTGGCCGAGCAGGAAGCGCACCTGGTCGACGGCGTGGGAGGCCAGGTCGCCCAGCGCGCCGGAACCGGCGAGCTCGCGGCGCAGCCGCCAGGTCATCGGGGCAGCGTCGTCGGCGAGCCAGTCCTGCAGGTAGGAGACGCGCACCTGCCGCACGTCGCCGAGACGGCCCGCGGCGATGTGTCGCTTGGCCAGCGCGAGCGCCGGCACGCGCCGGTAGTTGAAGCCGACCATCGAGTGCACGCCGCGCTCGCGGGCGGCCTTCGCGGTGGCGACCATCTTCTCCGCCTCGGCCATCGTGTTGGCCAGCGGCTTCTCGGCGATCACGTGCTTGCCTGCCTCGAGGGCGGCGATCGCCACCTCGGCGTGCAGGTGCCCGGGGACGCACACGTCGACGATGTCGATGTCGTCGCGGTCCAGGACCTCACGCCAGTCGGTGGCCGACTCGGTCCAGCCGTACTGCCCGGCCGCGGCCGCCACGGCGTCCGCGTCACGACCGACCAGCACCTGCTGGCGTACGCCGGGAGCGCCGGGGCGCAGGGCCGCGACGTTGCGCCACGCGTGGGAGTGCGCCTTGCCCATGAAGGCGTATCCGATGACGGCGACTCCCGGGGACCCGGCGGCGCCCGATGCGCTGGGTGTGCTGGTCACGTGCTTCTCCTGACTTGCGGGGGACGGTCGCTCAGGCGAGGGACCGGAGGAAGGACAAGCCGTCTCGGGCGAGCTCGTCCTGGGTGGGTGCCAGCGGACGCCAGATGGAGGCGGCCGTGGCGATGGATGCGTTGTCTGCGGTGAAGCTCTCGATGACGAGGGGGCCGTCGTAGCCGACGTCGTCGAGGGCGGACACCAAGGCCTTCCAGTCTGTCTGGTCGCCGCCCGGCGCGCCACGGTCGCTGCCGCAGACCTGGACGTGCGCCAGGTGCTGACCGGCGGCCCGGATCGCGCCCGCGCTGGACCGCTCCTCGATGTTGAGGTGGTAGCTGTCCAGGGCCAGGCCGAGTCCCTCGCCGAGCAACGGCTCGAGGGCGGTCAGGGCCTGGTCGACGGTGTTGACCAGAGAGGTCTCGTAACGGTTGAGCGGCTCGATCCCGAGCCGGACGCCCTGCGCGACCGCGTGGTCGACCACTGGTGCGAGGTGCGTGCGGAGGTCGTCGTACGCCGTTTGCCGCTGGTCGGTGTCCATCCGCCAGACGCGGCCGGTCGAGGCGTAGAACGGGCCGCACACCGACCGCGCGCCGATGCCGGCGGCGAAGTCGATGCAGGCGCGGAGGTAGTCCTGGGTGTCGGCGACGCACGACGCGTCGACGAGGTCGCGTCCCGGGGCCATCGCTCCGACGACGCACGGCGTCAGGCCGGTCTCGGCGAGCACGTCGGACACGACGGGGACGGTGAGGTCGCCGGCGTTCTCCAGTGGGAGCTCGACGGCGTCGAAGCCCATGCCGGCGATCCGTCGCAGCATGTCGGCCACGCCCGCGTCGGTGAGCGGCGAGGTCCAGACCCACGTGTTGACGCCGATCTCGCGCATGGAGCGGTCCTTCCGGGGCGGTGTGCCGTGTTGGGGTGCGGTGCTGGGTGCGTGTTGGGTGCGTTCTGGGGTGGTGCGGGGACAGGTGTCGGTGGGCCGGGCGMGCCCGGCCCACCGACGGGTGGATCAGATCACGACGTGATCCGGTTCAGGGCCGGATCAGGGGATCTCGCGCTCCTGCCAGACCTCGGGGTAACCGACGAGGTCCTCGCCACCGAACTTGGCGTAGTGGCCGTCGGGCATGCCGTCGTTGGCCTCGAGGTAGTCGGCGCGCTCGTCCTCGGTGATCGGGGTCTGCGGGAGGACCCACTCCTTCGGGACCTCCTCGCCGGCGAAGATCTTCTCGAGCGCGAGGAGCGGGGTGCGCCACTGGAAGTTGGAGTAGACGGGCGCCAGGCCGGTCAGCCCGGTCTCCTCCCACTTGCGCAGGAAGGTCATCTCGTCCTCGCCGGTCATGACCGGGTAGTCGGCACCGAAGTCCTCGAAGGCCTCGATGGCGGCGGCAGCGCCGTCACCGGCGTCCATCCAGACGCCCTGGACCTCGCCCTTGCCGAGCTCGTCGGTGATGATCTTCTTGATCTCGGTCGGGTCGGCACCGGTGAAGTAGTCGACCGCCTCGATGCCGTTCTCCTCGAAGAGCTTCTCGGCAGCCGCCCAGCGCTGCTCGAGCACGTCGACACCGGGCAGGATGCGCAGCGCGACGACCTTGTCGCCCTCGTCGAGGTTGTCGATGAGGAACTCGGCGGTGTCGATGCCCCACGCGAAGCCACCGATCGGGTGGATGAAGGTGGTGGCGCAGTCGGTCTCCACGCCGCGGTCGAAGACCACGACGGGCTTGCCGGTCTCGCACGCGCGCTCGACCGCGTCGGTCATCGCGGCGGTGGAGTTGGGCGAGATGATGAAGGCGTCACAGTCGCCCTCGGAGATGAAGTAGTCGATGTCGGCGATCTGGGTGTTGTCGTCGTCACCGGCGTCGCGGGTCTCCATCTCGGAGATGACACCCTTGTCCTGGAGGTCCTTGAGCTGCTGGTTCATGGTGATCCAGCCGGTCTGGCGCCACGGGTTCGAGATCGAGGCGTTGGCGAAGCACGCCTTCATCTCACCGTTGGCCTTGTAGTCCGACGTGTCGGTCATCTCGCCGTCGATGTACTGGAGGTAGGGGGTCTCGGGGTCACCCTCGAACGTCGCCGAGCGCTGCTCGTACTGCTCGTCGTAGACGGCCTGGTCGAACCATTCCTGCTCGTCGCCCGAGCCCTCCTCCTCCGACGCCTCGGGGGACTCGGACGTCTCCGAGCTCTCGTCGGTGCCCGACGTGGAGTCGGTCGGGTCCTCGGTGCTGCACGAGGTGGCGAACACCCCGAGCAGCAGGGCCGAGGCCACTGCCATCGGCGCGCGGTGGATCTTGTGGCGCATCAGTTTTCTCCTGTTTCAGTGCCCGGGCGGGCAGTGGTGGGTGATGGTGCAGGTGCTGCTGGGGTGGACCGAGAGGGGGGACGACGACCCAGGGACCACGCCCGCGCCGAGGCGGCGACGGCGAGGATGATGATCACGCCCTGGACCGTGTTCCTCCAGGTGGACTCGACCTCCTGGAAGTTGAGGAACGAGAAGAGCAGCTCCAGCGCGAAGGCGCCGGCGGCGGCCGAGAGCACCCAGCCGCGTCCGCCGCCCAGCACGACGCCGCCGAGGACCACAGCCGTGATGGCCTGGAACTCGTAGCCGGCGCCGACCGATGGGTGCACTCCTGCGTAGCCGACGAGGAGGATGCCGGCGATGGTGGCCGAGAGCGAGGACAGGATGAACGCCCGCGTCTTGACCCACCAGACCTTCGCGCCGGCCAGGCCGGCGGCGTCCGGGTTGTCACCGGTCGCGATCAGGGTGCGGCCGAACGGTGAGCGCATCAGCCAGAAGCTGCCGGCGGCGACGGCGACGAGGATGATGACGGAGTAGGGCAGCACGTCGAGGACGGGCACGTCCTGGATGCCGCCGCGGCCGATCTCTCGGAACGTGTCGACCGGGTTGCCGGTCGCCGCGCCACCGGTCAGGTACTTCACCAGGCCGCCGAGGGCGAGCATGGTGCCGAGGGTGACGATGAAGCTCGGCACCTGCAGGATCGTGGTGCCCAGTCCGTTCACGATGCCGACGGCCACGCCGATCACCAGCATGAGCGCGATGGCCGGGAGCACCCGGCTCTCGTCGTCGCCGATGTAGTTGCCCGCGATGACGACCTGGGTCGCGATGACCGCCCCCATCGAGAGGTCGAACTCGCCGGCGACGATCACGTAGTACTGGCCCATCGCGGCGATGGCGATCGGCGCCGTGCGGCCGATGAAGCGGATCAGCTGCGGCGGCTCGCCGAAGGAGGGGTTGACCCAGACGACGGCGATGAAGAGGACGGCGAGCAGGATGAACACCGCCCCACCCGGCGTCAGCGCGCCACGGAGGAGGCGCTGCGGGAGCGAGCCCTCGGTGAGCGGGAGCGTGCGGCCGGCCGCGGAGGCCTCGGGGCTGGAGGTCGCGGTGCTCATGCGGTCTCCTCCTTCGTGGTCGATCCGGGGACGGGCAGCGAGGGCCGGCTACCGCTGCCGAAGCGTGGTGGACGGCGTACGACGCTGCGGCGGGCGTAGACGGCGACGGCGAGCACGATCACCAGGCCGCGGATGAAGTCCTTGAGGAACGGGTTGACCTGCATGACACCCATGACGCTGTCGAGGACGGCGAAGATCGCGACGCCGCCCATCGTGCCGACCACGCTGCCCTTGCCGCCGGCGAGCAGGGTGCCGCCGAGCACGACCGCCGCGATGGACAGCAGGTCGTAACGGCCCTGCGACCCGATCGTCGGCGACCCGACGCCGGTGCGCGAGAGCAGGAGCAGTGCGGCGAGGCCGACCAGCACCGAGCAGAGCACGTGGGCCGAGACCACCGGCAGGACGGTCCGCACACCCGACATGCGGGCGACGTCGCGGTTGCCGCCGATGGCGTAGACGTGGTGACCCAGCCGGGTGTAGCGCAGCATGAGCGTCACCAGGACGGCACAGGCGAGCAGGACGAGGAACGCGGTGGGGATCCAGCCCACGATCCCGCTGCGGCCCAGCAGCCTCAGGTCGGGCGCCGCAGAGCCGTGGCTGCCCTGGTAGTTGGTGGCGAGGTAGCCGCTCACGATCAGGCCGACGCCGAGGCTGGCGATGAAGCCGTGGACGTGCAGGACGCTGACCAGCAGCCCCATCGCGAGGCCCACCACCGCGCACACGGCGAGGGTGTTGAAGACCGCGGCGGGGATGTTGCCGTCGAGGCCCTTCATGCCGCCGGCCGCGACCACCGTCGCGAGGCTGACGACGTAGGGCACCGAGAGGTCCAGGCTGCCCACCAGGATCACGAGGGTCTGGCCGATCGAGATCAGCCCGAGCACGCTCATCGCGGTGAGGACGGCCCAGATGTTGCCCTGGCTGAAGAAGTTGCGGCCCTCGAGGGCCGTGAGCACGGTCGAGACGATGATGACGCCGACGAGCACGAGGTAGATCAGTGCGGTCGAGTCGAGCTGCTTGGCACCGCGCGGTCGCGCGGCGCGCCGACGGCGTACGGAGTCGCGGGACTCCACGCTCGCGGCCGGGTCGGTGGTGGCACTCATGCTGCTTCCTCGCTCGCTGCTCCGGTGGCCATCGCCAGCACCGCTTCCTCGCTCGCACCCGCCGAGAGCTCGCCGGCGAGCCGGCCGTCACGCATCACGAGGATGCGGTCGGACATGCCGATCACCTCGGGGAGCTCGCTGGAGACCATCAGCACGGCGACGCCCTGACGGGTCAGCTCGCGCATCAGCTCGTAGACGCGGTGCTTGGCGCCGACGTCGATGYCGCGGGTGGGCTCGTCCATCAGCACGACCAGCGGGTCGATGCTCAGCCAGCGGGCGAGCACCACCTTCTGCTGGTTGCCGCCGGACAGGAACTGGACCTCCTGGCCCAGGCTGTGGGCGGCGACGTCAAGACCGGACAGCACGCCCGGCATGTCCCGCCGCGCGGTGCCGGTTCGCCGCGGGAAGACCGCGCGCACCACGCCGAGGGCGTTGTCGAGGATCGACTGGTTGAGCGCGAGGCCCTTGGCCTTGCGGTCCTCGGTGATGAAGGCGAGCCGGGCGCGCACGCCCTGGCGAGGGCTGCTGACCTTGAGGGGCGACCCGTCGAGGGCGATCGAGCCGCGCGACACGGGGTGCACGCCGAAGACCGTCTCGAGCAGCTCGGTGCGACCCGAGCCCTGCAGCCCCGCGATGCCGACGATCTCGCCGGCGCGGACCTCCAGCGAGACGTCGTCGACATAGCCGTTCCCGACACCGGACAGCGCCAGCCGCACGTCACCGACGGCGACGTCGACGGGCTTCTTGGGGAAGTACGTCGTCAGCGGGCGTCCGACCATCAGGCGCACGAGCTCGGCCTCGGAGAGCTCGGCGGCCGGCCGGGTGGCCACGTGCTCGCCGTCCTTGAGGATCGTGATGGTCGTGCAGAGGTCGAAGATCTCCTTGAGCCGGTGCGAGACGTAGACGATGGCGACGCCACGGTCGGTGAGGCGACGGATGATCGAGTAGAGGAGCTCGACCTCGTGGTCGGCCAGCGCCGCCGTCGGCTCGTCCATCTGGATCACCTTGGCGTCGAAGCTCACCGCCTTGGCGATCTCCACGACCTGCTGCTCGGCGACCGACAGGTTGCGCACGAGGGTGCCGGCCCTCAGGCCGGCCACGCCGAGGCCGGTGAGCAGCTCCTCGGTGTCACGGCGCATGCGGCCGGTGTCGACCGGGCCGAAGCGGCCGAAGCGCCGTGGCTCGCGACCGAGCCAGATGTTCTCGGCGATCGTCCGCTCGAGGAGGAGGTTGAACTCCTGGAACACGGTGGACACGCCGGCGCGCTGCGCCTGGACCGGGTGGCTGAACGACACCTCGTCGCCGCCGACGACGATCGTGCCGCTGTCGGGTGTGTAGACGCCGGCGAGCATCTTCATGAGCGTCGACTTGCCGGCGCCGTTCTCGCCGACGAGGCCGTGGACCTCACCGGCGCGCAGGGTCAGGTCTAGACCGTCCAGCACGGTGTTGCCGAAGAAGCTCTTCGTCATCCCGGTCGCGACGAGGGCGTTCTCGACCGGGTGGTTCTCGGGGGTGATCGGGGGCACGGGCGACACTGTGGCACGCGTCACGGGCTTTTGTCGAGTACCTCTCAAAAGTGTTACCTCTGGCGTGCAAAGTCGTGCATGTGCTTGACTCCGCCCGTGCGAACCGGTGAGCTTTTCGATCTCCTCCGTGACGGAAGGCCCTGGACGCGAGCCCAGCTGGCCGAAGCGACGGGCCTGGCGCGCTCGACGATCACGGCCCGCATCGACACCCTCATGCGCCTCGGCCTGGTCGCCCCCTTCGGCGGCGCCCGGTCCACCGGCGGCCGTCCTCCGGCCCTCTTCGCCCTCAACCCCACCGCCAAGGTCGTGGTCGGCGTGGACGTGGGCGCGACCCACGCCAGCGCGGCCCTCACCGACCTCAACGGCTCGATCCTCGGCGAGGTCGACGCGCAGATCGCGGTCGCCGACGGCCCCGAGGCGGTCCTGTCCTGGGTCGTGGAGTCCGTGCGCGACCTCCTCGAGACCAGCGAGCGCCCCGCCGAGGACCTCGCCGCCATCGGCATCGGCCTCCCGGGCCCCGTGGAGCACTCCACCGGGCGCCCCATCAACCCGCCGATCATGCCCGGCTGGGACCGCTTCGACGTGCCTGCCTACCTGCAGGAGAAGTACCCGGTGCCGGTCCTCGTCGACAACGACGTCAACATCATGGCGCTGGGCGAGCGCCGGCGGCACCTGCGCGACGTGGACGACCTCGTTCTCATCAAGGTCGCGACCGGCATCGGCGCCGGCATCGTGTCCGGCGGCATCCTGCAGCGCGGCGCCCAGGGCACGGCCGGCGACCTCGGGCACGTCCGGGTGCCCGGCGCCGACGACGTGCCGTGCCGGTGCGGCAACTCCGGTTGCCTCGAGGCCGTCGCAGCAGGTCCCGCGCTCGCGGCCGCCGTGCGCGCCCAGGGCGAGCAGGCCGAGAACGGCGGCGACGTGGTCGAGCTCGTGCGCTCAGGAAGCCGGGTCGCGATGGGCGTCGTGCGCCAGGCCGGGCGCGACATCGGCGAGGTCGTCGCCACCATGGTCAACCTGATCAACCCGTCGGTGGTCGTCATCGGCGGCCAGGTCGCGGGCGCCGGGGAGCACCTCCTGGCCGGGATCCGCGAGTCGGTCTACCACCGGTCGCTGCCGCTGGCCACCGAGCACCTGCGCATCGTCACCTCGCGCGCCGGCGGCGAGGCGGCGGTGCTGGGAGCGTCCGCGCTCGCGATCGAGCACGTCCTCTCCCCCGACGCCGTCGAGGCCGCCAGCGAGGCGCTGGCCGCCGCCGACGCCGCGGCCGAGGCGACCGGCGGTCGCTGACCCGCTCAGCGCAGCTGGTAGTCCTTGAGCAGCGAGCGGCCGATGATCATCTTCTGGATGTCGGAGGTGCCTTCGCCGATGAGCATGAACTTGACCTCGCGCATGAGGCGTTCGATCTCGTACTCCTTGGAGTAGCCGTAGCCGCCGTGGATGCGGAAGGCGTCCTCGACGACCTCGTTGGCGT
>NZ_JBFUJV010000032.1:0-40295 GCF_056401175.1 Nocardioides sp. P4_G10 | reverse complement strand
GTCCTGTTCCAGTACTCGCGTGCCGCCAACCAACTGGGGAAGTTCTGCATCATCGGCAACGTCCAGGTCACCGCGGGCCAGTTGCATGGAGGCCGGCCGATCGACTGGTGGGATTGCGGGGCGTCGAAACGCTCGCGACGTCCCGGTAAACGAGGTGCCCACCGGCCAACTGGTTGCCGCCACGCGATCGAAGGTGCGTCTGAGCGCCCGCCTATGACTGTCAAGCGCGGCCGCCCTGCGGTCGACGCTCGGGTGCATTCCGTCCCGCAAGCCGATCCTATCTGCGGGATCTTCGCTTGGAGCAGCGACGGGATGCCGCTCCTCCAACACCTGCGCAATGTCGCTTCCTGGGAGTCGACGCGGGCTCGGTGACTGCGTAGATGCGCGATCGAGGCTGACGTAACGCGAGGTGTTCAACAACGCCGTCGAGTTTCAGTCTTCGCAGCATCTCGATAAGAAGGTCGCGCAAGGGTCGGCCGGGAACGATTTCAGTTTTCGGGGGGACGGGGGCGTCCCCCCGCTCTGACCTGCGCAAACGCAAAGACCGTATCCCCGTCGAGCAGGCGTCCCCCCTCGAAGTCAGGGGATTGGGGGACGGATGCGGGGACGCCCGCTCGCGATCTTTTCTGCCGTGCTCAGTCACGGACGAAAGGAGCGAGCGCGATGAGTGTGGGCGACCAGCTTGGCCTCGACGACAACAGCGAGCTGCTCGACCTGGCCCGCCAGAAGTGGCCGGCCTGGGTGGCCGCAGACCCGCGCCTCGGTGTGGTCGACAACTTCGACGACCTCCGCTCCTGGTTGCCGGCGGTGGACCATGAAACCTCCGACCAGGTCCTCCTCGCGCTGGCCATGCTGGCGGCCCCCGACGGTGGCGACGACATCGCGGCTGCGGCCGCTCTGGCCAAGTGCTTGCTGCCCGGCGCCTGTCGGCTCGCGGGCTGGCTGAGCACCCTCCCGCCACGCGAGGTCTTCCGCGACAGCCAGCCGGTTATGGCCGGCGCCTGGTCAGCAGTCGAGCGGATCGACGAGCTGGTGGCCTCGCAGCTATGGATCGAGGTCCGCACGTTCAAGTGGCGCCGGACCCGCAAGGTCGCGGCCAACATCTTGATCAACACCCGCGTCGGTGTCCTCCGCGAGGTCGGCGGCTTCTTCTACGTCTCCCGCGCCGACCGCTCCTGGGCCAACACGACGCTCGTCGAGTCTTTCTCAGCCGGCGACCTGACGAGCGTCGACGGCGGTGCCGGCTACTCGGCTGAGATGCCGACCGAGCGGGTCGCCGGCACGCTGTTCCACCGACCCGAGATCCTGGCCGTTGCCGGACCCGAGCGGGAGGAGCAGTCGGCCCCCGAGGAGCTTCTGGAGCTGCTCGCGTGGGCCTGCGACCACAAGGTGATCAGCGCCGCGGATCGGTACCTGTTGCTGTGCTTGGTCGAGGAGGCCGACCGGGTCGAGACCCGCAGGCTGGCGCGTGGGTATGGCGGACTTCTCAGCAATGAGGTGTCCAGCCGGGTCGCGCCCCGCATCGGGGTCTCTGAGGCAACGGTCCGTCGCCACGGCTCGCGAACCATGCGCGCCCTCGCCGCGGCCGCCCCGCGGAAGTTTGGCCATGACGAATCAGCCCGGAAGTGATCGCTCGCGCCACCCGCGACACATAGGCGACTGGAGGTGAAGCCCATGACGAACACCCACGAGGGCGAGCCGCGTACGCCTGAGCAGATCGCCGAGCTGTTCGCGATCGCCGGCCGCGAGATCGAGGCGGTCGAGCAGCTGACCGGCTGCGTCGCCCAGCTGCACGAAGTGCAGGCCGCGAAGGCTCAGCTGGCGATCCTGACCCCGGCCGAGATCCGCGCCGCGCTCGAGTTCCGGCGATGCGCCCTCAGGGGGGCCCAGTGAGCGCCCGGGCCCCGAGCCGCCCGGTCGGTGTCGACGAGCTCAAGCGGGCCTGGCACGCACTGAACGCCGGCGAGTTCCGCACCAGGCCCGGCGCCGGTAAGGGTCCCCGCGTCCGCGGCGCCGCCGCCGAGGGCAACTGGTCACCGGCCGACGGCGAGCACACCATCGCCGTTCTCGGGTCCGCCGGCTCGGTCGGCGCGAGCACCGTCGCTCTGGCCACCGGCCTGGCGGCAGCTGCCCCGGTCCGAGTCATCGAGTGCTGCTCGGTCACCGCCTCCGGACTCGCCGCGGCGAGCACCGCCGAGCTCGGCCTGCACCAGAGGGACTGGCGTCAGGGCAAGCGCGATCACGTCCTGCTCGAGCGCGCCAGCGAGGTCCTCGCCGGCGTCGACGAGGTCCCGCCGCCCATCGAGGCTCAGAACGAGACCCAGCTGACCATTCTCGACATCGGCTGGGAGGCCGGCCAGTTGCTGGCTACCGACTGCTGGCTGGCCGAGGCCGTCCGCGCCGCCGACCAGATCGTCCTGGTCACCACCGCCACCGTCCCCGGGATGCGTCGCGCGGGCGTCGCCATGGACCTGCTGTTCCCTTGGCAGCCCGAGCAGATCGCCCTCGCCGTCCGCGGGCCACGCCGCAAGAAGTGGCCGCGCGGCCTCGAGCACGCCGGCGGCCCCGCCGTCCGCCGCGCCCTGGTCGCGGAAAGGTGCGTGGAGATCCCCGTTGACCGCGAGCTCGCGGTCAACGGCCTGGACTCCCGCCCCGTCCCGGCCCCCCTGATCTCGGCAGCACGTCGGCTGCTCGAGCCCGCACAGCGGCCCACCGACACCAGCGAAGGCGCCTGACCCTCCCGGGGTCAGCAACCCAGAAAAGGGAATCCCCCATGGACGTCATGACCGCAACCGCAAGCACCGTGATGGCTGTCTGCCCGAAGGCGCCTCCGGGTGCTGTCGGCCCCACCAACGAGATCACCGGCTACGTGCTATGGGGCGTCATCGTCCTGTTCGGTCTCGGCATCATCATCGCGATCGCCGCGATCATCGCCGGCCGAGTGTTCTCCCTGCCGCACGCCTCCAAGGTCGGCGTGATCTCGGTGGTGGTCGTCTTCGCCTGCGCGATCGCCTACCTGGTGCTCCCCGGGATGCTCAACGGGGTCCTCGGCAAGGGCTGCATCTGATGCGGCGCGCGTCCACCAAGAAGGCGCCTCCCATCGAGCAAGGGACCAGCGAGTGGAGCCAGCGCAGGCTGCTCGGCATCCTGGCCGCCGCCGTCGCCGTGGGTGTACTCCTGCTCGGCGGCCTCGCGTACGCGGTCTACCTGGCGATCGCCGGCATCGGCGACGAGACCAGCGCGAACACCGGCGTCGCCACCGGCGAGACCGTGCGCTCGACGGTGGCCCGCGGTGCCGCGCATCGCGATGAGATCGCGGCCGAGCCGATGCTGACCGTGCCCGAGAGCGCCGCCTTCCCGCAAGCAGGCTCGGGGACCACCAGCGCCAACGCACCGGAGGTCAACGTCCCGGCCGGGACCGGAGTCAACGGGCCCGCGTTCGTGATGACCGGGTTCCCGCACACCCCGGAGGGCGCGGTCGGCCAGCTCGCTCAGATCGACCTCGCGGTGCTGCAGTCGATGAGCCTGAGCACCGCCGAGGAGGTTTACAACGCCTGGGCGCTGCCCGGCGGGGTCCGTGCGGAGGACTGGTGGATCACCGCCAGCGTCCGGGCGTTTCTCTCCAGCACCGGGATGGGCGAAGTCAAGGACCCCAGCGCCTCGGTGTCTCTGGAGCCGGCCGCCGCGCTGGTCAAGGGCACCGACGGCCCCGACTGGGCGACGGTGTGCGTGCTGATGAAGGTCAGCGCCACCTACAAGTCCGAAGGCCAGATCGCCTTCGCGCACTGCGAGCGCATGCAGTGGGTCGGCGGCCGCTGGATGGTCGCCCCCGGCGCTCCGCCTGCACCCGCACCCGCGACCTGGCCCGGCACCCAGCTGGGGCACGAGGCCGGCTGGCGCACCTGGTCCACCGACCACACCGCCGAACCCGCCCACCCCGGCGACACGGAAGAGGAGCACTGACATGCGCAACGGGATGAGCAGCCGGATCAACGACTCGATGGGGGAGTCCCGCACGACCCTGCTGCGCGTGGGGGTCCTGGCGGTGATCGCCGCCCTCGTGGCCACCGCCGTCTGGCTCGGAGCGCGCGGCCGGACCGATGACAACAGCGGAGCCGACAAGACACCCCGGGAGTCCTCGAGCCAGACCGGGCAGCAGGGGCGGAACGTCTCGGTCGACCAGGTCGACCAGGTCGCCCCGGAGGCCGCACCCGCAGACGGCGTCGTGATCCCGGCTGGCGCCGACCAGGTCGACGGCTACCCGACCCAGTTCCCCCAGACCGACCTGGGCGCGGTCGCGCTGCAGTTCGAGGTCGCCAAGGCGCAGGTCGGGTTCGACTACGACCAGGCCACCGTCGTCGCCGGCCTGTACGCCAACCCCGAGGACAGAGCCGTCTTCGAGCAGCGCGCCCGCGACGCTGTGGCACTGCGCCGCCAGCAGGCCGGCGTCCCGAGGGAGGGGGACGTCCCCCCGCCCGCGTCGTACGCCGTGACGCCGATCGCCTACACCCTTGAGGAGCTCGACACCGGCTACTACGCGGTGAACCTGCTCAGCTACGTCACCCTCACCACCGCCAACGGCAACGTCAGCGACGGCCTCTACGCCGGCACCCAGCTCATGCGGTGGCTCGAGGTCGACGGCGTGGGCGACTGGCGACTGGTCCAGGGCAGCACCGCAGACATCGAGCACCTGGTCTCCACCGGACAGCCCAAGGCGGTCGCGCCGGGCACCCCGCAGTACAAGCAGGCCGGCTGGATCCCGATCAACGGGACACCCCATGAGCACCGCTGATCTCTTTCGCCGGGTCACCCGGCTGGGCATCGGCGCCCTGGCGGTCCTGGTCCTCACTACGCTCCTCGGAGCCGCCACAGCTCTTCAGCCGTCCGCCGCCGCAGCCGAACCGGCGACCAGCACGGCGGCCAGCACGGCGCAGGTCGCCGCGGTCGAGACCGCCGGCCAGCTGCTGGCCCGCACCGTCAAGATGAGCTGTCTTGGTCCCGACGAACTGTGCGACCTCGGCGGCGACGCCCTCGATTGCGCGGAGGACCCGGTCGACTGCGGCAAGAACGCGGCCAGTGGCGTCAAGGACGAGATCGAGGACCAGGTCGAGGGCGTCCAGGAGTGCCTCGAAAACCCCAGCCTCACCGACTGCGCAAGGGGAGTCGGGGGAGTGGTGCCGGGCGTCGGCAGGTGTGGGCTGCTCGACGCGATCTGCGACGCCGGGCTCCCGGGGATCGGAATCCCTGGCGTCCCGGCGGCGCCCGGCACCCCAGGACTCCCGAACGTGGGGGACCTCTTCGGCGCCGGCATCCCGGGCCTCGGTGACATCCCTAACCCGTTCGAGAACATCGGCGACGTCATCGCCAAGGCGGCGGCCGATGCCTGGACCTCGGCAATGCTCGCGGTCTGGAGCTCCGGCCTGTTCGTGCTGCGCATCGTGCTCACGTTCAGCGAGCTGTTCTTGACCCCCGACCTGAGCGACGACGGACCCGGTAAGGACGTCTACGCCTTCACCCTCTGGCTCGCGCTCGCCCTGGTGGTCATCTTGGCGATGATCCAGCTCGGCGCCGCGGCCTTCAAACGAGAGGGCAAGGGCCTCGCGCGGGCGTTCATCGGCGCCGGCCAGTTCGTCCTGGTCTGCGCCTGCTGGTTCGGCTACTGCGTCATGATCGTCGCGGCCTGCGGCGCCATCACCAAGGCGCTGATGAAGTCGCTGCTCCAGGTGCAGACCTGGCCAGACTGGGATCCCCTGGGCGGCCTCGGCGTCGACGACATCACCGAGGCCGGCGTGGCCACAGCGCTGGCCTTCCTTGGCATCTTCTTGTGGCTGGCCGCGATCGGGCACGTCCTGGTTTACCTCGGCCGGGCGGCCTCGCTGCTGGTCCTGGTCGCCACCGGCCCGCTCGCCGCGGCCGGGTTGGTCTCCGACTTCACCCGCTCCTGGTTTTGGAAGTCGCTGCGCTGGTTCCACGCCGCCGCGTTCACACCGGTGTTGATGGTGATGGTGCTGGGCATCGGCGTGCAGTTCGCAAACGGCGTCGCTGCCCACCTCGCAGACGGCACCGCCAAGGCGTTCGGCACGGCACTGCCGGCGGTCATGACGATCCTGATCAGCGTCGTCGCGCCGCTGGCGCTGTTCAAGCTTCTGGCCTTCGTCGACCCCGGCACCTCCAGCGGCGCGTCGTTCCGTCAGGGCATGGCCATCCAGGGCGGGCTCCACGGGCTGCTGAGCGGCGGCGGTGCCGGCGGCGGCTCGTCGGCCGCGTCGACCACCGATGGCAACGGTCGCTCGTCGGGTGAGCAGAGCGCCGAGGCCTCGACCGGCGATCGGTTCAACAAGTCCACCCAGGGCGTCCTCGGCAGCTTCGGCCCGGTCGGACAGGCGTTCGCTGCCGGGCTCGGGATGGTCAGCAGCGCCGGAGCGAAGGCCACGTCCCTGATGTCGGACGAGACCAACCAGGCCGGCGTCGGGCAGAGCACCTACGGACCCGATTTCAGCGGCATGGGTGGCCGCCAGTCCGGCCAGTCCGGCCAGTCCGGCGGTCAGCCCGGCGACCAGAGTGGCGGCACCCACCCCGGCTCGCAGAACGGCGGGGACGACGACTCGCCGTTGCCGACCCCGCCGTCCCCGCATGCCCCGCCTGCTTCGCCCACCCCGCCGACGCTGCCCACCGGCGGCGGACCCGGCGGCGGACCCGGCGGTGGCTCGGGTGGCGGCTCTGGCGGACAGGGCGGCGGTGGTGGCGGAGGAGCGCCCAAGACCCCGGCCGCAGGTGGTGGCGGCGGGGGAGCGGCCGGAGGTGCCGGCGGAGCCGCTGCGGCTGGCGGCGCGATTCCCCCGGTGGCGGTGTAGCCGATGCGCCGCACGACCTGCCCCCAGCTCCGATCGACAGGCAGTGACCCGGAAGGAAACCGACGATGACCATCTACGCCGACTACCAGCGCGACCGCATCGGCTGGTTCTTCGGCCTCTCCGGAGGCCAGCTGATGTTCTTGGCGCTGGCCAGCCTGCCGGCGTTTTGGGCGATCAGCCGCGGAGCGTGGTTCTCCGCGTTCCTGTTCGCCCTGGTCTGGCTGTTCCTGCTGGCCATCACCGTCATCCCGGTCCGGGGCCGCTCGGCTACCGGCTGGGTGTTTGCCTCGACGATGTACGCCGTCGGCGGGCTGCTCAGCTGGACCTCGTTCCGTGCGAAGGCCACCGAGGGCCGCGTAGAGGATGTCGACACCCCCGACCTCCCCGGGGTGCTTCAGGGCATCAAGATCCACGACGGCCCGCCGCATGGCTCCCAGCTGCAGCGGGTCGGAGTAATCCACGATGACGCCGCGAAGACGTGGGCTGTCACCGCCTCGATCGTCCACCCCGGCATCGGCATGAAGGACACCGAGGAGCGCAGCCGCTACGGCGAGGCGCTGGCCGGGCTGCTCGACGTCGCCGGCCGCACCGAGAAGATCGACGAGATCCTGTTCATGGTCCGCACCGTCCCCGAGGACGGCGCCGAGCGCGATCTGTGGGTCAACAAGCACCGCCGCGACAACGCCCCCCAGCTGTCCGAGGTCGTCAACAGCGACCTCGCGGTCGGACTCACTCAGGCGTCGGTTCGCACCGAGCAGTTCGTGACAATCGTCGTCCCGGAGACCCGGATCGCCCGGTCGGCCAAGGAGTCCGGCGGTGGCTTCGAGGGCCGCTGCCGCGAGCTCTACCTGCTGATGGCCGAGATCGAGGCCCAGCTGCGGGGCCCGATGGGGATGACGTCGGTCCGCTGGCTCACCTCGCCGGAACTCGCCCTGGCGTCCCGCACCGGGTTCGCCCCAGGCGATCGCGCCGGCATCGTCGAGGCCCTCGCGATGCGGGAGAAGGACCCGAGCGTGAACGCCGACGTCCCGTGGGCGCTGGCCGGGCCCTCGGGCGCCGACGCGACGGTGCGGCACTACAGCCATGACGCGTGGAACTCGATCAGCGCCACCATCAAGCTCCCGACCCGCGGCGTGGCGATGGGCGCCCTGGCGCCGATCCTCACCCCGAGCGAGTCCGGTGAGCGACGCTCGTTCGTCGTCTCCTTTCCGATCGTGGCCCAGTCCAAGGCCGACCGGCAGTCGGGCAACGCAGAGTGGGCCGCCGACCTGGCTGAGGGAATGAACGAGAAGCTCGGCCGCAAGACCCGTGCCAAGCAGCGCGACGAGGCCCACAAGGCCCGCGGCCTGGACGCCAAGCTGGCCCACGGCAACGCGCTGGTCCGGCCTTATGCCGTGTGCACGGTCACGGTTCCCAAGACGCTGCGGGTCACCGAGTTCGGCCGTCGCCTGGACGCCTCGATCCGCCGCGCCGGGTTTGCGCCCCTGCGGCTCGACCTGGCCCAGGACGTCGGTTTCGCCGCCTCGACCATCCCCGTCGGGATGAGCCTGACCCGGAGCGGAGACGCTTGATGCCCACCACGACCCACAGGAACCGCGGCGGCGCCAAGTCGGGAAGGGACATGGCGGCCTTGTTGTCCGACTTCGGCCACGACCTGCCCACGATCCCCCCGCTCGCCCCGGAGGCCAAGGAGCCCCGGATCTTCAAGTACGCCTCGCGCCGCGGTGCATCCCGCCGCGGCCGCGGCTGGGCGCCCGCCACCGCCCCGGTGCAGGCCTGGCGGATGACGAGTGACCAGGCGCCGGTGTTCTGGCCGTTCGTGTCTGCGCCGGCCCTGCCGCCGACCGGGGCGCAGATGGGCGTCGACCAGCTCTCCGGCGGCTCGTTCTACTGCGACCCCTTCGGCTGGGTGCTGCGCGACGACGTGTCGGCGACCAACCCGAACATCTTCCAGTTCGCCAAGCCGGGCACCGGCAAGTCCGGCACCACCAAGGCGTTTTGCACGCGGATGATGCCCTTCGGCTACCGCACCTTGGTCCTGGGCGATCCCAAGGACGAGTACGAGTCGCTGTGCCGCGCGCTCGGCGTCGAGCCATTTGTCATCGCCCCCGGCTTCTGGGCACGAATCAACCCGCTGGCCATGGGCCCGCTCGGCCACGACTGGGAGAAGCTCTCGGCCGAGGAAGCCCGACGGCGCACGACGATCATCTTCAAGCGCTGGCTGGTTCTGATCCGCGGTCTGGTCGGCTGCATGAAGCTCGACGACCAGCGCCGGGTGCCGTTCGGGCCCGACGAGGGCGACGTCGTCCGCAACGCCTTGGGGATCCTCACCGGCTACGCCGCCAGCAACTCGATCCTCACCGAGACCACCATCCCGCGGCTGTGGGACCTGCTGCGCAATCCCACCGAGGAGCTCGTCCGGGCGTGCGAGTATGGGAGCACCCGCCAGTTCCTCGACCAGACGCGGCTGCTGCGCAACGCGCTCGGCGAGCTGGTCACCGGGAGCCTGGCCGGTCTTTTCGACGACTTCACCAACATCGAGGTCGATTGGCGCGCCCCGATCCAGTCGTTCAGCCTCTCCCGGCTCGATGGGCTCGGGGACGAGGCGGTGGGCATCGCGCTGCTGTGCATGAACTCCTGGGGCCGCGGGCTGCGCGAGATCGCCGAGCCCGGCGACCTGCGCATCGTCGTGCGCGACGAGGTCTGGAAGCAGATGCGCCTCGGCGTCTCCGCGGTGCTGAGCTTCGACGCGGACCTGCGGCTCTCGCGCGGCATGGCCGGCAAGGGCGGCGACATCCAGTTCGCCAACCTTCACAAGCCCTCCGACCTGCTCTCGGTCGGCGATGCCGATTCCCAGGCCGCGATGATCGCCAAGGACCTCCTCGAGCTCGCTGACATCAAGATCCTCGGCGGCCAGAAGCCGCGCGTCGCGCGCGAGCTCGACTCGATGCTCGGCTTCGGCCCGATCGCCCAGGACCTCGTCTCCGGGTGGGCGATGAAGGACAAAGGCCGCGCGCTGTGGTGCGTCGGAGACGCCACCTACAAGGTCCAGACGGTGCTCCACCCGCTGGAGAAGAAGATCTACTACACCAACGAGGCCATCGAGGCCGCGGGCTGAGGCGCTCGGGACTGACCTGTCGTGAAGAAGCTAGTCCTCGCTGGACTGCCGGTCCTGATCGTCATCATGGCGCTGCCGTTCGTCGTGACACTGATGGTGGTGATGACCACGACCGCGGCCGCCGAGTGCCGCACCCAGACCAGCGAGACCGCACTTACCGAGCTTGGTGACCTCGGAGTCATCGATGGCCCCTTGGGCGGCTCGGTCAAGGGCACGATCACCATGGCCTCTGCCGAGGAGCCGCCGACCGGCGACGTGTTCGCCCAGCTGATGCAGCTGCGGTTCGCCTCCAGCTACCCGACCCTGACCACCGAGCAGGCCCGCAACGCGATCACCATCGCCCAGGTCGCCCGCGACCTCCAGGTTCCCCGCTACGGGCTGCAGGTCGCGATCGCCACCGCGATCCAGGAGTCCAAGCTGGTCAACCTCACCGGCGGCGACCGCGACTCCGGTGGCCTGTTCCAGCAGCGTCCCTCGACCGGCTGGGGGAGCCGTGCTGAGGTGACCAACCCGGTGCTCGCCGCGCGTGCCTTCTTCGGCAGGGCCCAGCACGCCGGCAACCCGGGACTGCTCGACGTCCCCGGCTGGCAGGACATGCCGCTGACCCAGGCGGCCCAGGCCGTGCAGCGGTCGGGCTTTCCCGACGCCTACGCCCAGTGGGAGGACGTCGCCGGCGACATCGCCGACCTCCTCGGCGGCGACCTATCCGACCTGCCAGACGGCGACGGCGAGGTCTCGAACGCGAGCAATTGCGAGGACACCGTGAACCCGATGACCGTCGGGACCTTGAACATCCTGGGCGCCGGCCACACCGACAACCAGGCGGGCGGCGGCAACGAGAAGGCCGGGTACGCCACCTGGGACAAGCGGCTGCCCGGGGCACTCAGCGCGATCGAGAACGCCGGCGTCACTATCGCCGGTCTCCAGGAGGTCCACGGCCCCCAGGCCAGAGCCCTAGTTGACCGCTATTCGGCCAAGTGGGGCATGTACCCGGCCACGGGCAACACCCAGAACAAGGTGATCTGGGACCGCGGCAGCTGGGAGATGACCGACTCACGCCTCGTCCAGATCCCGTACTTCAACGGCAAGGACGTCGGGATGCCGGTCGTCCAGCTGACGGGTGCGGCCGACAGCGTCAACACCGGGCAGGTCATCTGGGTCTGGAGCATCCACAACCCCGCCGACACGCAAGGGAACGCCGCCGGGCACCGCACGGAGGCGCTGCGCCGCCAGATGGCGACCATGACCGAGCTCGCCGGCACCGGCACCCCGGCGGTGATCCTGGGCGACTTCAACGACGGCAAGGACGGCAAGAACTCCTCACACTGCGTCCTCACACCCGACCTGAGCAACGCCTTCGGGGGATCGGCCGAGCCCTGCAAGAAGCCCCAGGAGGACGCGCCGATCGACCACATCTATGGCGCTAACCTCACCTGGGCCAGCGCCGAGGTCGACAACAGCACCCAGGCCAACAAGGTCGCTGACCACCCGCTGGTTACCGCCACCACCGCCGGCAGCAGCGCGGGCTGCGCGGTCGCGACCGAGACCGACTACAACCTCGGCCCGGTCAAGCCGCAGCTGACGCAGCTGGTTAACATCCTCGGCCCGATGTTCGACATCAAGACCGTCGGCGGCTACCGCGAGAGCGCCACCGACCCCCACGGCCACCCGGCCGGCCTGGCGGCCGACTTCGTGGTCCCGCTGACTCCCGCCGGCAAGGCCCAGGGGGACGCGCTCGCGGCGTACGCCCAGACCCACGCCCGCGAGCTCGGGATCGACTACATCATCTGGTACCAGCGCATCTGGTCGGCCGCGCGAGCAGACGAGGGCTGGCGGCTGATGGAGGACCGAGGCTCGGCCACCGCGAACCACCTCGACCACCCGCACATCAACGTGCTGCCCAACGCCCAGGTCTCCCCGGTCGGTCTCGAGGGCGCGTCCTGCGACGAGGTGGTCTACCCGGTGCCGGCGGAGTACATCGGCACCGACAAGGGAAACTGGCATGACACCGGGCCCTACTGGACCAACTGGCACACCGGAACCGACTTCTCTGCCCCGTGCGGCACGACCGTCTACGCCGCCCACGCCGGCACCATCGAGATTGACACCAGCCAGAGCTGGGCCGGCCCGCAGCTGGTCAAGGTCACCACCGGCGCCGGCTCTATGGCCACCTGGTACGCGCACATGCAGGGCGTCATCGTCAGCCGCGGCCAGACCGTCGCTGCCGGCGAACCGATCGGCCAGGTCGGCAAGGAGGGAAACGGCTCCGGGTGCCACCTCCACTTCGAGGTCCACCTCGAGAACGGCTCCATCTACGGACCCGACAACGCCGACCCCTCGACCTGGCTGGCTGAAAACGCCTCGAACCCGAGGCGGTCTGTGTGATCGCTGCCGGGCCCCCCGGCACATAGGTGACCAGCCAGAACTTCGACCACCCACGATTCCAGGAGGCGGAATCCAATGCAGCGAGAGCGACGACGCGACCCCTACGCCTGGACCTGGGAGATCCCTGTAGCCGTGGCCCTGGCGACCTTGTTCGTCATCGTCTTCGGCATCCAGTTGGGCCGCTCCGTCGCGAACGTGCTCGCCGGCGCCGGCTGGACCTGGCCCGACGCCAACGCCGGTGCGTTCCCCTCGCCGATCGGCACCGCCTTCTGGACCAGCCTTCCCGGCGTGCTCAGCGGGCACGCCGACGCCGGCCTGCCCACACCGACACCGGACGGCCTGGCTGGCCGCACCCTGGTGTGGGTCAGCCTCGCGACGACGGAGGTCGCGCTGATGAGCGCCACCATCTGGGTCGGCGTCTGGGCCTACCAGCGCTGGGGTCCGGGACGCGTGCGCGGCATGGCGACCGCCGCACAGGCCGAGAAGATCCTGGGCGTCACTCGGCTGCGCAAGGTCGCGGGCATCGTCCGCCCCGACCTCTACGGCAAGCACGCCACCGCCACCGCGGCACCCGTTCAGCGCACCGCCGGCGACCTCACCGAAGAGACCGGGCCGCAGCTCGGCCACGGGCTCAGCCCGTGGCTCCTGAACGGCCGCCGGACGAAGGAGAAGCGATGAAGCTGAGGTTCAACCCGTGGGACGTGGGTTGGCGCATTGGGGACGCGCACGAGCCGCGTGGCGGCGAGCTGTGGGTGCCGTGGGACCGCACCGCCGGGGTGATTGGCCCGCAGGGTTCGGGCAAGACGCTCGATCTGCTCACCCCGGCGCTGCTCAGCGCTCCGGGCGCGGCCCTGGTCACCCTGACGAAGGTCGAGGACCTGCTGCTCAGCCTCACCGAACGCTCCAGCGACGACCGTCCGTGCGTGGTCCTCGACCCTTTCGGGCTGGCGAAGGGCGCCGTCGACGAGCTGATCTGGGACCCGATCGCCGGCTGCGTGGACCCCAAGGTCGCCGAGCGGCGAGCCAAGGCCTTTACCGCCGGCACCGTCAAGGGTGCGATCACCGGCGGCACCGGGGACGATGCCGCCCGGTTCTACGCGGCGGAATCGGCGAAGGTGCTACAGGGCTACTTCCACGCCGCGGCCCTGACCGGGAAGACCCTCGAGGACGTCCTGCAGTGGGTCGCGAACCCGACCGCGGCCAGCCAGCCTATGGAGATCCTGCGACGCCACCCGCACGCCGAACCCTTCTGGCACGGCCTGCTGCACGGGGCGCTCAACGGCGACGACCGCACCGCCGGTAACACGATCACCACGGTGCAGCAGGCGGTGTCCCTGTTCTTCCAGGCCGACATCCGACGCCGCTGCGTGCCCAGCCACGGGCGCCCGACCACCGACCTGGCGGACGTGATCCGTCGCTGCGGCACCATCTACCTGCTGGGCCGCGAGGACCCCTACGCCTCGGCCAGCCCGCTGATGACCGCGGTGGCCGAGCATGTCTTGGACACCGGTCTGCTGCTGGCCAACAGCTCACCGTGGGGAGGCCGGCTGTGCCCGCCCCTGGTCTCGGTGCTCGACGAGCTGCCCTCGACCGCCCCTCTGCCGACCCTGCGCACCCGGATGGCCAACGAGCGCGCGCTGGGCCTGTCGTTCATCTGGGCCGCCCAGACCCGTCCCCAGCTGACCAGCATCTTCGGCGAGCACGAGGCCCGGGCGCTGCTCGGTCTCACCAACACCCTGGTGATGTTCGGCGGGTCCAAGGACGTCGCGTTCAACCAGGAGATCTCCGACCTGCTCGGAACAGTCCGTATCGGTCGCGTCACCCACTCCACCAGCGGGTTCAACGGCGGTAGCCGCAACTTCTCCGGCGACGACATCCCCATCATGCGGCCCGAGGAGGTCCGCCAACTGCCCGAGCGGCAGGCTTTGGTGATTGCCGAGAACGGCAAGCCGATCATCGCCACGCTGCACCGCTGCGTGGAGGGCAAGCCCGGCGAGCGGCTTCTGGCCGACCAGCGGGCGGCGCGCGCGCGGCTCACCAACGACCGTCGCATGGTCATCACCCCCGAGGCCCGGGCGACCGCAGCCCTCGTCGAGGCGCGCCGCCTCGGCTTCGTCGACGACGAGACCGAACCGACTAGGAGTGAGTTGTGACGACCGAACAGGCCCGACGGGCCGCACCCAGCCCGATGGTGTTCCCGTTCCCCGTCCCCGGGGAGCAGGTCCGGTTGGCCTACCGCGAGCTCCACATCGCCATCAACGGCACCGAGGAGCAGAAGAAGGCCCTGGGTAACCATGCCCTGCTGCCCCGGCCCTGGCAGCCGGCGACGTGTCCCAACCCCGAGCTCCGACATCAGCTGTGGGAATGGTTCGAGGACGTCGTGATCTGGCTCAACCGCGAATACACCTGGGACGTCGCCGGGCTCATCCCCAGCTGCTGGCCAATGCACCCGCACCTAGTCCACGAGATCGCGGTGCTGGCCGACCAGCGCCGCCGCGCCGGGCTCGCGATGACCAGCGACGCGCTCGAGGAGTGGCACCGCTACTGCCTACCCGCCTTCACCGACCGCATGCGCAACCGACTACGGGCGCATTGCGACGACGAGCACAAGAGCTGGCCCGCCAAGCCGCGACACAACGAGCACCTGGGCGATGCCAGCACCCAGCGGCGTGAGAACGCCTTCGTGCACGACGTCCACGCGCTGCCCGCCAACCGACGGGTCTACGAGCAGCCCGAGCCTGTCGGTCGACCGCGCCTCGTCGAGGTCGACCTAGACACCGGCGAGATCAAGGACGCCCCGCTCGGCTCGCAGCCGCGCACCCGAACCGAGAAGGGTCCCCGTAGCTGACGCGGCAATCGCGGCGGAATGGGCTAGGCAGCCCTCAGGGCGATCAGACAGCTGGCACGTAGACGCGCAGCTGGATGCCGTCGTGCTCCTCGAGCTCGTCGCTGTCTACATAGGTGACCGAGCCACCGCCGACGTCCTCGAAGAACATCGGGTCACCCAGAGCGGGAAGGTAAGAGATCTGGCCGTCCCCCGGGCCTCCGCGCAGAACCACGTTTGGCTTGTTGGGCATGCAGAGACCCTAAGACTCGCGCTGCCGACCCACGACGATGACAGTCGGCGAAGTGAGGCAATCGTCGTGGCAGTTCTAAACCGGCTGTCTGGCACCGAAGCGGTCGTCAGTGTGCCCTTGTAAGCCTGCAGACGGCCCAGGAGGCGCCCGCATTTAGTTCAAGAGGGCTCCCGAGGCGCGCGTTTGGGATGCATCCTGTAGCCCCAACGCTACGACCCGCGCAAGGAAGTCGCATGACGCCAGAGTTCAGTCCAAAGATCAAGCCCAAACTTCAGGCGCGCCTGATGGAGCAGGTCGCCACCGTGTTGATGCCCGGCGAGGAGGTGAGATGGGCTTCCACATGCAACAACCTCAAGCCGACTGCGAATCACCTGTTCGTCACCAACTACCGCATCCTGGGCTGGGCGACCGGAGGCGTGCTTTCGTTCGAGGCCGACCTGGGAGATGGGTTCGCTTTTGAGGCGGTTGCGGACAAACAGACCCTCGACGTCGCGCACGGCGATGCAGAGATGAAGTTCAAGAACATCCCCAAGCCTGACTTCCCCCGGCTGACCGAGCATCTGGAACGAGCGACAGCGGCCGCTGACACTTCCACCATCGCCAACGCGCGCAGCAACGCTAGTCACTCCAGCGCCGGCGCGTCTGGCCAACTGCGGGCAAAACGCCGCGAGTGGGATGAGACCAAGGTGGTCGGCAAGCTGTCCACCAAGGCCAGCACCGCGGTGGCGAGGCTGTGCCACGGCAACGAGCAGCCCTGGCTCATCCTGACCTCCAGTGGCGGTGCGGGCGTGCTGGCGGCGTGGGAGGACCGGCTCGCGATCATCAAGACGGGCGGCCTAACCAGCATGATGGCCGGGTCGTTGGGTGGGGAGCGCTCAGCGGTGTTTCACTACGTCGATATCACCGGCGTCGAATACAACTCCGGATTTGTCAAAGGAGTGCTAGAAGTGCTTACCCCGTCCTATTCCGGGGGCGCCCAGAAGGATTTCTGGCGCGGATCGAATGCCTCCCGGAACGCCGACTCCAACGACCCGTGGACGCTGAGCAATACACTGCCGCTGACCAAGGCCGAGTACAACGCTGCCCGGGACGAGATGCAAACCCTGCGGTCACGAATCGCGGAGGCCAAGCGTCCGACCGTGCAGGTCTCACCCCTGGTGGCGCCGACGTCGGTCGGAACCGGGCTGGCCGACGAAGTGAAGAAGCTCGCCGACCTACGCGACGCTGGCATCCTGACTGAAGAGGAGTTCGACGCAGCGAAGCGACGGTTAATCGAGGGCTAGGCACACTAGAAGACGTCTCCGACAGGCGGCGGATAGACGCTGGCGCTGGCGGTCGGCTTGGATGAGCCCACGCCGCGCCCGCCTTGCGTGGCCGAGGAACTCGCTCGACCCTGTGGACGCCAACCCGACACCTGCCCGCGGGACTGCCGCCAAGGACCTCCAACAAACGGCGACGGTTCGGGGCGGGTAGCTAGACAGTGGATTGAGCCACCCAGTGGGTGGCGGGGTTCGAACAGATGTAAGGCCTCACGCCCACAGAGGTATCGGCGCTACGAATTGATGTCCCGGAGGAAGGCGATATCCTCTGACCAGGCCAGGCGCCGTGGGCGTCGTCGTCCAAGTCACAGGGGGAACGCGTGAAGTTTAAGACCGAAGCCGAGATCATGAAGGTCTTGGAGATCGACACTTGGCGCAACCTCTCTAAGGACAAGATGCTCCAGTTTGCGTCCTTGGTGCCAGAGATGGATAAGGAGATTGCGCTCAAGGTCATTGAGCAGTTCCCAGAGTTTCGCCTCTTCGGTATAGATACCCTGAACGTCCTCGAGAAGGAACACACCTCAACTCTGCTGGCCAATCACGAGAGCCAGACCGAGGTTCACAATGCATATCGAGAGGTACGAGGCATCCTCTCGGGCGAGCTCAAGCGAGACGACTTGGCCCCGGAAGACCGGATGATCATCATCGACAAGGTCATCCAGACCGCGGACCAAGAGTTTGCGAAGGACTCGGAGAACAAGCGCTTCTTGGACACGCTGTTCGGCAAGGCAGCCATGGCAGGTGGAGCAGTCATGACCCTGGGCTTAGTGGTTCTCGGGGGCCGCGTGCTTCGGGATAGTGATCCCAGAGAGGTCAGACAAGGCGAATCCCTAAGCGGCCCGGATCGCGAGACGTGAGCGTATTCCCTGCTGTCGCAAGCGGCCGCAATGCCGCGGCGCCCCGGGACGGTACGCGGAATGTGGCGCTCGTCGCGAGCGTCGCTCAGCGCTTCCGGTCTGGGGGCAGACCCCTCTTGACTCGCCAAGACTTCAGTTGTTCGTCGTCTTCCTCAATCTCATGCGAGAAGTACTCCTCGATATCTGCGCTCCGCTCGTCATTGGCGAGTATGTACTCCTCGACGGCGTCGCTACGATCGGGAATCTTGGCAGTGGTCAGGTGTGCCGCCAGCACGTTCCGAGCATGCTTCACCAAGGCGTTCGCGATGTTGGTGGCTCGATCCGGATGCCAACCCTCGTCCAACTGATTCATGGGCCTCGACCGGTATGGCAAGTCGTAGGCGAAGCGAAGTACATCCAAGATGCGCGCCATCTCCTCGCGCACATCGGTCCGCAAGAGAACCAGATTGGCTTCGAGGCTGGCGATCGAGCCGTCGTGAACGTTTTTCACTTTGTTCCGTGCATCCCGGTCTGCGTCTGTGGCCTCGGGTCTATCGGCCAAACGCTCGCGCGCGTGGAGCTGCGGGATGGATTCGACGAGTTTGGACAACTCCTCATAGCAGACCTCAGCAGCGGCACGGGACCTGATGTCCGCCTGGCCGCGTATGCGGGTGCGGTCAGTGATCTTCTCCTTGACGAGCGCGTCGATCGCCGTGCGGAGCGTGGGCGCGACTAGGCCAAGGAGGAAGGCGACGAGAGCGGTCGCGGCGTTATCAAGCCAGGGCATAACGCACCATAGGGAATCATGCCGGCGTCGTAGACGGAAATTGCGTCGCGCGCATCCAGGATTTGAGTCATCATCTGCGGGCCGTAGAAGGCCGTCACGCGGCGCAATGACTCACCCATCGCGGCAGATCCGGATGTTCGCTTCACACGCGCGGAGACGGTACGCCGAGGATGCGCGCGAATGTGTCCGCGATGGCGGGACCATCCCATGCGCCGACCCCTCGAAGGTCGAGCCACAGTTCAGRCAGGTTCCAGCCCTCGGCCGAGAGACGACACCTGCGATTCGGCTGATCGAGGTTGAGCCAGTAGTCGATGCAGTGAACACGTCGCCATTGGTCTTCGCCGTAAGTCTCGACGATCCCGCTGTCGGGATAGCGGTCCGCAAAGCGCTGCGGGTCCGCTTCCCAAAGGAGTGAGATCACTTCGTGCTTGTCGTCATTCGCGTAGGTCACTTGCCGGACGAAGCCCACGTCCGCCGCCTCGAAGATGGGGTCGCAGGCTTGCGCGACCTCGTCGGCCCACTGTTCCCCTAACACGTCCACTCCGAGAGGCTAGTGCGAAACTCGCGAGCAGATCATGACGGCGCAGCCATCGCCGCATGTCCGGACGTTCAGACAAGATGTTTCCTGTGATGCTCCCGGACACAACCCCCACCCTGCGGTCGTCCCGCACGTTGCTGAGACCCTTCGGCCCGCAGGACATCGAGGGACGGGCCCGCTGCGGCAGGGACCCGGAGATCATCCGCATGTTTGGCGGCACTCCGGAGTTCGACGACCCGGCCCCGATGTCACAGGACGAGGCGGCGAGCTGGTACGACCAGGTCACGCAGACCTCCAACCCGTTGCACTGGGCGGTGGAGTTCGAGGACCGCTTCATCGGCACGGCCAGGCTGCACGGGATTGACGCGACTGACAGACGCGCGCGGTATGCGGCAGGGCTGCTCGATCGAGACATCCTTGGGAACGGCCTCGGAACCGAAGTCACCCGCGCTGTCGTGACCTACGGATTCAACGAGGTGGGGCTCCACCGGATCGACCTGCGCGTGCTGGCCTACAACACTCGTGCCATCCGCTGCTACCTCCGCGCGGGGTTCGTAGAGGAGGGGCGCGAGCGCGAAGCGGCACTCGTCGACGGCACGTGGCACGACGACGTGATCATGGGGATCTTGGAGCCGGGCGTACCTGTCAGCGCATCCTGATCTCGGCAGATCCGGCAACTCGCCGAGGACGCCATCAAGCGGCGGACTGACGCTTCATTTCAAGCATGCTGAGCCGGAGGCCGCTGAGGTTAGGTCGGTGGCCCGAGGGATGAACCTTGGACGCCATAACTCCCAGCCGTGCACGGGGTTCGGCACCGGTTGGATCGGATGATCCTTAGTTGAGCGCGTCAATGAGATAGAACTTGGTGGTCCGACCGGTGCGAGGGAGCAGGCGTGGATCCAGCCGAAGGTGAACGGCGAGCAGCTATCGGCTTCGCGGGGCAGTACGGCCTGGCAGCCAGGCTCGTGTACGACCACCTCGCCACCCTCGAGTGGATTCACCTGGCTGACCCCGACGCGGGTATCGCCGACGATTTTCAGTTCAAGGCAGGCGCCACCCGTCACGCTCTACAGGTGAAATGGGCGCAGTACCCTGATGCTTTCACGTGGAGCGCGCTCGCAAACAGCACCGCATCCCAGGATGCGTTGCTCACAGGGTTGGCTCGGGCATGGACAGCTATTCGAAGCACGTGGGACGGGCCGCTGACCCTCCACCTGTGCACCAACGGTCACCCCTCGGTCAGCACACCCACCGCGTCCTCCGTGCTCGGTTCCGCGACCGCGACCGGACCGAAGCATCTGGCGGCTTTCCTCGCACGATCCTTCGAACCCACCCAGCGGGCCATACGAGAGAACCTCTTGGATCTGGTTGCCCTGCGGTCCTTGGAAGTCTTCGCCGAGTGGGAACCGGTGTGGATCCAGCTGCAGCGAGTCTCGGAGCTCCATGACGACGATTTTCTGAGGTTCGTCGCGGACCTCGAGTTCGACTTCGGAGTCGGGACGCTTGACGAGGCCCGTTCAACCCTCAACGGTGCGGTCGACCAGCAGGCCCACGACGACTTGCGGCTCCTGGCCGGCGAGCTGCAAGCCTGCGTCGCCGACCCGGCCAGGCCGCGGCGCCTAGACCGAGCGGAACTGCTTCACCGTCTTGGCTGGGACACCCGGCTTCGCTACAAGAACCGACACGAGTTTCCCGTCCCAGGCACGTACACGCCGAACCACGCTGCGACCGCTGCGCTCGGCGCAGCCCTCAATGCCCATGGGGGCGGATACTTGGCACTGATTGGGCCGGCTGGGTCCGGCAAATCGACGTTGCTGTCCGACATCGCGATCGACGGTCGGGTCGTGCGCTACTACGCCTTCGTTCCGGACTCGCCCAATCCTCTCAGTCACCGAGGCGAGGCAGAGTCGTTTCTAAACGACCTTTCGCTCGCGCTAGAAGATGCCGGCCTGTACCGCAGCGGCCAACCGTCAGGCCTACCGGGCCTGCGGCACTGTCTCGAACAGCAGCTCATCCGTGCACAGGAAGCATGGCGGCAGCGCGGCGAGAAGACCGTCATCGTCATTGACGGCCTGGACCATATTCCGCGAGAGCAGAACCCGACGAGGTCGATGCTTGAGGAGCTCCCCGCTCCGGCCGGCGTCGGCGACGGGGTGTTCATCATCCTTGGCTCCCAAACCACAGCGATCCTCTCCAGTGACATTCAGAACGCTCTGGGCCAGCCGGGACGGACCGTCACCTTGCCGCCCCTGACGAGAGACGAGGTTCGGGAGCTCGCCGAACAGGCGAGCCTGGGGGACTGGTTATACCCAGGCCAAATCGACGGTTTCGTAGAGGTCACCGAGGGGCACCCCCTCGCCACCACCTACCTGCTCGGCGAACTGAACGCCATCCCGACGTACACATCCGACCAAGATCAGCGGCGTGTTTACGCGGACCGCATCTTGGCGGACGCGTCGACCTACGGCGGAGACGTCGAGTTGCGTTACCGCGGCTACTACCAAGCAGTCAGAGCAGACGCCGACGTCGTTGCGCTCCTTGCCAGCGTCGCCCGCCTGCGCACCTCACTCAACCTTCAGTGGCTGTCCTCCTGGTCATCTCCTGACGTTGTAAGCCGATTCGTAGCGAGTGCCAAGACCTTCTTCCGCGTCGAGGACGACGAGTGGCAGTTCGTCCACAACAGCTTCCGCCGCTTCCTCGCCGAGGAGACCGCTCGCCTAGACGGCGTCGTCAGTGTGGATCGGGACCGGAGGCTCCACCTCGACCTGGCAGAACGCTGCGCCAACTCAGGTGATGCTTGGCCCACGTACCGCGACGAGGAAATTGCGCACCGCTATCTAGCCGAACAAGACCAGCGGGTGCTCGAACTGGTTACCCCTGCCGCAATGCGCGCCAAACTCCGGGCGCTTCAGCCAGCACCCGTGATCCAAGATCAGACCAATCTCGGCCTCCGGGCCGCTGCCCGGTCCGGAAATCACATCGCGTTCGTGAAGCTAGCGCTCTTCACAGCAGAACTGGCTCAACGAGAACATGCGTTCCGTGCCGAACAACTAGCTACGGCCATGGCTACGCTCGCCCCGACGGCGAATGCCGTCGACTACGTGGTGCGAGGGGCTCGAGTCCGGATCGCACCAAACACCGCAGCCGCTATTGCCGCAACCTGGGCTAGCGCTGGGCACAGTGCATCTGCTGCTGCGGTTCTCAATGCCCTAGGAGGCGTCACCGCCCTCACTGAGGTACGCGGCAGTCGCAGTGGCGAGGAGGACGGCGTAGCCGATTGGGCCGTGGCCACCCTCCACGTATCTGGTCTCGACGCCGTCCTCACCCATCTGGAGCGTCACCTACCCCTCCTAGCCTCGCAACCAGCCGCRCCCGACCCAGAGCACACGGACGATCGAAGAGACTGGCAGCGTGAACGCGAGTACGACGATCGGCGGCATCAGCGCCTTGAGATTCTCGCCGCCTGCTTCGACGAACTGATCAAGGTCCGCGACTTCACCAGCCTGAATGCGGTGTCTCACCAGATAGACGCCGAGGGGGATTTGGGTTGGCAAGCACGGGGACGTCTGGTTCGCGCGCTCGCTGCAGCCGAAGATGGAGACGCTGCGGAAACCGTCGCGCAAGTCACGCAAATGCTCGTCCTCGAGGACTCCACCGAAACCGGGGACCGGGACGGGGTTGAGCGAGTTCCGCTCGCCTTCAGGCTGCGGGCAGCTGTAACCCTTCTGGGCCTCGGCCTGCGCGACAGCGAGACGTTCCGAGCACTGATCGGGGAGGACGAACAGCCCACCATCAACGAGGACCCCGCGCATGACCCGGAGTCCTCCTATCGCCAGGTCCTGGACCAGGCAACAATCGGTCACTATCTCACCCTCGCGAGGTCGGAGAGCGCGACGCAGCCCAACCGATCGGTCTTGGGAGAGAATGGCGAGAAAACCGAGATGTCTTCGGCTATCGGAGCACACACAGGTGGCCGTAACGACGCTGGGCGCCAGCGCTTCTTCGACGCGGTGCACGCCGTCGCTCGCCTCCGCGCCGAGGCAATCGCAGCGCGAGAGGGGTTGGTCGGACCGCCGGCGGTCGCCGGGCGCGCCACAGACATATTGCGAGTCATTGAAGTGCCCCAACGGATCACGCACGACTGGCATGGGTGGTACCGCGTCCGGGACGCCTTCCCGAGCCTGATGTCGCACATCATTCACTTGGCACACCGGGTCGGCGGGTCCGCCGAGCTCTTGCGGCTGACCGGCGTCCTAGACCGGGCCTGGTCTGGTGAACGCGCCGCCTTCTGGTCAGTCGAGCTCCGCCACGCGGCGCTCGAGCAACTCGCGACTCTCGACCAGGCCGCACATGACTGGATCGGCCGAAAGATGGACGACATCGGCATTCTGGTCGTCGAGCGCTCCTACGATCCGGAGTCCCAGGTCAAGGCGTGGTTAAAGCATGCCGAGATCCGCTCTCTGCTTGGTCAAACAAGTGAGGCGCTTGAGGCGGTTGCCACCGCTGTCGACGCGTCGCTGGGCCTGGGCATGACCGACGACGACGAGCAGCTCGCCCAATGGATGGGCTGGCTGACGACCGCAAGAACGTGCCAGTCCGTCCCCGACTCGGACTACCTCCTTACTATCGATCGCTTCGCCTCCCGGCTGTTGGGAGCCTCTCGCAATGATGAGCGGGCCGCCGCCACCGCCGCGGAGCGTCTGGTGCGCGAGTGCTGGAAGGTCTCGCCGATGCACGCATATCGCGTAGGCGCCGCGTTATCGGACACCGGCGTCGTCCCAGAGACCGACCTCCTCGTGAGCACCCTTGTCGGCTCACTCGACGCGGAGGACGCAATCGTCACTCACCTTTCGATGCTTGTTGCCACCGAGATGCTCCTCCCGGTCACCGGGCGAGACCGCGACCACGTCCTCGAACGACTCCGCGCAGCCGGAACGGACGCGGACGCTGCCATGATCGACCGCGCGATGGAGACCTGGGCGCTCGTCGACGAGTCTGAGGGCACCGAGTCGACGCCAGCCTCGGCGGACCACGCGACGGGTAGCGCAGCTGACCAGCCGAGTCCAAGAACGGAGACCGGCACGACGGTCGCGGATGAGCCACCGGCAACTGCTGCGGCCGTGCTAGCCCACCTGCGGACGCTACCCGACGAAATGGAGAAGCCGGAGACCTGGTGGAACGGCGTGGCAGACACCATCCTGGCTGACGCGCCGTCGTTCGTCGTGGCGCGAGACCTCGTCATGGAGCTCGGCCGGCTGCGTCCCACTGAGCACGCCCTCGGAGTGGCATGCGGTGCCCTAGGAGCGACGGGCGACTCAATTGAGGCGTGCCGAGCCCTGCAAGCACGCTTGAGTTCACTGCCCAGCAGCGGCTGGTTCCGGCACTATGACGGCGGAACCCGACGCCGACTGTTCGACGGGGCACTGCGCGGAGGCTCGCCGGCCATCGCTCGCCTTGCGCTCTCGGATTTCGCAGAGACCCTCGCCAGCGGAGTGTTCGCTTGGACGCGGTTGGCAGACGAAGTGAGACAAATCCTCGAACTCGTGGCAGGCGCTGCGGCCGTAGGCGCCGCATGGCCCGAGGTCGAAGCTCTTCTTGACCTTTTCGCCCCTGAGGATCCTTCATTTCGCGCTGCATCCCTTGGACCGCGGATTGAGGCCGTCCCCGACACCAGCGTAGGGGCGTTGGCGGCACTGGTCGGCGACTACCTGGGCCACCCCGCAAAGGCACCCGAGGAAGGTGCAAAACGGGCTCTTCTGCGCATCCTGGGGGCGCCGACTGAACCTACGTCGCGAACGGCAGCGCTCGCCACCCTCGAAGATGCCGTCGACCGACGCGGTTGGTCGGCCGAATCCGCCTTGTCGGTGCTGCTGCTATCGACACCAGATGCGCCCTCGGCCTCCCTTGTCGCGGCCGTGGAGGGCGCCGCGGCCTGCGACGACCAGATTCTACGGGATCTCGCGCGTCTGGTCTGTGGCCAATGGGGACGCTCACCGGCAAGCCCGGAGCGCCGCAACCTCTCGCCTCTCTACGAGATGGAGCTTCCTCCGTTGCCTATACATCGCCCCCCGGAGCTCGACGCGGAAGGCATCCCGTTCATCGACACTAGCGATCCGCAACAGGTCGTGGCGCCCTTCAACAATCTGGTGGAGGTCTTGGCCGAGGTCACGAATCTCCCCGAGTCGGCGATGATGTACCGGGCGTCACAGCTGGCTCTGGCCGGAACGGGCGACCCATGGACCGATCAGGGGCACCGAGTCATGGGCGACCGGTTGAAGCGTCGTGGTCAGATGCACACATACCGTCCCTGGGCTTACATGGTTGGACGACGCGCAGCTGCTCGAGTGCTCGCCGATCTGGCCGACGCGGGCCTAGTGCGCGACCACTTCCCCGCGTTCGCATTCGAGATGCTTGCCCCAGACCTGCTATCCATCCAGCCGAGCCCACTCCCGCCATTAGTCCCTCGACCATGGCGCCCGCCGTCAATCTCGTCCTATGACACCCGGGGATGGTGTGACGAGGCGCAGGCCGCACTGGATCACTACCGAGTGATCCAGGCAGCCGCGTCAGACTTTGTGCTGGGAGAGGTCTCAGAGTGGGCCAGTTTGGAGTGGGGTCTGCCTAGGGAGGATCGGCGACTCACGCCTATTCAAAACCGCGGATATGACCCGCTCGGGGTACCGGTCCAGGTGCCGTCCATTGAGTCCGGCGGAAGCGCCCGCTACTACCCCGACGAGTCCGGCACGGACTGGCGCCACAATGAGCTGATCATCAATGGCTTCGAGATGCTCAACAACGCTCCATTTCTCAGATGGATCGCGTTCCACCCAGACGCGGCAGCTGACATGGGGTGGATGCCCGACGGGCACCTGTTCGGGTGGCAAGGTGTCGACGGCAACTGGCGAGCACGCACGGACTACTACGTACGCGGACTACTCAGCCACGCGCCGCCCGCGCACAGCTATGTCGCCGAGGTATGGCGCGTGGTTCTAAGCCGGCGCGGCCGTGACGACGTGGAACGCAGATTCGGCCCAATCGAACGTCGACTCACTGTGACTCGCATCTTGCCAGCGAGTCGACGGGAAGGAACCGCCGAGCAGCGGACAACCGCCCACGGCGAACTCTAACGCGATCGCCTGATCCGACGAGAACGCCGGACGGCAATGAGGCCGGGATGTTCGGATTCGGGGATGGCCGGCTTGCTGGCTGTAATGCCCCGCGTGGCACTTCGCGCCCCTGCGTCATTCTGGGCGGTTCGCCGTGGCTTCGGCGCCCGACTCATCGCCGACCGGTCGGTGGCATGCGGCGATCCATGGTCGGACTTGACCGGGGGTGGTGCGCTCTCTGGGATTGGCGGATTGCGGGAATGTCGAGAGGCGAGGTCGCGTCGATCGGCATTCCCAGACGGGAGACGATCCGGTAGCGCAGGTCGCGTGCGGGGCTGTCGCCCAGGGGCGTCTCGGCGACGAGGGCGCGGGTGGAGGCGCCGACGTCGTGACCGTGCTCGTGGGCCTGCTGCAGCATCGCTGCGGTGGCCGGCCAGTCGCCTTGGTCGAGCAGGCGCGGGTCGAGGTCGCGGGCCAGGGGCGCCCACCGCTCGGCGGGCGTCTTGTCAGCCGCGGCCGCGAGTCTGGCGCGGACCTCGCTGCTCTTGTGCAGCTCGGCCAGGGCCGCCTTCCGCGGGTCGGCGTCCCACGTCTTGACCGCGTCCCGCAGGTCCCGGCGGGCTTGCAGGTGGGAGAGCTTTAGCCGTGCCCGCACGTGGTTGACGCCCGGCTCCCAGGCCCGGCTGGGACGGGCCGAGATGACCTGCATGGCGGCCAACCGTGCCTGCTCGGCGCCGAGGTTGTCGAGGCGTTCGGTGAGGAGCTGGTCGCCCAGGGACCGGAAGGCGGGCTGGCCGCTGGCCACCGCAGCGGTGAGAGCGGCCGGGCCCCGCTGAGCGAGCAGGTCGGCGGGGTCGAGTCCGTCGGGGAACCGGGCGTAGCCGGGGTCCAGGTCGTGCGGGGTGAGCATCCAGAAGTCGCGCTCGGCCGCGACCTGGCCCGCCAGGTCGGCGTCGGTGGCCACGATCGGGTCGCGGCCGACGTCGGCCAGCTGCGCGGCCTGCTCATCGGTCAGGGACGTGCCGAGCGGGGCCACGCCGAGGTAGAGGCCGGCACTGGCGATCGTGACGGCGACCGCGTCCATCGGGCCCTCGACGATCACCGGGACGGCACCCTCGGCAAGCAGCTCGTCGACGACGCCGAACAACTGCGCGCCCTTGTGGAACAGCGGGGTGTTGGCGGTATTGAGGTACTTCGGTCCGGCCTTGTCATCGGTGAGGTCGGGGCGGCGGCGACCGACGAAGCCGAGCACCTCGCCCTGGTGGATCACCGGGAACATCACGCGGTCGTGGAACCGGTCGATGAGGCGGCCGGTGCTGGCCTCGGCAGCGACGCCGGTGGCGAGCATTTCGGCGTCGCTGACGCCGCGGCGGCGCAGGTGGTCGACCAGGTTGGTCCACCCGGCCGGAGCGTAACCGGGGCGGAACCGCTCGTCGCCGGCGAGGTCGACGCCGAACCGGCCGGTGAGGTAGTCGCGGCCCCACGATTCGGTGAACCGGGACTCGAAGAAGGCCTGCGTGAGCTCGTTGATCTCGACCATTCGCTCACGCGTGACGGGGGAGGAGAGCCACTCGTCGGCGCGCTCGTACATGAGCCGGATATCGGCGTCGGTGGGCTCCAGTCGGATGCCGCCGAGGTCGCGGATGTAGGCGGCCAGCGTGAGGTCGCCGTCGAGGTACTGGTCCTCGTCGAGATCGACCAGGCTCTCCTCGAGCGCGTCGACCGGGTGCTCGTCGAGCAGGTCGACGGGGGGCTCGAGGTCCGTGCCGGGGTTCTCAGCAAGCGGCCACGGGATGTCGTCGGGGTGGTCGACGAACATCGACTGGTCGGGCTCGATGCCCTCCCAGAGGTCCGCGGGCGGCTCCTCGAAGTGGTACTCGTGCGCGTGCTCGTCGGGAGCGGTCTCGAGCGCGATCGAGGTCCGCCAGACCAGTGCCTGGCACTCGTCGACGCCCTCCCAGCCGTCGCTCGGCAGCGCCTGGCCGGCGCCTAGCAGGGCCTCGACCTGCCAGCCACGCTGCAGGCCGTGGTCGACGTTGGAGACCAGCGCCGGCCACCAGGTGCTGGCCTGGATGCTCGCGGCCCGCTCGGGACCGAACAGGTCCGCGAGCCGCGGCGCCCAGTCGGTGGTGACGCTCTCGCCGTGGGAGCCGTCGCCGATCTGGGCGGCGACCGCGGGTGTGAGGTGGCGGGCCATGCGCCACCAGAGCGCGGCCGCGGCGTGCTCGTCAGGCAGCGGGCCGGCCGGGTGGTCGGGCGCGGCGGCGGTGCGCAGCAGATCGGGGGCTGTGACGCCGGCACGCGACATTGCGGCCAGTCGCTCGGCCAGGAGGGGGGTGAACTCGTCGTCGCGGACCTGCGGGGCGAGGGAGTAGAGCAGCTGACGCCATTCCTTTAGCGCCGGCGTGTGTTCTCCGGTGACGGCCCGGTTGAGGCGCCGCTGCCACGTCGCCGACGCCTTCTGCAGCTGCGGTGCACCGGTCGGTCGCTGGTCGTCGACGGGGACCTGCATGGCTGCGCGCCAGACCTCGACGTCGGCCACCGTGGCGGCCTCGGGGCGGATGCCGTTTTGCGCCCACACCGGCAGCGAGGACTGCTCGGCGGCGCGGGTGTGGACCTGCTCGGCGAGCTGCTCGACCAGGTGCGCACGCTGGGAGAGGTAGGCGCCCCAGTGCGGGTCCTTGGCCACCCGTGCCGGGACCCCGGGCATCCACGGCAGCGGGCCGGCGCCCGCGTTGCGCAGCCCGGAGGCGTCCAGGCGCCAGTCCAGGACTGCGGCCCGGTCGCGTGCGCTCGCCAGCTCCCGGTCACCGGCGGCGGCCCGGAGCGCTTCGACGGGGTTCTCGCCGGCCGCGCCGAGCAGCAGCAGGTGGGCGCGCAGGGTGGGCCAGGCGGCCTCATCCGACAACCCGGGAGCCAGTGTCTCGACGGCGGTGTCCAGCGCGTCGACCTGGTTGACCGTGGTGCCGTCGATGCCGGTCGTGGTCTCGTGGCGCAGCAGGTCCTCGGCGGCGACGTAGAGGCTGTCGAGGTAGCGCTGGGAGGCCTCGCCGAGCCGGGTTGCCGGGGCGGCCTGGTCGCGGACCAGGCTGGTCGCGGACCGCTGGGCGTCGTCGCGGGCCAGGATCGACTCGAGGATGTCGGTGGGCGTGAGCGGCCGGACCAGCGTCGGGTGGATCACCGAGTGCGGGTCGCCGTCGCCGACGACCTCGAGGTAGACGTGGTTCGCGTGCGCGCCGCGGGTCATCATCGTGTAGAGCTGCTGGCGCGACTCCGTGCCGGTCGCCAGGCCGTGCATGGTGTCGGCGGTGACGCCCTGGGCGGTGTGCACGGTGCACGCGTAGCCGAGCTCGGTGGCCTTGGCGACGTAGTCGGCCGGCAGTCGCACGGTGTGGCCGTGCCCCCCTCGACCGGTGTGCTGGACGGTCAGGTCGCCGCCGTCGTGGATCTCCAAGACGGTCCAGCGGTCGCCGTTCTTCACCCAGTCGGTGGCCGAGGTACGCAGCCGGCGGTCGTTCTCGCGGGTGATGATCAGCTCGCCGATCGACGCCTCGTTGCCGTCGGCGAGCCGCCGCACCGGGCCACTGCTGGCCCGATTGTTGGGGCCGGTCGGGTCGATGCCGTCCAGACGGTGAGCGCGGGCCTGCTGGTTCAGCTCGCTGACCAGGTCGCGGGTCGGGGCGAGCATGATCGAGTCCAGGCCGGCGGCCCGGTCGGCTTGCCAGGCGGCGAAGACCTCCTCGGTCATGGTCGCCAGGTCGCCGACGTGGACCCGGTCGCGGTCGAGGTAGAACCCGAGCGCCTCGCTCTTGCCCTCGCGCAGGGCTAGCGATGCTGCGCCTTCGGCGGGGTCCTTGAACCGCACGAGCTCGGTCAGCTGGAGCGCACCGTGGGTGGCTCGGATATCGCGCAGCACGCCGCCCGCTCCTATCGCGGAAAGCTGCTGGTCGTCACCGATCAGGCGGACGCTGCCGCCGCGCTCAAGGATGCAGGAGACCGCGGCGTCCAGGGAGAGGGTGTCGGCCATGCCCGCCTCGTCGATCACGACGAGCGTCGAGGAGTCGATGCCGGCCACCCAGCCCGGCATCGCGGCACCGGTCTGCCTGGCCTGCTCCAGCGAGTACGTGAGCTTGGCCAGGGTGTCGGTCGGGGTGTCGATGTGGGAGCGCAGGGCGTCCGCGGCCGCGGCTGAGGGAGCGAGGCCGATGATGGTGCCGCCGCCGTCGCTCCACGCGCTGGCCAGGGCTCGCATCGCGGTGGTCTTGCCCGATCCGGCGGGGGCGATCGCCAGCTGGATCCGGGCGCCGGAAGTGGCCATCTCGCGCACGAGCGTGGCCTGTCCGGCGTTGAGGGTGATGCTGTTGGCGGTCGACTCCAGCAGCGCCAGGTTGACCGAGGACACCTCGACGGCGTACCCGTCATGACGGGCGGCGGCGTCGACCAGGCGCTGCTCGGCGGCCAGCACCTTGCTCGAGGTGAACAGGTCGGCCCCGGCTTGGGTGTAGGCCGAGGACCCGTCCGCGCGGCGCAGCTGGACCGGCTCGCTGATGGTGTCCCAGGGGCGGGCCATGCTCACCGAGCGGCCGTCGAGGACCTCGCTGACCAGCAGGTCGACCACCTGGGAGATCTGGTTGGTGGGCACGTTGGCGGCCCGGACCTGCCGCTGGGCCTCCGCGTAGACGTGCCAGTACTGCCACGTGCTCCGGCCGCCTTCCATCGTGGCCACGACGCGGTCCGTCGTCTTGGCGAACCACGCTGCATTCACGACTGGGTCGGCCGAGGAGCGAGCCGCGGCCGTCGGGTTGAGGGCGCCGTGCATCATCTGCTTGACCCGCTGCGGGGTGCCGAGCACCTCAACTGCCTCGCGGTTCCAGGCCTCGCGCTGCTCGGTCAGCGAGCGGGGCTCGTGCTTGGCCTCGCGGGTCTCCAGCGTCGCCTGCTGGGACAGGTGGATGGTCTCTACGGGCGTCGGGGGCCGCCCGTGGGTGGCCTGGAACGCCGCGGTGAGGACCTTGCGACGGACCTCGACGTTGATCCGGCGCTTGGAGAACCGGCGGTTCAGATCGGGGTCGACGCCGACGATCTCGCGCACCGGCCGCTTGCGAACGTCCTCGTTCGGGCGCTCCTCGAACCGGACGGCGAGGGCGTCGGCCAGGTGCCGTTCGAGCGCGGTGTTGTAGGTCTCCGAGGCCGAGACGACCGCCTTGTGCAGTGGCCGTCCGTCGATGGCCAGCCACTTGCCGTCGAGGGTCTGAACTTTGTTGGCGACGGCGACGTGCGTGTGCAGGTCAGGGTCTCCGGCGCGGGAGTCGCGGTGGGTGAACGCCGTGGCGACCAGGCCGCGGACGTCGACTTGGCGGACGCCGTTGGCGCCCCGGCGGGTGAACAGGGCCTTGGTCTCGATGAAGTTCAGGGCGTCCTTGACGGCCGCCTGGTGGCAGCGCTCGATCACCGCGGCGGTCTTCGGGTCGGAGATCGCCCACAGCGTCGAGACGCTCTTGACCGGGGAGAAGGTCAGGTCGTAGCCGGCCACGGCGTTGGTCTTGGGGCGGGAGTGCTTAGCGATCGTGGCCGACAGCTCGCGGGCGTCGGCGGGCTCGCGGCCGTGCTCGGCGCGGAAGATCTCACGGCCCACCTCGGTGCGGATCCTGGCGCGCTCTGCGGCGGGGACGGGGTAGTCGCCGGGGTGACCAGCGGCCTCATTCCATTCACTGAATCGCTTGGCGACCTCGATCCGGAACGGGCTGATGTCGTTGTCGTAGACCTTGTAGGGCGTGCCGAGCCGGACGGCGGTCTTGTAGTCCGCTTCGGTCGGCAGCTCGGCCTTGTCGCGGCCGATCCGCAGGTCCAGCTCCTTGGTCCGCTGGGTGGCTAGCGGGTGGTGCCCGGAGCCGAACAGGCTCTGCATGTGGTCGGCGGTGACGATGTCGCCGGCCTCCAGGCCAGCGACGCCCTCGTCCCCAGTTCCGATGCCCGAGCCGACCCACACACCGGGGGTCTCGCCCTTCTCGGTGTAGTAGCTCGCCAGCCCGGTGTGGCCCTTGTCGGTGGCGTCCATCGCTGCGACCTGGCGGGTCAGGTAGTCGTACCCCGACCCCGCCGTCAGCTTGTGGAGGCTCATCGTCACGCTCACCTACGTGCGCACGTGCGCGGGTGGCGATCACCTCCGGCCGGGTGCCTACTCAGGTCTTTCTATTCGGCGAACCGAGAATGCAAGAGGTGTGTGGCACTTGAAAGTTCGCAGCGATCTGGGGGGACGCTGAGGGCGTGGATGACGGCTCGGGTGTCCGGTTCGGGTCGGGTGGGCTGGATGGGTTGCGCTAGATGGGCTGCGGGATTTGGGTTGAAGCTTGCTGCGTTCTTCGATCGCTCGGGGTCCGGGAAATGTCGTAGGTGACTGTCAGAGTCCATGTGGACTTGAGGTCGACTGGAGTGAGGACCGAATGAGTCAGCAGACGATCAGGCAGCAGGCGCGGCGTGCGGCGCGGGAGATGGCTGAGAAGCGGCGCAAGGCACGCGAGGAACGGGAGCGCCGGGTGATCGACCTCGTCGAGCGAGTCATCGTCGCGATCGGTGAGCGCGACGCGGCGGTGACCGAGACCGAGAAGCGTGCGGGTGAGGCGCTGGGGGAGTTGACCCAGCGTGAGGGCTTGTCGTTGGGCGAGGCGGTCGAGTGGTGCGGCGGCACGGTGACGGTGCGTGAGGCGACGCGGTTGCGGCGGCTCGCCAGTGAATCCCAGTCCGACGCGGACCGCGATCATGGCGGCGAGCAGGACGGCTTGCAGGCGGGCGACCCGGCGGCCGCGGGGGCTGGTGGGGGAGTGGGTACCGGTTCGACGGCTGGATGACTCCGGCGTCGCGGCAATCGCTGCTTGTGTAGTCCCATCGCGAGACAAGAACCAACCGCAAGCCATTCGTCTCGGACACCGGTTGGGCAACGTCCCCCGACAGTGCAGGCGGTGCGAGGTATCTGGTGAGATCAAAACGTGTGGCGACTGATCGGGTGAGCTGGTGGCGCATCGCATCTCGGTCGGCGGCCGATTCGTCGGCTGGCTGACGCCGGCCTCGCCGATCGGCGATGCTCGCGCCGTGGTACTGGGCGAAGGTTGCCACGCTGTCGGCGAGCGAGTGCCCGTGGTGGCCGGTCGCGTGCGCGGTTCTTGCTGCGGCGGCCGACGCGGCCGCACTTCGTAGTTGGCTGCAACGAAAGAAGTCGAGGGGGATGGAACGGCGGCACAGTGCCCTGGGCACATCAGGGCTCAGCCGGTGACGCCGAACCGCTCGACGCGGATCGCCTCGGGGGCTCAGGCCGGACTCGATCAGGAGCTCCTCGCTGAACACGGCGAACCGCGAGGACCCGCAGACGTAGGCGAGCTGGGCGTCGGTGAGGAGCGGAGCGACCTCGGCCGCGGTCGGCGGTCCTGCGGGGCGGGTGCTCGTGGAGTGGCGGGTGAACGCGATGGTGGCGGCTGCGGACGCGAGCTCCTCGGCGTACGGCAGATCCTCGGGGGTGGGCGCGACGGCGAGCACCCGCAGCAGGTCCGAGCGGCCGAGGTGACGCGCTGCGCGAGGATCATCGACATCGCCGGCACGACGCCCGTGCCGCCAACCAGGCACAGCGCCGGCGTGCCGGTGTCCCAGCGGAACCAGCGCCCGATCGGGCCGCGCATCTCGAGGACGTCGCCGACCTCCGCCACGTCGGCGAGGAACTCCGAGACCTCGCCGTCCGGGAGCTTCTCGACGAGGAACTCCACGAGCGGGTCTCTGTCACACCAGCCGCGCACGTTGTGTCTTCTCAGATGCCTCTACGACATCTGAGCCGGCCACATTGGCTGGCATCTCGTGAACGGAATCTCCCGCACCTCTTCAGGACGAGGACGGGGTTCCGCACACGTGGTCGAAGGACTCGGGGACCGGCCCCCTAGCCTGCTAGCGCCCGTACTCGTTGGCGGCGGCGATCGTTGCGAACTCGATGGCGACGACCTGGCTCGCAGCGATGAGCGCGTCCGGCGAGTGCGAGTACGTCGGCCGTCCCGCAACCAGCGCGTCGCGGACAAGCCGCGCCGCCTCCTGGGTAGCGCTCGGCCTGGTGGGTGTCGCGAGCCCCTTCCGGGACCCGCCGGACCCCCTCCAAGCACCATTCTGCAAGCTCCGTGCGAACTCTGTGCGGGTGGCTCGACGACCCCAGACTGCGACGACTATCTGAAGGGCGATAGCCACTATCTGAATTCGCGCGAGCTACTTCATCTTGAAGTAGTTGCGTACGTCACATCGTCAAACTTATCTTCGGACTAGCACACTCAGTGAAACGATTCAAGTCCGAAGGGTTACGAAATGACACACCGACCTAGCGCGCGCCTGCGGAGAGGGTTCTCCCTTTCCGTGGCGGCTGTGCTGAGCGCAACCGTGCTCACCGTGAACGGGTCACCTGCGACCCAGGCCGCGGCGCCGACCGCGAGCAGCATCTCCCCGGCTGAGTTCAAGTCGCCCAGCATGGAGTACCGCCCAGGCGTGCGGTGGTGGTGGTCCGGCGGCGCCGTCAACACGGCCGTCCTTGCCGACCAGCTCCAGTTCCTCGCCGCGAGTGGCTTCGGTGCCGTCGAGATCAACCCCTTCGGCAAGCAGCTGCCCACCGACGACCCGGCCGTCCAGGACATCTACACCCCGGCCTTCTACGACAAGCTCGAGTTCGCAGTTGCCAAGGCCCAAGAGCTCGGCATCACCGTCGACCTCAACATGGGCACGGCCTGGAACGCCAACAGCCAGTACGTGACCGTCGACGACAGTCAGGGCAACCTCGCTCTGGGTCGTGACTCCCGCACGGGCGCCCAGATCAAGTCCGGAGGAGTCAGCGTTCCGGCCCTGGCCAAGAGCCGCCGCTACGTCACCCCGATGCCGAAGTTTGCCCCCGAACTCTCCGAGCTCCAGGGAGTCCTGGTCGCCAAGCGCACCGGCACCGCTGGCACCATCACCGGCAACAACGCCCTGTTCAACGACGGCGCGACCACGTGGAGCGACCGCATCACCCTCGACCGCGCCAGCAGCGTCTTCGTCGACGCCGCTGACGTTCGCGGCGGCGTCGTGACGCTCGATGCCGACACCGTCGCCGGACTCGACGACGCCGCCACCTACGAAATCGTCGCCGTCTACTCGCTCCCGGCCGGCACCGGCTCTCACCGTGACGGCGCTCGCCCGGACTGGTTCGTCGTCGACCACATGGACGGCGCCAAGACGCTGAAGTACATCAACCAGTGGGTCGGCGACCAGAACCTCAACCGCATCGTCGACAAGTACGACAACGTGCGAGCACTGTTTAACGACAGCCTCGAGCTCGGCACCGACCTCTACTACACGGACTCGCTTTACGACCTCGCCAAGGACGCCGAGAACAACGGCCTGGGCTACGACTTCAGCAAGTACCTGCCCACCGTCTACGCGCAGGCGTCGATGACGGGTTCGGCCACCCCATTCGTATCCTTCACCGCCGACACCAACGAGACCAACCGCATCTTGGCCGACTACCGGACCCTGGTCGGCAAGAAGTTCGAGGAGGGCCTCAAGGGCTTCCAGCGCGGCACGAACTCCTTCGGCCTCGACTTCCGCCAGCAGTCCTACAACCCGCCCATGGACATGATCGGAGCCGCGAAGTACGTCGACATCCCCGAGGAGGAGCAGCTGGACGAGTACCGGCTGCGCACCGCCTCGTCCGGTGCGCACCTGTGGGACCGCAACCTCGTCACCGCCGAGCAGTTCACCCTCGGCTCCACGCCCCTGCAGAACACCCTCGACATGCTCAAGGTCGGCATCGACCTCATGGCGACCTCGGGCATCAACAACTTCTTCTACCACGGCCTGAACTACCCCTACGGCAAGGGAACCGCGGCATACGGCGAGAACGGCTGGTCGCCGATGGCGACCATCGGCGTCAACGTCTCTTCCGACAACACCCTCGCCCCGTACTTCACCGACCTCAACATGTACTCGGCTCGCCTGAACTACCTGCTTCAGCAGGGCTCGCCGAGCGCCGACGTGGCCGTCTACGCCCCCTTCAACACCCGCGCCGTCGCCACTGGCGCGAGCCCGGTCCTGAACGCCAACGGCTACGCCTGGGACGTCATCAACGACGCCAGCATCACCGCTGAGAACACCACCTTCGAGGACGGTCGACTCAACGTCAACGGCGGCAAGATGGGCTACGACGCACTCATCGTGCACACCTCCACCGTTCCCGTCGAGACCATGGAGGCCCTGCAGCGCCTCGCTGCGGAAGGTGCCCCGATCATCTTCTACGGCACCCTGCCCAACAGCCAGGCAGGATTCGCCGACGGCAAGTACGCGGCCGAGAACGACAAGGTCGCCCGCCTCGCCAACCGCATCCTGCTCGACAACACCACGGCCTACCACCGCGCCAACGAGCCCGCTCTGGCCTCGGTGTTGGACAAGGTCGTGACCCCTGAGATCACCTACGACACCAACGCCGACGTGCGATTCATCCGCCGCACCCTTGACGACGGCGCCGAGCTCACGTTCCTGCGGAGCATCAGCACCACCACGAACACCATCACGCTCAAGGCCGAGGACCAGTACGACAACTACTACTGGCTCGATCAGAAGGACGGCCGCATCTACAAGGCCCACGTCGTCAACGACGCCATCAGCTTCAAGCTCGACCCGGGCAAGGACGCCGTTGGCCGCGGCTCCACCCCTGCCCGTCCGAGCAACGGCATCGCCCTGCTCGCCGCACCGGCCGGAGTCACCATCGACTCCGCCGCGCTCACCGCGGGTCTGCCCGCCGGCATCGACCGCGTCGCCCCCGAGACCACTATCCCGGTCAACCCCACCTCCCTGACCATCACCGCCGACAACCTCGACGGTCTCATCGGCGGTGAGGTCACGACCCAGACCTTCACCACGAACGTCCTGGGCAACTGGAAGAACGCCGACTTCCAAGGCGGCGTGCTCCGCTCGGTCGTCTCCGACGGCATCTACAAGGCATCGGTCAACGTCGACCTCGACAAGGGCCGCAAGTACACCCTGAACATGGGCGAGGTCCACACCGCTGCACGCGTCAAGGTCAACGGTAAGGACGCCGGCGACGTCATCTTCGCTCCGTACGAGCTCGACGTGACCAGCCTGCTGAAGGCCGGCAACAACGACATCGAGATCGCGGTCACTCCGCGCAAGAAGAACCGCTACTGGCCCGCAGCCACCAACACCAACGGCCAGTACTCGATGACCAACCTTCAGGACGCCGGACTCGTCGGACCGCTCGCCCTCCAGGGCTCAGCGATCGCTACGGACACCACCCCCTCCGCCACCACGGCCCCGACGGTCACCGGCGATACCAAGGTCGGCTCGACGCTCACTGCCGGCCACGGCACTTGGGACGTCTCAGGTCTCACCTACACCTACCAGTGGCTGCGCGGCGGGACACCCATCACGTCAGCGACGCAGCCGACCTACATGGTCGCCACCACCGACGTCGGGCAGCAGATCAGCGTCCGCGTCACGGCCACCAAGGCGGGCTACAAGCCCGGTCAGGCAACCTCACCGGCAGTCACGGTGCTCGCACCCACCGCGAACCCCACCAGTCAGCCGACGAGCCAGCCCACGAGCCAGCCCACGAGCCAGCCGACCAGCCAGCCCACGAGCCAGCCGACCAGCCAKCCCACGAGCCAGCCGACACAGAGTCCGACCATGCCGGAGGCGCCGGCGGCGTCGTCCACGCGGCTTCAGGTCTCGGGTGGAAGCGTTCGTGCCGGCGAGCGTGCTCGAGTCACCGTGAAGGTGAGTGCCTCGGGCGTCGATGCCCCCGCTGGCAAGGTGCGAGTGCGCATCAACGGCAAGACTGTCCGCACGGTCACGCTTGCCAGGTCCGACTCCGGAAAGGTGAGGCTCCGGCTGCCCAAGCTGTCGCGGGGGACCTACAAGGTGGTCGTGCAGTTCCTGGGAAGCTCCACGGTAACCGCCAGCAAGTCGGCGGCCGTCAAGCTGCGGGTGCTGCCGAAGAGCTAGTACGGACCCATCAGGGGAGGGGCTGCCAGGCGTCACGCCAGGCAGCCCCTTCTCATGTCTCCGCTCGGCAGCCGCTTCCCACGTCCTGCGGAATCGCCCTTGGGTTGGTTTGGGGGTCGCTCTGGGGTCTCTACGCGGGTTGCTGTCGGACCCCTGACGGTGCGTTGCTCTGCGCTTAGCTGTGTAGCAGTCGGAGGTATGTCCGGCCTCATGCTGGCCCTGGGCTCAGGTGGCGGTCTCGTTCCTGCGCTTCGCGCCGTCAACGGGGGCGGCGGTCGCGCCGGCCTTCGGCGCTCCAGTGGCGCTGACCTCCGTGCCGAGGTCCGTGGTGAGGTCAACTGCGCCCGCTGAGACGTCGTCCATGCAGTGCTCTATCTGCTCACGCAGCCACTGATGGGCCGGGTCATGCTCGCGAGCTGCGTCCCACCAGAACGTGAACGTCAGGGGCGGCATGGTCCAGGGACACGCAAGGATCCGGACGTCGGCCGCATCAGCCAGTTCCTGGGCCAAGGATTGCTGGACGATGCCGACGGTGTCGGTGCCGCGCACCATGAACGGGACGGCGCTGAAGTTCTCGGTCGTGACCGCAATGTTCAAGTCGATGCCGTAGTTCAGCAGGCGCTTGCGCCACGGGGCGTCGCGGTCCTGCGCCACGGTCGGCAGAATCCATCGCAACCGGGCCGCATCATCGAGCTCGAGGGTCTCGGGCACGAGATGGCTGCCGCGCCACGCCACGCACACCCACTCGTCGACACGCATCCCCGTACACGGGGTATCGGCCAGCACGTACCGGGGGCCGATCCAGCCGTCGACGACAGACAACCAGTCCGTCAACGCCGTCTTCGGGTTCATCCCGCGAAACGTCAGGCGCGCTCGAGGCGCGGCGGCGGCCAGGCGGCGGATGAGTGGGGCACCCAGCATCGTCTGGCCGTACTCGCTGGCGGCCAGCACGAACTCCCGCGTGCTGTCGTGTGCCTCGAACCCCTGCGCAGTCGTCAGCATTCCCGTCGTGACCCGCACCACCTCACGAACCTGCGGCACCAGCACCTGCGCTTTAGGCGTCAAGACGTACGTCGCGCCCTCACGAATGAGCAAGTCGTCGTTGAAGTGACGTCTCAACCGCGCCAACGCTCCACTAGCGGCCGACTGGCTCATCCCAAGACGGCGAGCGGCAYGGCTCACGTTGCGTTCGTTCAACAGCACGTCGAGCGCCGGCACTAGGTTCCAGTCCAGACGGGTCAGCTCATCCACGGTCATCACCTGACGGATAGCGGTCATACGGGAAAGTGATAAGGCGAAATCCGAGAAGTGTTGCGGTCGTCACACCGCTGCGGGCAGGCTACGTCTACCACACGGTCTGAAACGATTCAAGGACTTCGATGACCCGCACATCTCGATCTACATCTTTCGTCGCGCTCCTGCTGACCGTGACCTTCGCCTTCGCCGGCTGCGGCTCGGACGACAACGGCAACGGCGGCAGTTCCGCTGGCGGCGACCGCGGCGGTGAGCTGAGCATGACCATGCTCCCGAAGAACCTCGGCAACCCGTACTTCGACACCAGCACCGCCGGTGCGAAGGAGGCGGCCGACGACCTCGGCGCCGAGCTCGAGGAGGTGGGCCCCGAGACCGCCAGCCCCGACGCGCAGGTGTCCTACATCAACACCGTCGCCCAGCAGGGCAAGGACGCCCTGATCCTGTCGGCCAACGACCCCGAGGCCCTCTGCGACGCGATCGACGAGGCCCGCAGCGCCGACGTCAAGGTGATCACCTTCGACGCCGACACCAACCCCGACTGCCGCGACCTGTTCATCAACCAGGCCACCGCCGAGGGCATCGCCGCCAAGCAGCTCGAGCTGATCTCCGACCAGATCGGYGGCAAGGGCGAGATCGCCATCCTGTCCGCGGCCGCCAACGCGACCAACCAGAACGCCTGGATCGACATGATGGAGAAGGAGCTCGCCGACAACCCCGACTACGCCGACATCGAGCTGGTCGACACGGTCTACGGCGACGACGACGACCAGAAGTCGTTCGACCAGACCGAGGCGCTGCTGCAGAACCACCCCGACCTCAAGGGCATCATCTCGCCCACCACGGTCGGCATCGCGGCCGCGGCCCGCTACCTGTCGGACTCCTCCTCCAAGGGCAAGGTCGCGCTGACCGGTCTGGGCACCCCCAACCAGATGCGTGAGTACGTCGAGAACGGCACCGTCGAGTCCTTCGCACTGTGGAACCCGAGCGACCTCGGCGCCCTCGCCAC